>PLXL01000198.1:1651-5204 GCA_003153215.1 Candidatus Dormiibacterota bacterium
ACCCCGAGCCATGGCGCCGGACCGGAGGAGCTCGCCGCGGTGGTCGCCCACGTGTGGCCGGACCTGGCACGCCACCTGGGTCCTCTTCTGGAGCAATCCAGCTGCGTCGGCCGCCGGCTGGTCCGTCCGCCCGCCGAGCTGGCCACGCCGCTGACGCCGTCCGCCCAGACGGCCGCCTATCGCCAGGTGGCGCCGGCTCTCGCCGAGGCGGCCGCGGCACAGGCGCTGTCGGACGCAGGTGTCGCCGCCGGCGAGATCGGCCTCCTCGTGGTCGCCTCCTGCACCGGCTTTGTCCTGCCCGGGATCGACGTGATGCTGATCCCCGGCCTCGGGTTGCGCGCCGATGTGGTGCGCATGCCGTTCACCGTCTTCGGCTGCGGAGGCGGGGCGGCGGGGCTGGCGCGTGCCTGCGACTGGGCACGGGGCCACCCCGGGCAGGNNGCTTGCCGACGACGGCCTCCAGGTGGTGCTCTCCCGCCGGCTGCCGGGCCTGCTGGCAAGCGCGCTTCCGGAGCTGGTCAAGGGGTTTCTCGGCGATCGGCCGCCTGCCGAGCTGGACGCCATCGCCGTCCACCCCGGCGGACCGGCGATCCTCACGGCGGTGGAGCGCTCCCTGGGGCTGAGGGCGAGTCAGACGGTGGCCTCGTGGGAGACGCTCCGGCGCACGGGCAACACGTCGTCCGCCGCCATCCTCGCGGTGCTCGCCGAGCTGGCCCGATCGCTCCCGGCGCCGCGCGGGCGCGGGCTCGCCATCGGTTTCGGGCCGGGGCTCGCCATCGAGCTGCTGGAGCTGGGATGGCGATGCTGAGCCGCCGCGGCCAGTCCGCTCTGGTCGCCGGCCTGGGGGCGATGCGCCTCGCCGAGGTGGCCTGGTCCTCGCGCAACCTCCGCCGCTCGGGTGCGGGCGGGCAGGCCGCGCCGCGCAGCTTCCCGCTCATGGTGGCGGCCAATGTCGCCCTCTTCACGCTNNCCTGACCGGGTTGGCGGCGGCGGTCGGGCTCCGCCTCTGGGTGATCGCGAGTCTCGGGCCCGCGTGGAACGTGAAGGGATTGGTCCCCGAGGAGATGACGGTGGTGACCCGTGGCCCGTATCGATGGGTGCGCCACCCCAACTACCTTGCGGTCATCGTCGAGTTCGCCTGCCTCCCCGTGGCCGTCGGCGCCTACGGTGAGGCGGTGCTGCTGAGCGCCGCCAACGCCGCCGTGCTCTTCCCGCGCATCCGCGCCGAGGAGGCACTCCTCGACCTGGTGCCCGGCTATCGCGAGGCGTTCGCGGGGGTTCCCCGTTTCCTGCCCACCAGGGGGCGCGCTCGCGGGCGCTGAGCGCGCCCCTTGTCTCAGATCCCGGCCAGGGAAAGCCAGTCGCGGGCCGACAGCCGGCCGAATCCCCAGTAGCCGCAGCTGACCCCGAGGAGGGCCTGCAACGCCCTCGGCCGGGTGGCCGCGCGGCTGATCGCCCGGCGGCTGGCGCGGGGGTGGCCGGCCATCAGCAGGGCGAGGCGGGTGAGGCGGCGGCGATCCCTCCAGAGCCTGCGGTGATCGCGCGTATAGGCGGTCGCGGCCTCCCCCGGCGAGATCCGCTCGGCGAGCGCGGCGTCGAGGTGCACCGCCATGCGCTCGGCCAGCAGGAGCCCGACCGCGATGCCCTCGCCGGTGGTGGGGTCGTCGTAACCGGCCGCATCTCCGACTAGGAACAGCCCGTCACCGGCGACCCGGCGCGGGCGCTGGTGGAAGAGCCCGGCGGCGAGCGGTCTGCCCAGAGGGTCGGCTCCCGCGAGCAGCGGCAGCGCCTCTCGCGCCGACTGCGCGTAGTCGCGGACGATGGCCCCGATGGTGTGGCGGCCACCCAGCACCGACACGAGCAGCTCGTCCGGCCCGACCGGCGCCAGGTACCATTCGTGATCCCCGGCCAGGCCGACCGTGATGCCGTGGATGTCGCGGGTGTCGACCCGCCAGTGACCGGCGAGACCGTAGCGCCCGTCACGCGGTGCCGGTGAGGTCCAGCCCGCGGCCGCGCGGAGCGGCGAATGCAGCCCGTCGGCGGCGACCACGAAGCGGGCGCTGATCGCTGACCCCTCGGTGATCACTCCCGTGACGTGACCCTGGGCGTCACGCTGTGGGCTGATCACGCGCACGCCCTCGGCGAAGGTCACGCCCGGCTCGACCCGCAGGGCCTCCGCCAGGACGGCGTCGAAGCGCAGCCGCCTCACCCCGAGCCCCCAGGCGGGGCCGCCTCCCGGCGGGGGTGGAAACGCGGCCGTCGCGCTGAGGGGCTGGTCGAGCATGCGGTAGGTGACCGACTGCAGCCGGGGTGCCCCGCCCACGAGCAGGGCGTCGAGGAGGCCGAGGCGGCGCAGCACGGCCACGCCACTCGGCATCAGGCCCTCCCCGCACGCCTTGTCCCGGGGGAAGCGCGCCCGGTCGAGAACGAGGGTGCGGTGACCCGCACGGGCCAGCAGCAGTGCGGAGGCCACCCCGCTGGGTCCGGCTCCGACCACCACCACGTCGGCGTCCGCGGCGCTCACCGGCCGATCTTGCGCCTCGATGGCGAGGGCGAGACGCATCCCGCCGTCGCCGTATCCGTGACCGGATGTCAGGAGGTGCAGGGCCCCGTCAACCCTCCTCCCTCCCGTCCGCACTGGCGATCCGCCTTGGGCGTTGACCCGTGTGCGAGCAGACGAACTGACGCCGACCCTGAGTGAGGCGGGGCGGCGTCAGTTCTCCATGATCAGATCGGTGGTGGCGTTGATCGCCAGCGCCGACGTGAAGGTCGCGGGAAGCGGGGTGGTGGGCTGGTAGCGGTAGCCGACCGTCACCTGCACCAAGTCCGTGTTGGCGACGACACAATTGGCGGTGGAGTAGAGGCTGGCGGTCTGGAACGCCCAGCCCGTCGAGGCGTTGTAGTAGGCGCAGAGGGTGGGGGCAGAACCGGCCATCGTGTCCCAGTAGCTGATGGAGATGCAGCTGGTGGCGCCGGTGGGTACCGTGGCGCCCGGGCCGAAGCTCGGGACCGCCGACCCGTTGGACTGCGTCTTTCCTTGATGCAACTACACCAGCGATCACCTGCACTCGGAGACCGGTGAGTGATGGAGGTCCGAGAGGCGGCGCGACCCGTCGGTACGCCAACCGACCATTCGATCCACCGCGACGGGTCCGCCCACCGGCGGCGCAGGCCGCGCCCCGACCCCGGTGAGGCGGCTGTCCGGCTACGCCTTGAGCGCCTCGCGTTTGCGGATCGCGTTGCGGTCGTTGGCATTGAGGACCCGCTTGCGGAGTCGGAGGCTGGACGGGGTCACCTCGACCAGTTCGTCGTCCTGGATGAAGTCGAGCGACTCCTCCAGGGAGAGCGTGCGGGGCGGGGTCAGGGTGATGGTGAAGTCCGAGGTGGAGGAGCGGATGTTGGTCTTCTGCTTCTGCTTGGCGACGTTGACCGCGAGGTCCCCGGGACGGCGGTTCATGCCGACGACCATCCCCTCGTACACCGGGGTCCCCGGACCGATGAGGGGCTGTCCCCGCTCCTGGAGCGTCAGCAGGCCGTAGGCGACGGCCATGCC
>PLXL01000222.1 GCA_003153215.1 Candidatus Dormiibacterota bacterium
CGTACGAGCTCATGAAGACCCTCGGGATCATGCGCTGGAGCCTCTTCCTGCTCATCTCGATGGGGCGAGGCAGCGCTCTCCGGGAGATCGGGCCCGTCGACTCCGAGCGGCTCCATCACTGGCTCTACGATCTGTCGAAGACGTCGCCCTTCCAGATCAAGACGACCGAGGCGACCCACTATCGCCGGGTCGCCATCAAGCGGATGCTCGCCGAGGGCCTGGATCAGGCGGCGATCGCGGCAACCTCCGTGGGACGGGGCTTCGGCGTCCGCGACGGCAACGGGATCATGTTCATCGCCTATGACGGTTCCGTGCAGCCCTCCGGGTTCCTCCCCGTTCGGACCGGGAACGTCCGCAGCGATGACATCGTCGAGCTCTACCGGACCCATCCGGTCTTCACGAGCCTCCGCGATGTGACGACCTACAAGGGCCGTTGCGGCCGCTGCGAGTACGCCCCGCTGTGCGGCGGTTCGCGGGCTCGAGCGTACACCTGGACGGGCGACTTCCTCGAGTCGGATCCGCTCTGCCCGTTCGTCCCGCCGGCCGCCGGCGCCCCGGAGCAGTGAGTCAGGCGCGCCAACCATGACGGTCCTGGTCGTCGGCGGCGGGATCACCGGCCTGACCGCCGCGTACACTCTCGGTCGGGCCGGCATCCCGACGACGCTGGTCGAGGCGGCGGACCGGCTCGGCGGCAAGGTCCGGACTGAGAGCATCGATGGGTTTCTCGTCGAATCCGGCCCTGATTCGTTCGTCAGCTATCGGCCGGCGGCGCTGGAGCTGGCCCGCGAGCTGGGCCTCGGTGAGGCGCTCATCGGGCCGACCCAGCCGCGGACGGTGTGGATCCGCTCCCGAGGACGGTTCGTGCAGCTGCCGGAGGCGATGGGTCTGGTCCTGCCGACCCGGCTGGGTCCCTTCATCACGACCGCCATGTTCTCGCCGCTCGAGAAGCTGCGGATCGGGATGGACCTGGTCCTTCCGCGTGATGGGCTCGACCGGGATGTTTCCGTCGGGGCGTTCCTCCGCCGGCGGCTCGGGGGCGTCCTCGTCGACCGACTGGCCGGCCCGCTCCTCGGCGGCGTCTACGCCACCCCGATCGACGAGCTGAGCCTCATGGCGGTCGTGCCCCAGCTGCGCGACGCCGAGCGGCGGCACCGCAGCTTGCTCCTTGCGAGCCTCGCCTCCGGGCGCGCCGCCAAGGTCGGCGGGAGCGGCTCGCCGTTCGTCACCCTGGCCGGCGGGATGGGCCAGCTCAGCGGGGCTCTGGTGGAGGCGATCGAACGCTCGCGGGGGGTCGATGTCCGGATGCATTCGACGGCCGTCGCCCTCGAGGGACGCCGCGGGGGGTTCGACGTCCGCCTCGCCACCGGTGAGCTCCTGCGGCCGGAGGCGGTCGTTCTCGCGTCTCCTGGGCCCGCCACCGCCGGCCTCCTCGATGCGATCGCCCCCATCGCGGCCGCACACGTCCGGTCGATCACCCACGGCTCGACGGCCGTCGTCTCGCTCGGTTACCGGCTCGACCAGTTCTCGAAGCCACCGGCTGGCCACGGGTTTCTCGTCGCCAAAGGCGAGCCGCTCGCGATCGATGCCTGCACGCTGAGCTCACTGAAGTGGGCCGGGCGAGCCCCCGACGGGACCGTCCTCCTGCGCGTCTTCATCGGGTCGCACTCGCCGGCCGTGCTGGCTGGCTCGGACGCCGAGCTGGTCGCGCTCGGGAAGCGGGATCTCGCCCTGATGATGGGGGTCCACGGCGCTCCGATCCTGGCTCGAGTCGCGCGCTCGATGGGACAGATGCCCAAGTACACGGTCGGTCACCTCGAGCGAGTCGCCGGCGCGAGCGCAGCCCTCGCCGGGCTGCCGAATCTCACCATTGCCGGTGCTGCCTTCCGTGGTGTCGGCGTGCCCCACTGCGTCGCCCAGGGTCGGGCAGCTGCGGCCCAGGTCGCCCAGGCTCTCTCGGGCGGAGTGCCTGATCCGGTGTAGGCCGCCGAGCCTACATGATGCCGACCGCCATCATCACCCGGAGCAGCGCCGAGAGCACGTCGGGGTCGGTGCGGACGTCGATGAGCGCTGGGCCGCCGGCGCTCGCCGCGCGCTCCAGCGCCGGCTGGAGATCCGCGAGATGCTCGACGCGCTCGCCGCGACAGCCGAGGGCCTCGGCGAGGAGGTCGTAGCGGATGTCGGCGAGGGCGCTGGCGACCTCGCGGCCGTACACCTCCCGCTGGTGGTGCCGGACGTCCCCCCAGCCGCTGTTGTTGGCGACGACCACGATCACCGGCAGGTGATGGCGCGCGGCGGTGTCCATCTCCATGGCGCTCAGCCCAAAGGCGCCGTCGCCGGTGACCAGCACCACCGGCTCCTCCGGCCGGGCCACCTTCGCGGCCAGGGCGAAGGGCAGGCCGACACCGAGCGTTCCCAGCGCCGTGGTCGTGGTGAGCAGCCGTCCCGGCCCCTCCGCGTCCGCGTACGCGAGCGCCCACGTCAGGGTGTCACCCCCGTCCGCCACCAGGGTGGACGCCCCGCTCCACGCCTCGCGCGCGAACGCGGCGACCTNNTGCGCAGGCCGCTCTCCCGCATCTGCGCCACCACCTCGCGGACGTCCCCCTGGATGGCGATGTCCGCCCGCCGGTTGCCGCCCACCTGGTCGCCGGCGATGTCGACCTGGATGAGCAGCTGCTCATCGTTGAAGAGCGGGGGACCGCCGTACACGAGGTTGCCGTTGAAGGCGCTGCCCAGCACCAGCACGCAGTCGGCCGAGGCGACCGCGGTGCCCGCGTGGACCAGGGAGCCCAGGCACCAGGGGTGCGAGTCGGCGACCAGGCCGCGCGCGGCGCTCGTCGTCGTCACCGGGATCTCGGCGGCGGCGCAGAAGGCGGCGATCTCCTCGCCCGCGCCGGACCAGAAGCTGCCGCCTCCGGCCAGCACGACGGGGCGGGAGACGGCCTTGAGCGCCTCGAGCGCTCGCTCCAGCTCGGGCGGCGAGGCAGCGGGCCGGGTCGGTGACGCCGGGAAGCCCCAGTGTCCCGCAGCCGGCTCCAGCCGGGCCAGGAAGACGTCGTGCGGCACCTCGAGGTACACGGCACCGGGGCGCCCGCTCGCCGCCTGATGGAAGGCCTCGTCGGTGAGACGTTGGAGGGTCTGGGCGTTGTAGGCGACCGCCCGCCACTTCGCGAGCGGGGCGAGCATCCCCTCCTGGTCGACGTCCTGCACCGCCCCCCGGCCGCGGCGCTCGAGGGCAGTGCGCCCGGCGATCAGGATCAGGGGCGCATTCCCGACCGCGGCGTCGGCGAACCCCGTGAGTGCATTGGTGAAGCCGGGCCCTGCGGTCACCGCGGCGACACCGGGGCGGCCGGTGGCGAGCGCGAAGCCCTCGGCCGCCATCGTGACGGTGCCCTCGTGGCGCATGCCGACCATCCGGACGCCGGCATCGGCACAGCCGTCGAGCAACTCAAGGATGTGGCCGCCCACCAGGGTGAAGAGCGCCTGCACGCCGTGAACGCGGAGGCGATCAGCCATCAGGCGGCCACCGTGAGGCGGCGGGGTGACGCTCTCAGCCGCAGCCGCCGTCATGCCGGAAGCTTACTGTGCCGTCCCGCGAAGCCGCGCCGCCAGGTCCCTCCCTGGTCCCGCGGCCCCGGCGAGCTACACCTAGAGCTGACGCGTAACGCAACCGGCCCTCGGCGACGGCTGCAAGACGCCCACCAGCTCCGAACCGGGGTAGGCGGCGCGAGTCGGTCAGATACGCCTATCGCGCAAGCTTCTATACTCGGGTGACCACTCCGACCCTGGTCTGACCACCTGTCCGGAGCCAACGACGTCTCCACCCTGGCGTCGGGGAACCCTCACCGCCTCGCACGCCGGGCCAAGAACAAGATCATCGGACGGGCAGCGGCGCGGGCTCGACTCTGGCGGGCACTCTGGCACTGAGGGTCCGGGCCAACGCCGGCGCGATGGAGAACGAGGACGCGATCGGGGAGCCCCTTCCCCGGCACGGCGCCACGGTGGGGATCGCCACCTGGAGCAGGCGCCAACGGCAGGTCCACCAACTGGGAACCCGAGGGTCGCCGGGCGCATGATGGACGCGGTGAGACTTCACACCGCCCTCGCCGGAGGCTGTGTCGGCATCCTGGCGAGCGTCTGCTTCGCCGGTTCCGCGGGTCCGGCATCCTCCCCGCTGTCCCTTGGGTCCTGTTTTCCGCCTATGGTCGCCGGTTCTCCCGGCGGGCCTGCCAGTCTCGGGCTCGACTCGGCGGGCGCGGCAGTGCCAGCGTGGGCCTCGGGGGTCGGGCGCCTCTCGGTGGCNNTCGACTGGACCGCGCGCGTTAACCAGAGCCCTACCGGTTTCGCCTCCGGCGTGGTCGCGGACGGTGCCACCGTCCTGGTCGCAAGCGATGCCGTGGTCGGTACCTGCGGCGAGTGCCCGCAGGCGTGGGGGGTCGACGAGCTCACCGCGTATGACTCGGGGACGGGCGCAGAGCGGTGGCGCTTCGCGCTTCCGTTCATGCTGCGATGAGCGGGCCACCAGCGGGGCTGATACTCTTGGCGCGCTATGTGGCGACGTTTCCAGCGGCGGCGGGTCGTCCTCGTGGTGGGCTGCTTGCTGGTTCTCGCCGGCCTCGGTGTCGCCACCTGGGGCCTCATCCAGCGAGTGACCGTGCAGCAGGCGGTCGCCGCGCGCGGCCAGAACAACGCCAACGCCGTGAACAGCTGGTTGGCTGGATCGGCATCGGGCCCGCCCTCCCCGACTGAGCCGTCGGCGACTTCGACGGCCGCAGCGACGGGCACCACCTGTGGCGGAGGCGGCAGCGATTCCGACGCTTATGCGCTCGTCGAGTTCACCGGGCTGCCCCAGTACGGGTATGCGGCGGTCGCGGTGAACGGCAACTGGACCCAACTCGACGACCGTTCCATGGTGCACTGGTACGGCAGCCCCGCCCCGGGGGGAGAGGGGAACGTGATCATCGCGTTCCACCGTGAGCCCGACTTCCAGTACATCGACCAGCTGGCGGTCGGCGAGACCGTCACCATCCAGAACCGGACCTGCCAGACCTACGTGTACACCATCACCCAGGGCTGGGATCTCGCTCCCAGCGCGGTGACCCAACTGGCCTCCACCAGCGGCCACGAGCTGACCCTGGTCACCTGCACCCCCTGGTGGCAGGATTACGACCGGCTGATCTGGCGGGCCGATCTCACGAGCGTCGACGGCGTCCCCGTCACACCGTCCTCCTCCTGATCCCGCGGGACACGACCGCCTAG
>PLXL01000192.1 GCA_003153215.1 Candidatus Dormiibacterota bacterium
GCTCCATCGGCGGGAGACGCCCCCGTCCCCGACCCGCTGCGCCGCCGCTACGGCGGTCGCGATCTCGACCTCACCCCTCCCTTCCGGGCCAAGACGATGGCCCGGCTGATCGAGGAGGTCTGCGGCTTCGACCCGGTCCGGGCCTGGGACGACGGCACCCTGGAGGCGCGGGCCCTCCAGGCGGGGGTCGAGCTCCAGCCCGGCCAGGGCCCCGGCACCGTCTTCAACGAGATCTACGAGCAGAAGGTCGAACGCACCCTCTTCGACCCCACCTTCGTCCTCGACTACCCGGCCGAGGTCAGCCCGCTGGCCCGCCGGTGCCGCGACAACCCCCGGTTCGTGGAGCGCTTCGAGCTGGTGGTGGCCGGCCGGGAGCTGGCCAACGCCTTCAGCGAGCTCAACGACCCCATCGACCAGCGCGCGCGTTTCGAGGAGCAGGCGCGCCAGCGCGATCGGGGCGCGACTGAGACCCAGCCTCTCGACGAGGACTTCCTGGAGGCCATCGAGGCCGGCATGCCGCCCGCCGGGGGCCTCGGCATCGGCGTCGATCGCTTGGTCATGCTGCTCACCGACAGTCCCGGCATCCGCGACGTGCTGCTGTTCCCGACCATGCGTCCGACCGGCGACGCGGAGGCTGACGCGTGATCCCTCTCCAGGCCCTGCGCGATGACCCCGACCACTTCCGCCGGGGGGCGGAGCTCAAGCACGAGGCGGCCCCCGTCGACGAGATCCTCGAGCTCGACGTGCGAGCCCGGCGGCTCCGCAACGAGGTCGAATCGGCCCAGGCCGAGCGCCGCCGCGCCTCCTCCGCCATCCGCGGTGCCCCCACCGACGAGCAGCGGACGCAGCTCGCCGAGCTCAAGACCCGGATGCAGTCGGGNNCCGACGACAGCGGCAACGTCCCGATTCGCACCTGGGGCGAGCCCCCGCACTTCGACTTCGAGCCGCGCCCCCACTTCGAGCTGGGGGACCGGCTCGGCATCTTCGACTTCGAGCGCGCCGCCAAGATCAGCGGGACCCGCTTCGCCATCCTGCGCGGCGAGGGCGCCCGGCTGCAGCGTGCCCTGATCGCCTGGATGCTCGACGTCGCGACCCGCGAGCACGGCTACACCGAGATCCTGCCGCCCTACCTGGTGCGACGCGAGTGCATGGTCGGCACCGCCCAGCTGCCCAAGTTCGAGGACGACGCCTACCGCACCGACGACGACCTCTTCCTGGTCCCCACCGCCGAGGTGCCGGTGACCAACCTCTACCGCGAGGAGATCCTCGATGGCGCCGACCTCCCCATCTGCCATGTGGCCTACACCGCCTGCTGGCGCCGCGAGGCGGGGGCGGCCGGCAAGGACACCCGCGGATACATCCGGCTNNCGATGTGCACGGGCGACATGGGTTTCGCCCAGTGGAAGAAGTACGACGTCGAGGCCTGGGCACCGGGGATGCAGCGCTGGCTGGAGGTCTCCTCCTGCAGCGTCTTCGGGGACTTCCAGGCGCGCAGGGCCAACATCCGCTACCGGCCGGCGGCGGGCGAGCGTCCCCGATTCGTCCACACGCTCAATGGCAGCGGCCTGGCCGTCCCCCGCGTCCTCGACGCGGTCCTCGAGACCTACCAGCGCGAGGACGGGAGCGTCGACGTGCCGGAGCCCTTGAGGTACTACATGGGCGGCGTCGACCGTCTGGTGCCGCCCGGGNNCCGGGGATGGAGTTCGCCTTCCCGGCGTCACGGGGGGCGTGGCTGGAGCAGCTGCTCACCCGCTACCGGGTGCTCCTCCTCGACCAGCGCGGCACCGGCATGAGCACGCCGCTCGAGGCGCGGGCGCTTCCGCGCAGGGATCCCGGCGAGCTGGCGGCGTACCTCCGTCACTTCCGCGCCGACTCCATCGTGCGCGACGCCGACCGGTTCCGCTCCGTGCTGCTCGGCGAGGATGGGGACTGGCATCTCTTCGGGCAGAGCTTCGGAGGGTTCTGCTGCCTGACGCATCTCTCACTCCTTCCGGAGCACGTGACGGGAGTCATCATCACCGGTGGCTTCGCCCCCGTGCTCCACGACGCCGACGCCGTCTACGCGGCGCTGGCCGATCGAGTGGCCGAGCGCAACGCGGACTTCGTGGCCCGTTTCCCGCAGGACGCGGAGCGGGTGCGCCGGATCGTCGACCACCTCGAATCCGCGCACGACGTCGACGCGCACGGGGAGCGTCTCACCGCGCGCGTGTTCCTCACCCTCGGCACGTGCCTCGGCCACCCCCACGGGGCCGCCGAGGTGCATGGCGCCGTCGAGCGGGCCGCCCACGACCTGGAGGTGCTGGGGCTGCTCGGCGGTGCAGTGCACCAGGAGGTCGCCGGGTTGATGTCGCCGGCGACCAATCCCATCTACTCCCTGCTCCAGGAGGCGTGCTACGCGCAGGGCGGGCCGACCCGGTGGGCGGCGGCGCGTGTGATCGGCGCCGATCCCCGCTACCGGCTCGACGCCCTGCCGGCGCCCTGCTTCACCGGCGAGATGATGTTCCCCTGGATGTTCGAGGAGCGGGCGTCGCTGCGTCCGTTCCGTGAGGCGGCCGAGGTGATCGCCACCGAGGTCTCGTGGACGCCCCTCTACGACGTCGACCGCCTGCGTGCCAGCCGCGTCCCGGTGGTAGGCACCGTCTACTGGAACGACCCCTACGTCGAACGGGGGCTGGCCATGGAGACCGCCGGGCTGCTCGGCAACTGCGAGGTGTGGATCACCAACGAGCACGAGCACCAGGCGTACCGGGTGACCCCGGGACGGGTGGCGGAGCGGCTCTTCGCCATGCTCGACCAGCGCCGGGCGCAGAGCTGACATCCCGGCGGGCTGCGGTGCCCCCGCGGCTGCTCGCGCATAATCGCGGCATGTCAGGCGGGGTGGAGAGGGAGATCAAGCTCAGCGCGGACGCCGGCTATGTCCTGCCCGACCTCAGCGATCTGACCGCCGGNNGACCAGCTGGAGCTGGTGCGGCAGGGCTTTGGCCTCCGCCACCGGCGCCGCCTCGACCGGCCGGGCGATCCCGGCATCTGGACGCTGAAGACTCCCGGGCGAGTGGAGGGCGACCGGATGGTGAGGGGGGAGCACGAGCTGCGCGCCGAGGGTTCGACGCCGCCAGCGGAGTTGCTGTCGCTCATCCCGGAGGCGGTCGACCCGTCCGTCCTGCATCCCG
>PLXL01000060.1 GCA_003153215.1 Candidatus Dormiibacterota bacterium
GTGGTGGTCGTTTGCGCCCCCTTGAACGAAGCCGCCGGGATTGCCCTGGTGGAACGCGGTGCGGCCGACTGCCTCGCCTCCGACCGCTTGGCACGCCTTCCCGTGGCCGTCCGGGCGGCGGTCGAGAGGGAGGCGCTCGGCCGGGAGCTGATGCGCGCCGAGGCTGCCGCGCCTGGTCCTGACCAGATGCTGCCGGCCGCCTTCCAATCTCTGGCCGCGATCACCATCGATCCCGCTGGATGCGTGGCCGCCTGGAATCCGGCAGCGGAGCAGATTCTGGGATGGACGGAGGCGGAGGCACGCGGCCAGCGCCTCTGCGACCTCGTGGGAGGCGACGACCGGGAAGAGCGGCTCGCCGGCATCATCGCCGAGGCATCGGGGGAGCGGACGTTGGGCCGGCCGATCGTTCAGGTGAAGCTGCGTAGGCGTGACGGGCAGCCGGTGCATTTCGAGGTCAGAGCCACACCGCGCGAGGGCGACGTCCCCGGAGCCGTCCTCTCGTTCAGCGACGTCACCGAGCGCTGGCGAGCGGAGTTCCTGAAGGACTGCCAGCTCGCGTTCCTCCGGGCCCTCGGTTCGCCGAATGAAGATGTCGCGCTCCTCGGAGCGCTGGAGCAGATCGGACTGAGCGTTGCCGGCACTGAGGTCAGGCTCTGGGAATCCGACGCCCGGGGGGNNGCCCCCACCGCAGGCTCTCCCATCCGCCTTCGTGACGAGGGCGATGAGCAGTCGGGGGCTGTCCTTCTCGGAGGCGGGACCCGCCGGCCCGGTGGGGGAGTCCCTGGGCGTTCCGGTGCAGAACGGCGACCGCGTTCTCGGTGCCATTGAGATCCACGCACCGGATTTCGCAGGCTTCGATGACGCTCACGCCGCTCACCTCACGGGGCTTGGCAACTATCTCGGCATCTACTGCGCCCAGCGGCGGAGCGCGGCCGATTTCGCGCGCAGCCTGGAGGAGCTGAATCGAGTCAGCGGCGAGCGCCTCCGGCTGATGCGCCTTCTCGTCGATGCTCACGAAGATGAGCGCCGGACCATCGCCGCCGACATCCACGATGACTCCCTCCAGATCCTGGCCGCCGTGGGGCTCCGGCTGCACACGCTCCGGCGGCGGGTCGACGACGAGGCGGCCCGGGGCACCCTCGATGCCGTGGAGCAGATGGTGGGGACTGCGGTCTCGCGTCTCCGGGGTCTGATGTTCAACCTGCGCCCTCCCGGGCTTGACCACGGCGATCTGCTCGGCACGATTCGCGACCGTCTGATTCAGGTACGGCAGGACGAGGGCATCGAGTACAGCCTCGCGGGTTCGGAACCGGGAGCGCTGACGACCGCGGCGAGAGTGACGCTCTATCGGGTCGCGCAGGAGGCCATCGCCAACGTGGTCAAGCACGCCTCGGCGAGCCACATAGGCGTCTCCGTGGAGGAGCGGGACGATGGCTGTCTGATGCGGATCACGGACGACGGCGCCGGGCTCGGAGCAGCGGTCGACAACCCACCCGGCCACCTCGGCCTGCCCAGCATGCGCCAGCGGACCGAGGTCGCCGGGGGCTGGCTGCGGGTCGAGTCGGGCGCCCCCCGTGGCACCGCGGTGACCGCTTGGGTACCGCTCCTGGTCGGGGCGCGGTCCGGCCCCGGTTCAGCGTCATGACCCCCCCTGTCGTCGCCCGGATCCTGATCGCGGACGATGACGCCAACATCCGGGAGGCGCTCCGAGAGCTGCTCGAGTCCGAGGACGGCCTCGAGGTTGTCGGGGTCGCGGTCGATGCCATCGAGGCTGTGGAGATGGCCGCTCGCGAGCGTCCTGACGTGGCCATCCTCGACGTCAAGATGCCGGGAGGTGGTGGGCCCCGCGCGGCTCGCGGCATCCTCGTGGAGAGCCCGCAGACCCGGATCGTCGCCCTCTCTGCCTACGGTGACCGGGCCAGCATCCTGGAGATGCTGAGCGCCGGCGCGGCCGCATATCTGGTCAAGGGATCGATGCCGGACGAGGTCACCCAGACCATCCAGCGCGTCCTCCGTGGCGAATCAGCCTTCTCCGCGGAGGTGGCCAGCACGGTGGTCCGCGAGCTGAGCGACCAGCTGGCCGGAAAGGAGGAGGCCGAGGCCAAGCGGGCCCGGGTGCTCTCCCGGGTCCAGGAGGTGATCGAGCACGGAGGCATCCATCCCGTCTATCAGCCGATCGTCGACCTTGCGAGGGGGAGGGTCACCGGTGTCGAGGCGCTCTCCCGCTTCGACACGGGGATGCCTCTGCAGTGGTTCGAAGAGGCGTCCGACGTGGGCCTCCGCGAGGACCTGGAGGCGTCGGCGCTGGCAGTGTCCCTGGCCGGGCTCCCGGCGCTGCCCACCGACTCCTATCTCTCCCTCAACCTGTCGCCGTCCACGCTGCTGCGCCGTGATGTCGCCCGGCTGCTGGGGGCGGTGCCCCTCGAGCGCATCGTCATCGAGATGACCGAGCACTACGCGGTCAGCGACTACGAGGCACTCAACCGGGCCCTCCAACCGCTTCGTCAGGCGGGTGTCCGGGTGGCCGTCGACGACGCGGGAGCGGGCTTCGCGAGCCTTCGCCACATCCTGTTGCTGGTCCCGGACATCATCAAGCTCGACATCTCGCTGACCCGGGGGATCGACGGCGACCGGCCGCGCCGGGCCCTCTCCTGCGCCCTGGTGGCGTTTGCCCGCGAGACCGGGACGACGATCGTCGCCGAGGGCATCGAGACCGACGCTGAGCTGCGCACCCTGAAGGAGATCGGCGTGACCCAGGGCCAGGGTTTCCTGATCGCGAGGCCGATGGTCCCCCCGATCGACGAGCGCCGCATCCTCGAGATCCTGGGGGTCTGAGGCGCCGGATCCGGGTGCGCGGGCGCGCCGGCAGGGGGTCACGCCGCGCCCAGTCCCCGGTGGAGGAGCGCCGTTCAGCGGCCCCGCGATCCCCCGGGGCCGCNNCCACCGAATCCCGGCGGCTGCTGTGCGGGCTGCGCGGCGCCGTTGCCCATCTGCCTGCCCGCTGCCGCCACCAGAGCTTCCTGCTGAAGCTGGCGCCGATCGGGGAAGAGCTGCGCCAGACGCGGCGGCAGGGGAACGCCCATGTCGAAGAGCCGGTCGATGATCTTCGGGCGGATGCCCGTGGAGGTGAAGTCACCCACGATCTTCCCGGTCGCGGGATCAGCGCCCCTGGACTCGAACTTGAAGATCTCCTGCATGGTGATGGTGTCACCTTCCATCCCCACCACCTCGGTGATCGAGACGATCTTGCGCGAGCCGTCCTTGAGGCGCGACAGCTGGATCACCAGGTTGATGGCGCTGGCCACCTGCTGGCGGATGGCCTTCAGGGGCAGGTCCAGACCGGCCATGAGGACCAGGGTCTCGAGCCGGGAGAGGGTCTCACGAGGACTGTTGGCGTGGATTGTCGTCATCGACCCGTCGTGTCCGGTGTTCATGGCCTGGAGCATGTCGAGAGCCTCACCGGAGCGGCACTCGCCGACGACGATGCGGTCGGGGCGCATCCGCAGGGAGTTGACCACGAGGTCGCGGATGTTGACGCGACCCTCCCCGTTGACGTCCGGCGGGCGCGACTCCATCCGGCACACGTGTTCCTGGTGGAGCTGCAGCTCGGCGGCGTCCTCGATGGTGATGATCCGCTCGTCGATTGGGATGAACCCGGAGCAGACATTGAGAAGGGTCGTCTTCCCGGTGCCGGTGCCACCGGAGACGATGATGTTGGCCCGGGCCAGGACACACGCCTGGATGAAGGAGGCGCCCTCCTGGGTGATGGTCCCGAAGCCGATCAGGTCGGAAACCTGGTAGGGGTCCTTCGAGAACTTCCGGATGGTCAGCAGGGGGCCGTCGAGGGCGACCGGCGGGATGGCGGCGTTGACACGCGATCCGTCCAGGAGCCGGGCGTCGCAGAGGGGTGTCCGGGCGTCGACCCGCCGGCCGACCGACGAGACGATGGTGTCGATGACCCGCATGAGATGGGCCTCATCGTCGAAGCGGATGTCGGTGAGCAGGATCTTGCCCTTGCGCTCGACGTACACCATCTCCGGACCATTGACCATGATCTCGGTCAGGCTGTCGTCCTCGACCAGCGGCCGAATCGGCCCCAGGGCCTCCATGTAGCGGTTGTCGAGGCGGGAGTTGGCGGCGACGCTCACAGATGGGACTCCTCTTGGGCACCACGGACGGCCATCAGGCTGAGGGACCGCCCAGGGCGATTCTCGCCCGTCCTCACCGATGGTAGGGCAAGGCAACACATTCGATACACGATCTTTTCCTGGCCGCCGGGCCGGCCCCGTCTACCATGTGCTCCTCAGCACCGTTCACGGGAATTCTGCATGAGCCCAGGCAGCCCAGCCTGCGAGGGGAGGCGGGTGCGGTGACGCCGCCACTCGAATTCCCCACGCCGGCCGCCGACGACCTCCTCGGAGAGGACTGGTTCGGCGAGGGCAGCGTCTTCGACACGGGCGAGGAGCTCGCGACCGCCCTGGCGGCGCTGGGGAGCGGCCAGATGGTCTGGCCGGTCGATGCGCTCGAGCTCTCCGGGGTCTCCGCCCCCTCTCCGGGGCCAGCCGGTGGCCCCGGAGAGGGGACGGCCGAGTGGCCGCCTGCCCGACCAACCACGCCGCCCCAGCCGCCTGACGAGTTCCAGGTCGCGACCATGCCCAGCTCGCGCGGTGGCCCACCCACCGGATGGGGCCGCCGTGCCGCCGTCTCCATCAGCCGTCCGCGCCGGCTCGCTGGAGGGGCGACGCCCGAACGCTCCGGCTGGTCTATCCGCCAGAGCGTTCAGATGCTCCGAATGACCGAGGACACGCTGTACCGGTTGCGCGAGGAGGCTGCCCAGCTCACCTGGCAGCTCGCCGCGCTCGCCCACCGGGAGATTGACGCCTAGGGTTCCCCGGCATCCGCGGCAGCATCGGCACTCTCCCGCTGGTCCATGAGGGTGTGGACCGCGTCGAGCGTCGGAGACTGACCGGAGCGAATGAGTTGGATCACGATCTCCGGGTCGATGCCGCCTGGAGCGGCGAGCGCTGCGGTCCGGGCCGCCTCGTCGGCGGCATCGCGGGCTCTCCGCAGCTGCATCCGCATTTCGTCGTTGCGGCGGAAGAGCCATGCGGCGAGCACCCCCTCGAGGATTGCCACCACAGCCAGCAGGATGGCGGCGTGCCCGGTGATGGCACTGAGCACCGAGTTCACGGTTGAGCCTCCAGGTCGGCCGTCAGAGGCCGCTCAGGTACTCGGCGGCGTGGTAGTGCATCTCGCGCGCCATCGCCTGGACCACCGAGGTCTCGAAACCGGGCAACGCGATGTGCTTGATCGCCTCGATGGTGGCCATCACATCCTGGATGGACGGCCGCGTCCGGCGGATCATCTCGGCCACCGGGGCCACGCCGTCCGTGCCCAACCATAGGGAGCCGATCTGGATCAGGTCCGCCTTCATCCCTTCGAAATCGGCACTCGCGTCGGCTGCCGCCAGGGCCTCGAGGGCGGGCGACGACTCGAACTGCGGGAACTGCGCGGGGAACGTGGGGGCGGCGCTGGTGGCGGGTGCCTGGCTGTACGTCTGGCCCCACGCGGTCAGCGTGCCCTCCTCCTCCTGGGCGTCGGTGAGGGGGATGGGGGGCCACGCCGGGTCTCCCGAGGCACCCCCGAGGTCCACCGGGACGGTGGGGACCGACTCGACCGGGAGCGCGGGCCATGCCACGGGAGCCGCCTCAGAAGAGGGCTCGGGATGATCCGAGGTCGGAGCGGCGCGCCACTCCGCAGGAGCCGGCCGTTCCGAGGAGGTGATGAGGTCGGTGGGGCCCGCCCGCTTCATCAAAGATGCGGGCTCGGATTCGGCCATGGGATGGGGGTGGGTCGCCGGCTGTGCTGCCACCGGGTCTGCCGGAGCCCTGACCTGGGCGGAGACCATCAGGTCCGCGGGCATCACCAGCTTGGCCGGCACCACGAGCGGTGCGGGGGGGGGCTGTGCGGCACTCGCCGCGGCCTCGGCGGCCTCGGGCTCCTCGGCGAACCGGGGCTCCTCGGCGGAGAGCTCGGGCTCCTCGGAGGAGAGCTCCGGCTCCTCGGCGGCGAACTGGGGTCCCTCGGCCGTGAGTTCGGGCTCCTCGGCAGCGAACTCGGGCTCTTGGGCGGCTATCTCGGGCTCTTGGGCGGCTATCTCGGCCTCTTCCACCGCAAACCCCGTCTCCTCGGCGGTGAGCTCGGGCTCCTCGGCCGTGAGCTCCGGCTCTTGGGCGGCCGCCGCTGGCCCGGTTGGGTCTATCGCAATGTCCGCGGAGGTCGCATGCCGGGCGTACGACGTGATGGCGGCGAGCGCTTCGGAGAGCGGTGCCGGCGCCTCGGTGGCGTCCTCGACAAAGGCGTGGTAGGCGGTCTCAGGGAAGTGATTGATCTGCCGCTCTTCCGGGCTCTGGCGGAGGGTGACCCTCGCCCTCGGGTCGCGCAGCAGCTCGGCCAATCTCCCGGGCGACGCCACCGGTTGCCGGTCGGTCTCCGAGTACACACCGAGCAGCTCCCCGCCGGCCACCAGGGCCACCCCGCGGACGCCGCCGGTCACCACGATGGCGCTGTCGCGGCGGCGCCCCTCGAGGTCTTCGAGGAGGCTGTCGGCGTTGACCCAGGAGGCGGGCATCTCGCGGAAGACCGCCCGGCAGCGCCAGAGCATTGTCAGGGCCTCGGCGAGCTTGGGTGTCTCCAGCCGATAGCCGGAGACGCTGCCGTCCCGTGCCCCCATCAGGGCCATCGCGGCGGCCTCACCCACCATGCGGTCCTCCTCGTCGACCCAAACAGCGTCGATGACCTGCTGGCGGACGACGACGGCCGCCGCGCGCAGCTTGGGCCCGGTGAGGACGACCAGCGTGTCCGGCAGGCTGGGGATGAGGACGTCGAGATGGACGACGCTTGCCGAAGCGTCAGCCCAGAGCGACGGCCCGAGGGGGAGCAGCGGAAAGTCCGCGAGGCCGAAGTCGGTCTCGGGCGCCGAGCCGCCGTCGGTGGCTCCCGACCCGCCCGAGCCAGGCGGGGACACGTCCCCCGGTGAGGCGGCGCCGGCCAACTGGGCAAACGGTTCCATCAGCTCGTCCAGGGTGCAACTGAGCGACTCAGTCCGCACCATCTCCTTGCGCCATGGGGAGAGCTCGAAGCGGGGTGGCAGCTGCGTTACAAGTGCCGCCAGGGCCTCCGCTCCCTCCAGGCGGCGACCGCCCGCCTCGAGGACCGCGTGGTTGGGCTGTCCGAATACGAGAAACAGGCTCGCCCTGCCGCCGTCCCAGGTGATGTCGAGCGCACCAGTCCGATAGTCGTCTTTGGCTGATGCGAGTTGTCGCAGGAGTTTAACAAAGGGTGCGGCTGTTCCCATCCCGAGATATTCTACGTATGTGGCTGCCGAAATAATCACAATCGCGTCACTGAAAGGTGGCGTTGGCAAGACGACCACCAGCTACGCCTTGGCGGCAGCCGCGGCAGCCAGTGGCCTGCGCGTCGTCGCCATCGACCTCGATCCCACCGGGGGTCTGAGCAACGCTCTCGAGAGGGCCAAGCGTACCACGAGCATCGCTGACGTTCTTCACGGCCGCGTCACCCTCCGCGAGGCGCTGGTCGATCACCCGCTCGGCATCAAGACCGTTCCCGGACACCGTAGCCTCAACCACGAGCCCCTGCACGAGCAGCAGCTTCGCGGACTTATCGAGCCTGTGCTTGAAGATGTCGACGTGGTCTTGATCGATACCCACCCCCACGAGCCGTCGCTGCTGGGCCCTATGTCGGTGGCCGATCGGATCGTCATCCCGACTGCGCTGGACCTGCTCTCGCTGCGGGCCGCCGCGCTGACCGTCGGACTCGCCGAGCAGCTGGGCGTGCTGGAGAGAATTCGGGGCATTGTTGTCAGTAACGCGAAACGGCCGCTCTCCCGCATCACCGACTCGCTGCTCAACGGTCTGATCGTGAGCGGGCTGGCCTTTGAGACCGTGCTCTGGTTCTCGTCGGGATGGGTGGTGGCCACCTCAGGGAAGGGTGAGCTGCCCGACCCGCAGCTGCTCGACGAGGCCAAGAGCCTGCTCCACGAGGTCGCCACCCGGCCGGTGCCTGCGGCTGCCCTCCGGCAGTTCATTGCCATGGCCCAGGGGCGGCATCCCGCGGCGACCGCCTCCGCGTAGGGAACTCAGCGGCTGGCCTCAGCGGCGCCCGAAGCGCCAGAAGCCGCGCTGGTCCGCAGCGAGCTGCTCGCGCAGACTCTCGATCTCGAGCTGAGCGCCGTTCAGGGCGGCGATCGCGTCGGCGAGCCCTCGCTCCGCCTGCTGGCGGGCCGCCTCCGCCTCTCCGATCCGGCGGGTGAGGTCTGCCACCATCGCACGAGCGTGCCCGTCGCGGGTCGCCAGATCGCGTTGGGTGGCCTCCGCGCGTTCCTTCCACCCTGACGCCTCGCGCTCCAGGGCGTGGTGGCGCTGGCGCAGGGCCTGCTCCTCGGGGAGACGCTGCTGCTGCAGCGCGGTGAGGGCGCTGAGAGCGTCTCGGGACCTGCGGGCTTCCTCGGCGGCCGCTGTGCGCGCCGCCTCCGCGGAGCGCAGCTCTGCGCGGAGGCGGTCGAGGTCCTGGCGCCGGCCGTCCACCTCGGCGAGCCCAGCGGCGGATGCATCCGCCTCCTCGGCGTCCTGGATCCCGGCTCGGAGCTGAGCCGCCTGCTTCTCCACCAGCCGGTCCAGGAAGTCCCACTGCTCGAGGAGCTCTTCCTCGGAGTGCTCAGCCGGCTTGGGCTTGGGGGTGGTCACGCGGTATTCATCCCAGGTGACGGTTGGGGTAGCGACGATCCTCTCAGACGGGGCCGGCGAGCCGCGCGGGATCGACTCCGTGCAGCGCCGAGAGTGCGGCCCTCCGCTCGAGCCCGAGGGCGTCCAGCAGGTGGCGCACCGGCGTCATCGAACCGGAGAAACGGAGTGGCACCGAGTCGGCGCGCAGCGGCCAGTCGCGTGGCGGCCCGGGCAGGGTCTCCGGATCCCCGCTGGCGAGGAGGAGGGCGATCTCCGCCTCGGTGACGCCGGCGGCGATCAGGCGCGCTGCCATCTCGATCATCTGACCAGGCTGCAGGCGGGGCAGCGCGCTCCAGACCGCGACCAGGGTGGCCTCCGCCTCTTCGAGCTCCCGGACGATGGCGGGGACCTCGGTCAGACCCAGCCGGCGAGCCACCTCCAGCCGGCGGGCCCCCAGCACCACCTGGAAGCGCGACCCCTCGACCGGGCGGAGGAGCAGCGGTTCCACGATGCCGCGATGGCGGATGCTGCGGGTCAGAGCCAGCAGATCGCCGCCGGGGGGGTCGGGCCACGGCCGGGTGTCAATGTCGCTGCAGGCGATCCGCTCCAGCCGCGACTGTGAGGTCGGGGCCAGCCAGCGGGCGAGGGGACCGGCGTGGAGCGCCAGCNNGCGGCCTTCGAGGTGGGGGCGTAGGCGACGATGGGGACACCGGCCAGGGATGTCTCCTGGAGCTTCACGGTCGGAGGGACCAGTGTCTGGAAGATGCGGAGCCCGGCCAGGTCGGCGAGGCCGCTCAGGAGCTGCTGGCTGAAGTTGGTGCGGAGGTTGACGAAGGTGGGAACCATGCCGAGCACCTGCAGCTCTGGGTTGAGCCGGCTGCGCGCGAGGTTGATCGCCCGCAGCACCTCCTTGAGCCCGCGGACGGCGAAACCGGACATCTGCAGCGGGATGATCACGTAGTCGGTGGCGGCCAGGGCGTTGATGGTGTGGAAACCGAAGTTCGGCGGGGTGTCGTAGAGGATGAAGTCGTACGCGGCGGAGGTCCCGTCCCGGTCCAGGGCGTCGCGCAGCAGGGTTTCCCGATGCAGCCCCGAGGGGAGCTCGGCCTCGGTCGCGGTGAGGTCGGGCGTCGCGGGGAGGACATGCAGGTTTGCCCACTCGGTGGCGACGATGGCCTGGCCGGCGGTCGCCCGACCGATGAGCACGTCGCCCAGGCTCGACCGGAGCTCGTAGGGGTTCAGCCCCAGGCCGCTCGTGAGGTTGGACTGGGGGTCGCAGTCCACGGTCAGCACGCGCCGGCCGCGTTCGGCGAGAGCCGCCGCCAGGTTGATGGCGGTGGTCGTCTTGCCCACGCCACCCTTCCCGGACACGCAGGCGATCCCGATGCCCATGCTCACCTCCAGGGCTGCAGACGTCACCTCACCGTACCTTGGTCGAATCCGGTCGCGGCAGGCGTCCAATTCGCCCCGTCGTATCTTGCCTGCGACAGCGGTGTGGCCGCGCACTGGCAGCCCGGGGCCGGCGAATGGCGACCTGACCGTTACGCGCTCGCGACCCGGCATCTGTCGGATGGTTGGAGGCTCTCCGGATAATCGCACCAAGATGACCGTACAACCCTCTCTCTTCACCAGCTCCGATACGACCCCGCGCCGTCGCCTGGTCCGTGATGGCTTCCGCGAGACGGAAACCAACCCGGTGGACCACTTCGCGTTGCGGTCGGGAGAGATGTATCGGATCTCGTACTCCGTGGGCGGATCCAGCCAGCGCCGGGTCACCCGCAGCGTGGCGATCTTCGGCGGCCAGACTGAGCGCCGCGTCTGGAGTGGCGACGTCATGCCCTGCCTCGACTTTGCTCTGCCCCAGGGCAGGACGCTGTCGCTCCTCACCAACCAGCTCGTGGACGCTCGGCCGGCTGAGCTCAACGAGCGGGGTCAGTGGGTGCTCCAGCAGCCCGATGGCCATCACCGTCGCGCTCTCCGCCGTCACCATAGCGGTCTCGGCTGACCCTGGCGCAGGTGGGGGCTGGGGGGTGGGAGTGGCGCGCGCCGCCTCTGCCGACCTCGTGGCACCTCTTCTGATGCCCAATTGGCCGGACCCTGCGGGTGCAGCCTCCCCGGCCTGCCCCTGGCCCTGCCAGGGCCCGCCGGAACTGCGATCAGCTCTGGCCCGCGACCGGCTGGAGGCCGTTGGCCTCGGGGGTGCCCTCCTGGGCCTTGGCCAGGCGCTCGTTGAGACCGCGCCGCTCGAAGCGGTAGCCGATGCCGGGGACGGCGTGGATGTAGGTGGGACGCGGTCCTTCCGGCTCGATCTTCCGGCGCAGCCGGTACACGTGAGCGTCGACCGAACGGAGGTCGAGATCGGCACCCTGGCCCCAGACTTTCTGGATCATCTCGGAGCGCGAGATCACCCGGCCCGGCGAGGCCGAGAGGAGAGCCAGAAGGTCGAACTCGGTGGGGGTGAGGGTGACCGGCTTGCCGTCGCGCAGCACCTCGTGGCGCCCGACATCCACGATCAGACCGGGAAACTTCAGGCGCCCGGGCCGGACCTGGGATTGGGTCGTCCGCTGGCGGCGGAGCTTGGCATTGATCCGCGCGGCAAGCTCCCTGACCTCGAAGGGCTTGGTGATGTAGTCGTCGGCGCCGATCTCCAACCCGACCACGACGTCCACCGGGTCGGAGCTGGCGGAGACCATCACGATCGGGACCTCGACACCGGCGGCGCGGAGGCGCCGGCAGACGTCGAAACCGCTGAGGCCCGGGAGGGTCAGGTCGAGGATGATCAGGTCGATGTCGCTGGACTCGGCGAGGCGAACGCCGTCCAGGCCATCCTCCGCGAACTGGATGCTGAAGCCGTGCTGCTGCCCGAGGACGGTGAGGATGTCGTGCATCGAGGGGTCGTCGTCAACGACGAGCACGGTCGCCTCGGTGACCCCGGTGCGGCCGCCCAGCGAGGCTGCCGGGTTGAGAATGCTGTAGTCCGTGAAGGGGCTCATCCTGTCGTTCCCCTGGAATGGCCTCCGCGTTAGGACGGCTTGGTGCTCGCCACGACGCTACCACTAATATCGCGAAGGCTCTGATTCGGTTACCCGAGTGTTGCGAGGTTTTACCAGGCCGAGATGGGAGCGGCTCCCCCCCTGCGGGATCCGCCCTACAGCTGCCCAGGCAGGGCGATGACGAAGGTGTTGCCCTGGACCCGGGTGTTGTCGATCCAGATCCTGCCGCCCATCCGCTCGACCAGCTGCCGCGCCAGGTAGAGGCCCACTCCGAAGCCGCCGCGCTGCCGGAGCAGCGGGGACTCCACCTGGTAGAAGGAGGCGAAGACCCGGTCGGCCTCGGCCTCGGGGATGCGCCGGCCCCGGTCGTGAACCACGACCAGGACGTAGGGCCCGTCGCGCCGGGTGGAGATCGTCACCTGCTCCGACTCCGGGGAGAACTTCAGGGCGTTGTCGATGAGGCAGGCGAGGGTGAGCGAGAGGCGTTCGGGGTCGGCCATCGCCCGGCAGGCGTCGGGAGGGACGTCGACCGCGAAACGGCTGCGGTCGGCGGACTCGATGAAGTGCGAGATGGTGTCACCGATCACCGAGTCCAGCTCGCAGGCGGTGGTCTTGAGACGGATCTCCCCGGACTCGAGCTGGGCTATGGCCAGCAGGTTGTCGGTCAGCCGGGCCAGGTGCTCGGACTCTGAGCGCAGCTCCCGGATGCCCTCGTCACGGGCGCTCACCGGGAGACGGTCGCCGGCGTCCTGCATCAGGCTCACCCACGCCTTGATCTTGGTGAGCGGGGTCCTCAGCTCGTGCGACGCCAGCATCATGAAGTCGCTCTTGATGCGGTCCACCTCGCGCAGCTCGTTGAAGGCGACCGCCTCCAGCTCGTAGGTGTGGGTGAGCTGGCGAGCCCGGCTCTGGACCATCTCGCGGGAGATCAGCCCGCTGATCAGCGCGATGACCATGAAGAGGAAGAGGCGCTCGGCGAAGAGGTTGACGGTCGAGCTGTCGAGCTGGCCGCCGGTCGCGAACCCGATGCCCAGGTAGATCGCCGCGATGGACGCCGCACAGAACAGGCTCCCACCCAGGCCGAAGCGGAGGCTGCTGGCGATGATGACCAGGTAGAAGACCAGGCCCAGCTGTGAGCTGAAGCCCCCGGTCAGGTCGACGAGGCCGCTCGCGATCGCGATGTCGAGCGCGAGCATGGCGTACTGTAGCCGTCGAGTTGGCAGGTGGTTGGTCAGGAGAGCGATGGTCGTTGCCAGGGTGAAGATGGCCCAGACGCCGAGCAGCAGGTCGACCTCGGGGCGGTTGGGGCTGGTCTCGCCGGGGAAGTTCACGCTGACGGCGGCGAAGACCAGCACAATCCAGCGTGCCAGCTCGATGACCCGCTCCACGCCGGCACGGCGGTCGCGGTCGAGAACTGTCGGAAGGTCAGGTAGCGTCCGGTGCGGCGTCCCCTGCGCCGATTCGGCTGGCGGGCGCGCGGCCGGGTTTCCGACCGCGACCTGCGGGGTCACGCTCATCGAGGCGCACCGATCCTCCGGTTCACGTCGATGAGCCTAATGTCCGCTTCGGGCGGGGGCACCAGCGCTTCCGGTAACGATGCGGCATCACCCCCCGTTACACCGGCCGAGGGGGTTCCGCCGCCGGCCCCGCTCCTGGCTGCGCTGAACCGTCTTCGGGTGGAGGGGGCCGGTGCCGCCGCGGCTTTTGATCGGCTGCTGGCCGCCGAGGCATCGCCCGCGTGGCGCGGCCTCGCCCTGCTGGGGCGCGGTCTCTGCGAGGAGATGCACGGGTCGAGGGCCGAGGCGCAGGTGAGTGTCAGGTCGGCACTGGAGCAGTGGGCGGCGGCTGACCCCGGCGCCTGCGCGGTGGCGTTGGCCGCGCTCGGCCGCGCTCTCGTGACCGGTTCCGACGGGGAGCTCGGTGCTGCCTTTCTGGCCTCCGCCCAGCGCCTCTCCGGGGGCAGCCCCCCCGAGGTGCTGGGTGCGGTCCTCCTGGAGCTCGGCTCCGCGGCGGCAGAGAACGGCGAGGCCAAGACGGCGGCGGCACGGTGGCAGGAAGCCCTCGAGCGGGGCGACCCTCACACCCGGGCCGCCGCGGCCGCCAACCTCGGGCGTCTGGCCGCCGCCCGCGGAGACGCCGCCGCAGCGGAGAGGATGTTCGAGCGCGCGATGGAGGTGCCGGAGGGGCCCCACGTCCAGGTGGTCGCCGACGGGCTGGTCACCCTTGCGTCGCAGGCGGCCGCGGAGGAGCGCTGGGACGACGTGGAGGCTCGGCTCCGGCGGGCGATGCCGCTCCGCGAGGCTGGCCTCGACGCGCACGGCGTAGCCGAGATCCTTCATGACCTCGGCATCAGCCACTGGCGGCGCGGCCAGGGGCACCGGGCCACGCGATGCCTCGAGGACTGCCGAGCCAGCGCCGACGACCTGGGTGACGACGCCCTGCGGGGCGCGGCGCTCCGCGCTCTCGCCGCCGTCGCCCTGGGGGGGGGGCGCCTGGTGGTCGCGCTCGCCTACGCCCAGGAGGCTGCCCTGGCCGCCCGGACCGCCGAGGAGCGCCAGATGGCGGCGGCTGTCCTCCGGCAGATCGGCGACGAGGCCCGGCGCCAGGGATCCGCCTCGCTGAGCGGAGAGGCATTCCGGATCGCGGCCCGGATCCTCGCCCGCGGTGGCTGACTAGCAGGACGGCGCGTCCGACGGTGGGGGAGGAGGCGAGGTGGGCGGTGAGCCGCCCGCCGACATGACCACCCGGCCGCTCGGCGCCTCGTAGCAGTTGACCGTCCAGCCGAGCTCGAGCAGGGCGGAGACGTCGGCGCTGCC
The DNA here is from genome assembly GCA_003153215.1 of Candidatus Dormiibacterota bacterium. GTDB lineage: Bacteria > Chloroflexota > Dormibacteria > Aeolococcales > Aeolococcaceae > Changshengia. The sequence goes on from PLXL01000060.1 coordinate 14,554, forward strand.
GGAGCCGAGGATGGCGTGGCGGAGGTCGTACTTGGCGAGCAGCGTCTTCCAGGGGCCGGAGATGGTCGCGATGTCGAGGTAGTCGGTGAGCGGTCCGGTGCCGAAGATTCCGATCTCCTCGTAGACGAAGACCACCCGCCCGGTGGGGAAGCGGTAGGCGAGATAGCCGGCGTCGCCGTCCGAGCTGAACAGCCGCTGCCCGGGAAAGTTGGCGGCGACGTAGTCAGCGGCGGTCTCGGGCTCGTGGGTCTGTTCGAACTGGGCAGCCGACGCGGCCGATGCCTGGGGTGCCATGACCGCGATGGAGGCGGCGCTCACCGCGATCGCGGCGACCAGGGCCACCGCTCCGGGGAGCCGGGTACCGAGCCGGCGGCGCAGACCGATTGGGGCGCGCGCCGCCCAGGCTGCCGCGCCGTATTCGGAGAGGAGGGGGATCGCCACCACCGCGAAGAGGCTGACGTTGCGGACGGCCTGGAGGGTGAAGAGGAAGGCGGCGGTGGCGAGCAGGATGTCGGGCACGCGCGGCCGCCGGCCGAGCAGCCAGACCAGGACGAGGAGCGCCGCGACCACCTCGATCAGCCGGGTCAGCATGTCGTGGAAGTTCGGCGACTGCCACTCGGAGACGAGCTGGGAGATGATCGGGTTGCTGACCGTCTCAGCGATGTAGCCGTAGAGGCCCGGGCCCGCCGGGTTGACCAGGGTCAGGGCGGCGGCGGCCACCGAGGCGATGAGGAGAGGCCGCCGGCTGACGCCCGGGTCGATGGGGACAGGGCGGAACACCGCCCAGAGAAGGACCAGGATCGCGGCGCCGGCGACCAGGCCGAGGAGCACCGCGGCGGCGGCGGCGCCCACGCAGATCACGGCCAGCGAGAGATCACCCGCGACTGGCGCCGTCCGGCTCCGGGAGCCTCGGTGGACCACGAGGGTGAAGGCCAGCACGCCGAGGCCGGCGATGAAGCCGGCGTGGAGATTGGCCCACAGCAGGTACATCGGGGGCAGCAGCCAGACCGCCCATCGGTTGCCGTCCCTCCAGCGCTGGACGATGAGCAGGGTCACCGCCACGCCGAGGGCGCTCACTGTCTCGGCACGGACGCCGAGGGCCATCCCGGCCATGAGGCCGCAGAGGACCATGGACGCCGCGCTCCAGCCTTTGGGGACGTGCGCCCGCCGGGGGACGGCGAGGGCGGCGACGAGGAGGGCGAGGGCTCCCACCAGTCCCAGGACCAGCGAGGCGAGGCCGTTGCCGCCGAGCCGGACCAGGGTGGCGACCACCACCTCGTAGAGCCACTGCTGCTCCACCCAGGGGTGCTGGGTCGCCACGAAGCTGAAGGGTTCGACCGTGGGGATGCCCTGGTTCAGGATCAGCCGCCCCAGGGCGATGTGCCACCACTCGTCACCGTAGCGGAAGAGCTGGACCGTGAAGAGGAGGGTGAGGCAGAAGCCGCCGAGGAGCCAGGCGACGTTGACCGCGCGCGAGCCGGGACGCGGCTCGTCCGTCCCGGCACCGGCGCCGTCGCGGGCGGTTGCGGTGGGCAGCTCGGTCATGAGGAGATCGCCTTCCCGTGGGCGGCCAGCTGGGCGCAGCTCCCGGTGGGTGCGGGCTGCCGCGGGAGGTGCAGGGAGGCCAGCTCGCTCCTCAGGACAAAGGCCTGGTTGTGCGGGTCGCTGTAAACCATCACCCAGTTGGGGCTCGCCTCGAGCACATGATCAAGGGCACTTCCGGTGTCGAAGAGCACCATCTGCGTGCCGTAATGAAGGAGGATGGTCTGCCACTGCGGCGTCACGTCGGCCACGTCGGAGTAGGTGTAGAGGAGGCTGTCGCCCATCAGGGCAGCGTCTCCGAAGATGAAGATCTTGTCGCCGGTGCCGGCCAGGCTCCAGGCCAGATACCCGCCCTCCCCGTACTGGTTGAAGATCCGCAGGTGGCCCGGGGCTGACCGGAGCCAGGCGCTGGCGCAGACCGGGTAGGTCTCCGCGTAGCTGAGCGTGGTGGGGGTGGTGGTCATCGCGGGGACGAGGCGGAGCGCCACCCAGCCGCCGAGGAGCGCCGCAGTCATCACCGCCAGGGCGGTGACCCGGAGGCGGAACGGGGGCAGCGGGCGGGCGGTTGGCCGGACGGCCGGAGACGTCGCGTTCCCGCCGGCGTCGGCTGGGGGGGGCGCCCCCGCGCCGGCGGCGACCGGGGATCCCGCCCGAGCGCCCACCCGGCGCAGCGCCGCCAGCGCCCCGTCCGACCGCAGGCGGTCCAGGAGCCGGCTCAGCTGCTCGATCCAGGTGGGGCTGGAGGCGGCCACGAAGAGGGCGACATTGCGCACCGATTCGAGGGCGAGCACGCTGGTCGCCGCCACCAGGACAGCGTCGCGCGCCCGGATCCTGCGGTTGACGATCAGGAAGCCCAGCAGGCTCACCAGCATCACCGCGAATCCGCGCACCTCCAGCTGATGGAAGTCCGGCGACTGCCACTCGAGGATGAGCGCCTGCTGGGCCGGTGAGGCGAGCGTCTCGGCGGCGTAGATGAGGATCCCGGGCCCGTTTGGGTTGATCATCGACACCAGGGTCGAGAGGACGGTGACCCCGGCCAGGGTCGCGATCCTCCGCGGTGGAACCCGGTCGGGGAGGCCGAGACGGAGGCCCACCGCCTCGGCCGCGACGATCAGCCCGGCGAAGACCAGACCGATGACGAAGCCGCCGTGCAGGTTGCTCCACAACAGGAAGAGAGGGGGCAGGAACCAGAGCGCCCGGCCGCCGCGGAGGAGGTACCGCTCGATGAGCAGCAGCACCAGGCAGCTGAAGGTGAAGTCGACCATCTGGTCGCGCGGTCCCCAGATCGGGTTGGCCGCCAGCGCGGCGACGATCAGACCGAGGCCCAGGCTGAGCCGGTCCCCGGTGTGGAGGCGCGCCCGCAGCAGGATGAAGACCACGCCGACCCAGGTGAGCAGGCTCAGCACGGGGACGATCGCGCCCATCCCGCCAATGTTGTAGAGAGCGGCGACACCGGCCTCGAAGAGCCACTCGTGCAGGGTCCAGTGATGGTTGGCGACGGTGTAGGTGTAGGGATCGTTGCCGAGCAGATGCAGGTGGTTGGCGATCAGCAGCTGGCCGGTTTGGAGGTGCCACCAGAAGTCGGGGTCGGTGATCGCAGAGGTCACCGCGATGGCGGTGATCAGCAGGGCACCGACGACCAGAAGGCCCCCCGGGGTGCTCAGCCCGTCGAGGGCGTCGTGCAGGCGCCGCATGAGGGGGCGCGGAGGGGGGGCGCCGCCGCCGCCCGGGGCGTCCGGCGCAGCCGTGATGAGGCCGGAGCCCATCGGCCCAAACCCCCGCTCGCCCCGGCTCAGCGCCGAGCCGGTCCGTCCCCGGCCTGGGCCGGGGCGACGGGATGAGCGGTGACTATGGCCGTCGAGTGAGCCCGGGGCAGCGGGTCGGTGACGAGGCTTTCCAGCACGGCCACCAGCTGGCGCGGGTTGAACGGTTTGTTCATGAACTCGATTCCGCCCAGCTCCATCACCGCCTGAATGTCCTCGTCGAAGACCCGGGCGGTCAGGAGGATGATCGGCACCGCGGCGAAGCGCGGGTCGGCGCGGAGCTCCCGACAGACGGTGAGGCCGGAGATGCGGGGCATCATGACGTCGACGACCAGCGCGTCGGGCGGCCAGTTCTCCACGGCAGCCAGGGCGTCGGCGCCGTCGTTGACCGTCAGGACGTCGTACCCCTGGTTGCTCAGGAGCATATCGACGAGGCGGCGCAGGGCCGGGTCATCCTCGGCAACGAGGATGCGCGTCGGCCCCGGCGTGTCGCTCATCGCTCTCGTCCTCATTGGTCTCCGTCCACGGCACCACGAGCCTCGGGAGGGTGGACGGCGGTGGCCCTGGAGCCGGTTATACCCTCGGGGTGTAAAGGGGGAGTGACGACGCAACCGGCTTGTCACACACCCGATGTGAGGCCTTCCCAGAGCTCCGTCCCTGACCACCGAGTCGTGACGCCACGGTGCCATCGGCGCGGCTTCGGGGAGGTGCTTCGCCACTCGATCGACGCGCTCGGCGCCGGCGGTCTCGGGACTGGCCCGCGGCGCTCCGGCGAAGCGGTCACGCCCTGGCGCGTCATTGTCACTGCCACGCGTCAGTCGCCTTCCTGGGCCGCCGGTATCATGGCCGCGCAGTGTTTCGCCCGCTTCTGCCCGCATGACCGTGGCCGCAGAGACCGGGCGGCCGGTCAATCCGTCCGCGATCTCTGGCATCCGGTTCCTCATCACCAAGCGGATTGAGGACCTCGAAGGCGTGGCACTGCGCCTCGAGGCCCGCCAGGCAGACGCCGTCGACCGGCGCGACCAGTTGCGGGACCGGCTCGAGGAGGCGGAGGTGGCCTGGAGCCACGTCCTCAAGAACTTCGAGCGCTTCGCCGTCGGGGACATCGACACCCAGTTCCGGATGGTCTCCTCGACCCGGGCGGACCTCGCCTCCCTGGAGGAGAGGACTCGGGACACGGCCGCCCGCATGACCGACATCCATCGCGAGCAGGAGCTCCTCCGCCAGGTCTACCGGAGCCTGGACGACCTGGCGGCGAGCGCCGCCACCCCCGCTCCGACCGCAGGCAGCGCCCGGCTCCGCAACACTTCCCGCCAGGTCTTCCAGATCATCGAGGAAGAGCGGATGCGGATCGCCCGGGACATGCACGACGGGCCCGCTCAGTCCATGGCCAACCTGGTCCTCCAGGCAGAGATCCTGGAGCGCCTGATCAGCCGCGACCCGCAGCTGGTCGTCAACGAGCTGGCCGACTTCAAGGACGGGGTCCGGGGGGTCCTGGACGAGACGCGGCGGCTGATCTTTGACCTGCGTCCGATGACTCTCGACGACCTCGGCCTGGTGCCCACCCTGCGCAAGTTCACCAAGGATTTCGAATTGAGCGGGATGATCACCAGCCTGCGGGTGATCGGGGAGGAGGCGCGGCTTCCCGGCGCTCTGGAGCCGACCCTCTTCCGGATCATCCAGGAAGCGATGAACAACGCCAGGAAGCACGCCCGGGCCAAGAACGTGGAGGTGGTCGTCGCCTTCCAGCCGCATGCGGTCTCAGCAATCGTCCGCGACGACGGCGTCGGCTTCGATGTCGCCGCCGCCGAGGGGCGGCTGGACTCCGGCAAGCACCTCGGCATGATCTCGATGCGGGAGCGTGCCGACCTGGAGAAGGGCCGCCTCGAGATCCGGTCCCAGATCGGCAAGGGCACCGAGATCCGGGTGAGCTTCGAGCACTGATCGCTCGGGAGAGGGGTTGCCGGCGAGCGCCTGGGCGCCGGGGAGTCGGACCGGCGCCGTCGATTGACACAATGGCGTGGTGCGGTTCCGCGTCCTGGCATGCGACTTCGATGGAACCATCGCGACCGAGGGCGTGGTCGCTCCGGCCACCCTGACGGCACTGGAGCGAGTGCGGCGGAGTGGCCGGCGGTTGCTCCTGGTCACCGGGCGCACCCGCCCACAGCTCGAGATGGTCTTCGCCAGGTGGGACGTCTTTGACCGGCTCGTGCTCGAGAACGGAGCGGTGCTGGTCGACCCCTCCGCCGGCACCGAGCGGCTGCTCTGTGCCCCGGTCTCCAGCCGGCTGGAACCCGAGCTGCGCCGCCGCGGCGTCGAGCCGCTGGCACTCGGGCGGGCCATCTATGCCGCCTCGGGCCNNAGCAAGTCCTCGGGCCTCGCTGCGGCGCTCTTCGACATCGACGAGACCGCCGCGGCGTGCGTCGCGGTGGGCGACGCCGAGAACGATGTGCCCATGCTCGCCCTGGCCGGATGCGGCGTCGCCGTCGCCAACGCTCTGGACGAGGTCAAGGCGGTAGCTGACCTGGCGACTATCCGGTCGACCGGCGAGGGCGTCGCCCAGCTCGCCGGCAGTCTCGTGGCCGACGACCTGGCCGCAGAGCTGGCCGCGACCGGGGGCATGGGGGCAGCGCGACACTGAGTCCGTCCCCGCAGGGGGGCCTGTCCGGCGTCACGGGGCGGGCGGCATCAAGAGATCGGGGTCGGCACGTCGCGGACCCGTGACTGGCGGAGCATGAGCCTGTCATCGCCGCGGCCTGATGATGCTGGAGGCCGGGTGGCGCCCGTGGCGCGCCGGCCCCAGGATCTGCCCTCCCTTCCCAAGGGCCGCCGGCGACGTCANNCCTCGCTGATCCTGATCTCGACCGGGTTCACGACGGGTGTCGCGGCCCTCGCAGGCTGCCTCATCGTTTACCTCGCCTACAAGCTCTCCTACCGCCCCGACTTCGGGATGCCGGTGAGGCGGCGCATCCTGGCCGCGCACATTCGCTTCCGGCGTGACCAGTTCGCCGAGGTGCCCGTCTGGTGGACCAATGTGCAGGTCCAGCGCGCCATCCGCGGCCACTGGAAGCAGAGCCTGCGCGACACCGTGATCCGCCCCACCGAGTCCGTGGCCGAGCTGCAGGGTCACGGTGCCGAGATGACCGTGCGGGCCGCGCTCACCGCCGGGTGGCCCCGCGTGGGGCGCTAGGC
>PLXL01000153.1:0-19935 GCA_003153215.1 Candidatus Dormiibacterota bacterium
GGAGGCGGGCTTGCGCGAGGTGGAGTCGGACGGCCGCGACCCCGCCGCCCGCGTGGCAGGCGGCCGCGGGCCGCTCGTGCCGCCGCCCGAGCGCGGAGCGGATCGGCGGGTGGCCGGCTTCGAGGCGGCTGCAGCGCCCATCTTCCGCACGGTTCCCGGTGCGGCTGGCGGTCGGGAGCCGGCGGAACCGCTCCTGACCGGTTTGGCGGCCGGGCGGGGGGCGGCGGCACGCGAGCGCACCTCCGCGGGCGCGGAGGAGCGAGCTCTCGGTGCCGCGGGCGCTTTCGAGGCTGGCGAGAGACCCCGGTGGGCCGAGCCTCGCGATGCGGGCGAAGGGCCGCTCCGGGACCGCGGGGTGGCAGCCTTCTCGGCCACGGTCCGCCGCTGCGGTCCGGCCCCCTTGGCGGCCGCCGGCCTGGAGTTGGATGGGGCTCCGGGCGGGGTCCTGCGCGGCGCCGCGTCTCCCCGCGACCCCTTCTTCCTGGCTGCCGTCGTCTTCGTCGCCATCAGGCCTCCCTCGCACCCCGGGCTCGGGACCGGCCCCCTGACCCGGTCAGGACGCCGTTGCGCCCCCCAGGGTAACAACGGCTGGGGGTCCTCCCGGTGCCGGGCCTCCTGGAGAGGCCACGCCGTGACCGGCGATCAGCCTGGCGGACGGCGCTCCTCCGCGAGCAGATCGCGGACCCGGGCCGCGACGTTCTCGTCGCGCTGCGGGTCCTCCGGGCCGGGGGTTGCGAGGAGCTCACGGATCTCGCGCCCGGTGCGATCCCGGATCGCGGCTCGCCGGACCCGGTCGACGCAGTCGGCCATGGCCCGCTCCAGAGCCACCGGGTCGGCGCCGGCACGGAGCTCGGGGAGGTCGTGAACGGAGAGACGTGCGGCGAGGCGGCGATCGCCCGGTCCCAGGGTGTGGAGAGGCAGGCCGGCGCCGGGCAGGGNNGCCAGCGCGGGCCGCTGGACGGCATAGGTGGCAAGGAATTCCTCCCACGAGGCCGGAGGATGCCCCGGGTCCTCGTCCGCCAAACCTGGATCCGAGGCGTCGGCCGTCACCGGAGCGGTCGGCGGCGGGGCGCTCAGCCGGACCGGGCTGCGACCGCCCCCCGACGGGGCGCGGCTGACGTCGGCCGCCAGTGCTGATGGCGAGAGCTCCAGCCGCCGCGATGCCTCCTGGATATAGAGGTCGCGTGTGGCCGCCTCGGGAATGCCGGCCAGGACGGCCACCACCCGCTCCGCGGCCGCCCGGCGCTCGCCGGTCTCGGCGCCGGCCCCGCCGATCGCCCACTCGACGAGCACCTGCCACTCGGCTGCCGCCCCCGCGATGAGCGCTGCAAACGCCGCCGGGTCGGCCCGGACCATCTCGTCCGGATCCTTGAACGCCGGCGGCATCACGGCGATGCGCCCCGGCAGCCGCTCGGCGGCGCAGAGCTCCACGGCTCGCGCGGCCGCCCGCCGGCCGGCGGCGTCGCCGTCGAAGCAGAGCACCACCTCGTCCGCGTGCCGGGCGATGATCCGCGCCTGCTCCCGGGTCAGCGCCGTGCCGCTCGAGGCGACGACGTGGGCGACGCCCGCTGCATGGGCGGCGAGCACGTCGAAGTAGCCCTCCACAACGACGGCGACGCGGCGCTCGCGGAGCGCCTGGCGAGCCTGGTCGAGGCCGAAGAGGGCCGTCGACTTGTGGTAGATGCCAGTCTCGGGGGTGTTGAGGTACTTGGGAACGGCGTCGCCGAGGGCCCGGCCACCGAAGCCGAGGACCTGGCCGCGCTCATCGGAGATCGGGAACACCAGACGGTTGCGAAAGGTGTCGCGGCCGCTGCGGCCGGCCAGACCCGCCTCCGCCAGCTCGGAGACGGCGGCTCCTCCCTTGCCGACCAGGTAGCGCACCAGAGCGGTTCCCGCCGCACCAGCGGCAGGAGCGAAGCCGACCCGGAAACGCCGCGCCAGGGCCTCGTCCACGCCCCGCTCAGCGAGGAGGCGGTGTCCCGGCGCCCCCGCGGGGAGGCTCCAGAGCACGTACTCGTAGAACTTGGCAGCGCGGTCGTTCAGCTCGAGCGAGCGGCGCCGGCCGGCGCCGCGAGCGGCCGCCCGCGGGCTCTTCTCCAGCTCGACCCCGGCACGCTCGGCGAGGATCTCCAGGGCGCGGGGGAAGTCGACCCCCTCGATCCTCTGGACGAAGGTGAAGATGTCGCCACCCTCGGTGCAGCCGTGGCAGTAGAAAGCCTGCCGCTGCTGGCTGACCGAGAAGCTCGGGGTCTTCTCGGCGTGGAAGGGGCAGAGGCCGACGTGCTGGGTGCCGGAGCGGCGCAGGGAGACGTAACCCCCGATCACATCGAGGATGTCGAGCCGCGCCTTGATCTCGGCTGGGGCGTCAGTGCTCACGCGGCGGCCACCTCAAGAGGAGAGGGTGACGTCCTGCGGGAGAGGGCCGGCGAGGCCGGAGCGGGCGCCGGGAAGAGCCGCGAATTGCCGGCGGATGAAGGTGGCGCGACACCGGCTCAGCGGCCGACAACCTCGACCCGATAGCGCGAGTTGTCGGTGAGCACCACTATCGCACCGCCCTTCTCAGTGATCACCGCCCGCACCGGCGAGGTGGCGAAGACATCGGGAGCGTCGCGATGCTCGACAACTGACCGCCGGATGGCATACGGCTGTCCGGGGGTCGGCTCGGCGAGCTCGTCCCCCTCCACGACGTGGCCGTCGTCGAGATTGACGGGACGGCCGTCGCGGGTGGCGACCTTCTGAATCCGGACTCGCTCGGTCATGCCCAGCGAGGATAGCGCGGGAGGGCAGGCTCACCCTCCGCGGCGGGTGGAGGCCCGGGGGCGCCGAGCGCCCCCGAGCCACCGTCACCTAGCTGCCGTACCCGGCAGCCTCAGCGATCCGCATCCCGCGCCGCCAGCCGGGCGTGGGCGGCGGCGAGCCGTGCCACGGGCACCCGGTAGGGCGAGCACGAGACGTAGTTGAGATTGAGCTTCTCGCAGATGGCGATCGATGCCGGGTCACCGCCGTGCTCACCGCAGATGCCCACGGTGAGGTCGGGGCGGGTCTGGCGGCCCTCGATGACCGCGATGTTCATGAGCCGGCCCACCCCACCGCGATCGAGGGTCTCGAAGGGGTTGCTGGGGAGGATCTTCTGCTCGACGTACGGGATGATGATCTTGCCCTCGGCGTCGTCGCGGGAGAAGCCGAAGGTGGTCTGGGTGAGGTCGTTGGTCCCGAAGGAGAAGAACTCGGCCTCGGTCGCGATCTCACCGGCGATGAGCGCCGCCCGCGGCAGCTCGATCATGGTGCCGAACTTATAGGGGACCTTGATCCCGGCCTCTGCGAGGACGGCGTCCACGGTCTTCTGCAGGTACCCCTTGGTCCGCCGCAGCTCCTCGATGGCCCCGACCAGCGGGATCATGATCTCGGGGTGGACGTCGACCCCCTCCTTGGTCAACTGCACCGCGGCTTCCATGATCGCCCGCACCTGCATCTCGATGATCTCGGGGAAGAGGAGGCCGAGCCGGCAGCCGCGCAGCCCCAGCATCGGGTTCTGCTCGCGGAGTGAGCGCACCGCGGCGAGCATGGTCCGCTTGTCCGCGAAGCTGCCCTCGGGGTCGCCCCTGGTCTCGGCCTGCGTCACCTCGACGAGGAGATCCTCGAACGAGGGCAGGAACTCGTGGAGCGGCGGGTCGATGAGGCGGATGACCACCGGGAGCCCGGCCATCGCCTTGAGGATCCCGTAGAAGTCGCCGCGCTGGAAGGGAAGCAGCTTGTCGAGCTGGCGCTTGCGCTCCTCGGTCGAGCTGGCGAGGATCATCGCTTGGACGATCGGCAGGCGCGACTGCTCCATGAACATGTGCTCGGTCCGGCAGAGGCCGATGCCCTGGGCTCCGAACCGGCGTGCCAGCTCGGCGTCACGGGGGTAGTCACCGTTGGCCCAGACCTGGAGGCGGCGGACCCCGTCCGCCCAGCTCAGGATCTGCTCGAGATCCCCGCTCAGCTCGGGCTGGATGGTCGGCACCTTGCCGGCGATGACACGGCCTGTCGAGCCGTCGATGGTGAACTCCTCACCCTCGTACACCGTCCTCCCACCCGCGGTGAAACGGCGGTTGTGGAGGTCGACGAGCACCGTCTCGGCGCCGGCGACGCAGGGTTTGCCCATGCCCCGAGCGACCACGGCCGCGTGCGAGGTGCGGCCGCCGCGCGAGGTGAGCACGCCCTCGGCGGCGATCATCCCGTGCACATCGTCCGGGTTGGTCTCGATCCGGACCATGATCACCTTCTCGCCGGTCTTGGCCATGGCCTCGGCGCGGTCGGCGTCGAAGACCGCCTTGCCGTAGGCCGCGCCCGGGGACGCCGCCAGACCGGTCGCGAGCACCTCGACCTTGGCGCTCGGGTCGATGCGGGTGTGGAGCAGCTGGTCGACCTGTGTCGGCTCCACCCGCAGGATCGCCTCCTCGCGGCTGATGAGCCGCTCACGGACCATCTCGACGGCGATCTTCACCGCCGCCTCGGCGGTGCGCTTGCCGGCACGGGTCTGGAGCATGTAGAGCTTGCCGCGCTCGATGGTGAACTCCATGTCTTGCACGTCGCGGTAGTGCTTCTCCAGCCGCTTCGCGATGCGCTCGAACTGCCGGTACACGGTCGGCAGCTCCTCGGCCATGGCGGCGATCGGCTTGGGAGTGCGGATGCCGGCGACGACGTCCTCGCCCTGGGCGTTGGTGAGGTACTCACCGAAGAGCACCTTCTCGCCGGTCGCCGGGTCGCGGGTGAAGGCCACACCGGTGCCGGAATCGTCACCCATGTTGCCGAAGACCATCGACTGCACGTTGACCGCGGTGCCCAGGTCGTGCGCGATCTTGTTGTAGTTGCGGTAGTCGACCGCACGCTTGCCGTTCCAGGAGCTGAAGACGGCGCCAATGGCGGCGCGCAGCTGCTCGCGGGGCTCGTCGGGGAACTCCTGGCCCTTGCTCTCGTTGCGAACGATCTCGCGGTAATCCGCGATCACCTCCTGGAGGGCTGCAACGCTCAGCTCGGCGTCGCTGGCGGCGCCGTGCTTGGTCTTGACCGCACCCAGCGCGTGCTCGAAGAGGTCGCCCGAGATCCCGAGCACGATCTTGCTGAAGAGCTGGATGAAGCGGCGGTGGGTGTCGAGGGCGAACCGCTCGTCACCGGTGAGGCGGGTGAGGCCCTTGAGGGTGGTCTCGTTGAGCCCGAGGTTGAGCACGGTGTCCATCATTCCCGGCATCGAGAACTTGGCGCCGCTACGCACCGAGACGAGCAGGGGGTTGTCCGGGTCGCCGAATCCCTTGCGGGTCTGGCGCTCCAGCGTCTTGAGGGCGACGAGGACCTGCTCCCACATCCCGTCGGGGAACTGCTCGTCACGCTCGTAATAGGCGTTGCAGGCCTGGGTGGTGATGGTGAAGCCGGGAGGCACGGGCAGCCCAGCGCGGGTCATCTCGGCGACACCCGCGCCCTTGCCGCCGAGCAGGTCGCGCATCTGGGCGTTGCCCTCCTCGAAGAGGTACACCCACTTGGTCGCGCGACGCCGAGCGGGAGCCGCTTTGGTCGACGAGCGTGCGCCACGGGTCGAGGTGGTCCGGCCGACCGGCGCCGACTTCGTGGTCGTCCTGGTCTTCCTGGGGGCTCGGGGCTTCGTTGTCACGGGCATAATCGGTCCTCTGGTCATCGCTGAAGCTAGGGCGGACCGAGGGTATCACCGGCGCGGGGGCCGACCGTCCCCTCGACCGGCCGATCGCCGGCGGGGCGGTCCGCCGTAGGACAATCGGGTCATGGACACCACATCCCCAAGCCCTGACACCCTTACCCCTTTGGTCCCACCGGCCGAGCCGGGGGGGGTGGCGACCCGGGAGATGGCCATCTTCGCGGGCGGCTGCTTCTGGGGCGTCGAGGACGACTTCCGCCACCTCCCCGGGGTGATCGCGACCCGAGTCGGCTACGCCGGCGGGCGCACCGATCACCCGACCTACCGCGAGGTCTGCTCCCACACCACCGGACATGCCGAGGCGGTGGAGGTGGTGTACGACCCGGCCCTGATCAGCTACGAGGACCTGGTCACCGCCTTTCTCTTCGACGTCCACGACCCCACCCAGCTCAACCGCCAGGGCCCGGACGTCGGCGATCAGTACCGTTCCGCGATCTTCGTCCGCAATGCCGAACAGCGGGCGACGGCCGAGCGCATCCTCGGGCGGCTCGCCGAGCAGAGCCGCTCCCGGCGCCCGATCGTCACCGAGATCACCGACGCCCCGCGCTTCTGGGAGGCCGAGGAGTACCACCAGCAGTACTTCGAGAAGCAGGGCGGCGGTGCCTGCCACCTCCCGATGAGCGGGAGCTGGATGCGCGCGTAGGCGGAGCGCCGGGTACCCACCGAGGGGGCGGGCCCGGGGGCCGCGACAGTGTCACCGAGTCGACCGGTGCGTCGCCCACAACTACAAGTCAGTGTCTGTCCGCACCCGAGCTTCCCCCGGGGCGGGCTGGCGACCGGTCTGCGTCCGGGCCTGCCTCGCCGACAGCTTGGAGTTTGTGATGAACGAAGACCTTCCCAGCGAGACGCCGTCCCCTGGGGATGACGACTCGGCGCCCGACTCTTTCGATGACTCCCCGCCACCCGCCCGGCGCGGGCGCTCTCTCGGACTGCGCCGGGGCGCCGCCGTCACCACCGCCGTCGGCGGGCTGGTCCTGGGCAGCGCAGTGGGCGGATTCCTGATCACGCGGGCAACCGGCCCGGTGACGGCCGTCGCGGCGGCCAGTACCGCGGACACGACAACCAGCCCCTCCCCGGGTGCGCATTTCCGGGGCGGCTTCGGCGGGCCGAACGGGTTCGCCGGGGTCAACCTGCTGCAGGACGCGGCCACCACCATCGGCATCAGTGAGCAGACCCTGGACACCGACCTGCAGTCCGGACAGACGGTCGCCCAGGTGGCCACGGCCAACGGCACGACCGCGCAGGCGGTGATCAACGCCCTGGTCGGCGACGAGACCACAGCGATCGACAGCCTGGCATCGAGCGGCAAGATCACCTCGGCCCAGGAGACCAAGCTCCAGGCCAGCGTCACCCAGATGGTCACCAACTTCGTGAACCAGACTCGTCCGGCCACCCCCCCCGCTGCCGGGTCCGGCGGATCCGGTGAGCAGGCCGCCCTCCAGGCGGCGGCAACCACGATCGGCGTCTCCGTCTCCGATCTCGAGTCCGACCTGGCCAAGGGCGAGAGCATGGCGAGCGTCGCCGCGGCTCAGAGCCCCAGCGTCAACGCCAGCGCCGTCGTGAGCGCGGTGACCACCGCGGTCGACAGCCAGATCAGCAGCCTCGAGAGCAGCGGCAAGATCACCTCCGCCCAGGCGAGCACCCTCACCTCGGACGTGTCATCGCGGGTCTCCGACTGGGTCAACGACACCTACCCCGGCTGGCCCTTCGGGCCCTTCGGCACCTTCACCGGCTTCGGTGGATCGTTCCCCGGCGGCCACGGGGGACACGGCTCCGGAGCCTCCCCTTCGGCATCGCCGTCGGCGACCTGACCGGGGCACCTCCCCCAAGATCTTGGCCGGCCCCGCGGGCCGGCCGCGATCATGTCTGGCCGCGTATCGGACCGGACCGCACCCCGCCGGCGGTCAGATGACCCGGAGGACCTGATCGGTATCCCGCTCACGCCGAGCCAGGGCGCGGAGGACCGCAAGCTCGCCGTGGCGGTGCGCGGCGGTGTCGACCAGCGCCTGGATCGCCACTCGGATCCCCGGCAGCTCCGGCGTCTCACGGCCCACGCTGACACAGAGGTCGTCGGTGTGGAGGGCCAGCTCGATGATCCGGGTCGCCAGGTAGTCGTCGAGACGCAACACCTCCTGGTCACGCACCGTGACCAGACGGCCCTCAGGCACGGCCTCCAGGCGGGTGCGGAGGCGGTCCAAGCCGCGGTCCATCCCCCCGAGCACCGCCCGGTGGCCGACCATCGCCTCCTCGGCGGAGGTCGCGCGGACCCGGACGTTGATCCGCGAGTCGAGGTCCGGGCCGACCGCGGCGAAGTAGGCGGCCGCGGAGATCACCGCCGCGACCGGGGCCGGCTCGGGGGCCTCCAGCGACCGCTCGACGTTGGTCACGGCCCGGGCGAGGTGGGCGACCAGGGCCCCGACGGTCATCTCGGAGAGCGCGCTCGGCTCCACCCAGCGGACGGCGACAACGGGGGACGCGACCACCTGGCGTGCCACCGCGGCGGCCTCCAGGAAGGCGGCGCGGGTCCCGGCCATCGCCGCTCAGGCTCCGGAACCGGCCCTCTCGGCGGTGCGCCGCCGGAAGGCGATCAGCTGGTCCCGCAGGGCATCCTCCAGGCCGGCGACGGGCACCCTCACCTGGGTCATGCCGTCGCGCTCGCGGATGGTGACGGCGTCGTCCTGGAGGCTGTCGAAGTCGAAGGTCACCGCCAGAGGGGTCCCGATCTCATCCTGGCGCCGGTAGCGGCGGCCGATCGACTGCGTCTCGTCGTAATCGGTGGCGAAGTGGGGCCGCAGCCGGTGCTCGAGCCCGCGCGCGGGCACGGTCAGCTCCTCCTTCTTGGAGAGGGGCAGCACCGCCACCTGGACCGGCGCGACGTCCGGGTGAAGACGCAGCACCACCCGCCTCTCACCTCGTACAACCTCCTCGTCGAAGGCGTCGATGAGGACCGTGAGCATGATGCGGTCGACCCCCACGGACGGCTCGATGACGTAGGGGAGGAAGCTGCTCCCCGTCACGGGGTCCAGGTAGCTGAGGTCGACCCCACTCGCCCTCTGGTGCGCGGAGAGATCAAAGTCGGTGCGGTTGGCGATCCCCTCCAGCTCCCCCCAGCCGAAGGGATAGAGGTACTCGACATCGGTGGCCGCCTTGGCGTAGTGGGCCAGCTCGTCCTTCTCATGGTCCCGGAGCCTGAGGAATGGCCGTCGGACCCCCAACTCCTCGAGGTACCAGCGGAAGCGCTCGGCACGCCAGTGCTCGAACCAGTGGTCATCGGTGCCCGGCTCGCAGAAGAACTCCAGCTCCATCATCTCGAACTCCCGGGTCCGGAAGATGGAATTGCCGGGGGAGATCTCGTTGCGGAAGGCCTTGCCGTTCTGCGCGATGCCGAAGGGGATCCGCTGGCGGCTGCTGTTCAGCACCGACTTGAAGTCGACGAACATCCCCTGGGCGGTCTCGGGGCGGAGGTAGACCTGGGCGGAGCTGTCCTCCACCGCGCCGAGGAAGGTGCGGAACATGAGGTTGAATTGGCGGGGGGCGGTCAGCGTCCCGCCGCACTCGGGGCAGCCGGGTGCGTCCGGCTCCTTGCCTCGAGCCGCGCGCTCGGCCGGGAGATGATCGGCGCGCCATCGCCTGCGGCAGTCCCCGGTGCAGTCGACCAGCGGGTCCGAGAAGCCCGCGACGTGGCCGCTGGCGACCCAGACCTGGGGATTCATGATGATTGACGTCTCGATCCCCACGATGTCGTCGCGCAGCTCGACGATCGAGCGCCACCAGCGGTTGCGGATGTTGCGCCGCAGCCGCGTGCCGAGGGGACCGTAGTCGTAGAGAGCGTTGATGCCCCCGTAGATCTCGCTCGACGGGAAGAAGAAGCCGCGCTGCTTGCCGAGCGAGACCAGCCGCTCCAGGAGGTCCGTTGGGGGCGGGGTGGGCGGAGGCGTGTCGGAGCGGTCGTCGGATTCGGCGGGCACGGGCGGCAAGTGTATCCGCCCTCACCTTTCGAGGGCTCGGAGCACCTCCCAGGAGCGGAGTCTCCGGTCCAGGTGATGCTCCAGCTCCCTCTCGATGATCGCCTCCAGGGTGGCCAGTGCATCGTGGTCGAGGCGGAGACGGGTCCAGGTGGCGGCGTCGCCGGCGGCGGCCACGCGCAAGACCTTGATGACCCGCACCGGGCAGTCGATGGCCGCGGGGTCCCCGCGCCGGCAGTCGGGGCAGAGGAGCCCGCCACCGGCGGCGCTGAAGGCCGCCGGCTCCTCGGCCAGCGGGCGCGAACAGGAAACGCACCGCTGCAGCTCGGGTGCGTAGCCGAGCCGGTCGATCATCTGGCGCGCAAACCACACCAGGGCCCGGCGCGGGTCGCGCTCGGGATCGCCCAGCTCGTCCAGGGACTCCGCGACCAGGACAAAGACGGCCTCGTCCGGGAGGTGCCCCTCGAGCACCCGGTCGGTCAGCTCGGCCACGACCGCGGCGCAGGCGGATCGCCGAGCGTCGGTGGCGAGACCGGCCGGCGGCCCCGAGGACCGCTGGGCCTGGGCGAGCACCAGAAGCTCTCCCCGCCCCTCGGCGAGCTGCATGCGGCTGCGCTCGAAGAGATCTGTCTGCGCCGCCATGCGACTGCCCGCCTTGCGGACCCCTCGGGCGATCACCCCCACCTTGCCGTGGCCGCGGGTGAGCACGGTCAGGATGCGGTCGGCCTCGCCGTAATTGACGCGGCGGAGGACGATCCCCTCATCCGTGAAGCTGCCGGGCATCTCAGGCCCCGGCGGCGCCCGCGACGCGGCACACCGGTTCCAGCGGGAGGGACCACGCGGGTGTGAGCACCGCGGCACCGTCAGACGGGGTGGTCGTCGCCCGCCCCCGGGCTCTCGCCAGTGAGGGCACGCCTGACACCGTCGCGCTCGGTGGAGAACGGTTCGGGGTTCACGATCCGGACGGTCTGGATGCTCTGCCGGCGCACCTGGTCAACGGTCAGGGTGGCGGAACCCAGGGGAAGCGCAGCCCCTGCCTTGGGGATCTCACCGAGGCGCTCGTAGACCAGCCCGCCGATGGAGTCGGCCTCGGTCTCGCCGACGTCGAGGTGGAGCAGCTCGGCCACGTCGTCGACCGGGAAGCGAGCGCTGATCACCACCTCGCGGTCGTTCACGAACTGGACGTCCTCCCGCTCCGCGACGTCGTACTCGTCCCGGATGGGGCCGACGATCTCCTCGATCAGGTCCTCGAAGGTGACGATCCCGGCGGTGCCGCCGTGCTCGTCGACGACGACGGCGATGTGCACCTTGCGCTCCTGCATCTCGCGGAGCAGCTCGCCCACGTGCTTGCTCTCGGGGGTGAAGTACGGCTCGCGGGCGAGGGCCGCGAGCGGCCGGGGGTCGCCGCTGCGCACTCCGTGACGGAGCAGGTCCTTGGCGTACACGACCCCCACCACGATATCGATGGTCGTCTCGTAGAGGGGGATCCGGGAGTGGCCATGGTCGACGATCAAGGAGATCAGATCGCTCAAGCTGCGCGAGGCCTCGATGCCGACAACGTCCACCCGGGGGACCATCACCTCGTGGACCGCCTTGTCGGTCATCTCCAGGATGCCGTCGATCATCTGGCGCTCCTCCTGCTCCACCACGCCCTCGCGCTCGCCCATGGCGAGGATGAGCTTGAGCTCGTCCTCGGTGACGAACGGGCCCGGGGCGGCGCGGCCGTGGGTGAAGAGCCGGAGGAGGAGGCGGGACACCAGGGTCAGCGCCCCGATCAGGGGCCTCAGCAGCCGGGTCAGGAACTGGACCGGCGCGGCCAGGCGCAGCGCCAGCCGCTCGTTGAACCGCAACGCCAGCGACTTGGGGGCGATCTCGCAGAAGACGAGAACGAAGACGGCGAGGGCAACCGTGCTCAGCGCCTGGGCGACGCCGTGAGTATGGCCGGCGACGATCAGGGTGGTCGCAGTCGAGGCCACGATGACCGCGACGGTGTTGATCGACAGGATGGTCGAGAGGTAGCCGTTGGGGTTGTTGTGGAGGCGGACGACGCGGCTGGCCCGGTGGTCGCCGTCCTCGGCCAGGGTGCGCATCCGGAGGCGAGAGACCGAGGTGAGCGCCGTCTCGGCGCCTGCGGCGAAGGCGGCGAGGACCAGACTGAGGGCGAGCAGGATGGCGAGCCAGGTCATGGCCCGCTCGGTGAGGGATCAGCGGCAAGCGGGCCGTCGCGTGAGGGACCCCGGTCCGGCGGGCGGCCCGGAGGGGCATGGTCGCCGGTCCAGTCTGAGCTACTCATCGGAACAGCTCGCTGACGCTCCTCCCCTCATGCACGCGCACGATCGCCTCGGCGATCAGGGGGGCCACCGAGAGCACCCGGAGCTTGGGATGGTCGTCGGGGGCGCGCGCCTCCTCGTTGAGGGGGATGGTGTCGGTGATGCAGATCTCGTCGATGGGCGCATCGTGCAGGCGCTGCAGGGCGCCCTCGGTCAGCAGCCCGTGCGTCGCCACCACGTCGACCCCGGTCGCACCCTTGCTCATCAGCGCCGCGCTGGCGCTGACCAGGGTGCCACCGGTGGAGATCAGGTCGTCGACGATGACCGCGTGCATGCCGGCCACATCGCCGACCACGTGGACGACCTCGACCGCATCGTCGCGCGGCCGGCGCTTGTCGATGATGGCGATCGGGGCGTCCAGCAGCCGGCCCAGCCGGCGCGCCCGCAGCGCCCCCCCGGTATCGGGGGAGACCACCACCACGTTGTTGCCATGGCGTTCCCTAACTCGCCGAGCCAGGATCTTGGTGGCGGTGAGGGCGTCCACCGGGATGTCGAAGAAGCCCTGGATGGCCTCGGCGTGGAGGTCCACGGCGATCACCCGGCTGGCCCCGGCCAGCTCGATGACGTTGGCCATCAGCTTGGCCGAGATGGGATCGCGAGGAGCGCTCTTCTTTTCCTTGCGCTGGTAGCCGTAGTAGGGGATGACCGCCGTGATCCGCGAGGCGGAGGCGCGCCGCAGCGCGTCCAGGGTGATGAACAGCTGGACCAGGTTGTCGCTGACCGGCGAGCACGTGGGCTGGATCAGGAAGACGTCGTGGCCACGCACGGACTCGTGGATCTTGACGTCGAACTCCCCGTCGGCGAAGCGGGTGATGTCCATGGGGGCGAGCGGGAGGTCGATCTCGCGCGCGATCCGCTCGCTCAACGCCNNTGAGGGCTCCGATCTCGCCATCCCTCGACGTTGCGCTGGCGCTCCCGGCCGACGGCCAGGGCCCCATCCGGAACATCCCGGGTGACGGTGCTGCCGGCGGCGACGTAGGCGCCGCGGCCGATCCGGACCGGAGCCACCAGGCTGCTGTTGGTACCGACGAAGGCGCCGTCCTCGATCGCGGTCCGGTGCTTCTCGTGACCGTCGTAGTTGCAAGTGACCGTCCCGGCGCCGATGTTGACGTCGGCGCCGACATCGCTGTCCAGGACGCACGAGAAGTGATTGACGCGGCTCCTCGCGCCGACCCGGCTGTTCTTGACCTCGGCATGCGTTCCCAAAGATACCCCCGATTCCAGCGCGCTGCCCGGCCTCACCCGGTTGAAATGGCCGATCTCCACACCGTCTCCGATCTCCGCGCCGTCGATCACCGAGGCGCCGATCCGGACCCGGTCGCCGATGCGCGCGTCGCGGATCTGGGCCATCGGACCGATTTCGCAGTCACGGCCGATCACGGTCGCGCCGCGGAGCACCGTCATCGGCCGGAGGACGGTGTCGGCGCCGACCCTGACGGTCGCGTCCACATAGGTGGTCGCGGGATCCTCGACCGTCACACCGTCCAGCATCAGCGCGTCCAGGAGGCGGCGGCGCAGCGCCGCCTCGGCGGCGGCGAGCTGGCGACGGTCGTTGACTCCCAGCGCCTCCTCAGGGTCGGTGACGAGCACACCCTCGACCGCGGGGGCGAGCAAGGCGATCACGTCGGTCAGGTAGTACTCGCCCTGGGCGTTGTCGGTGGAGAGGCGCTCGAGGGCTGGCCAGAGTTGCCTGCCCGAGAAGACATAGACGCCGGCGTTGCACTCGTCGGGCACGGGGACACCATCGCCCTGAAGGTCGCGCTCCTCGACGATGCGCTGGACCCGGCCATCGCTGCCGCGAACCACCCGGCCGAGCCCGTGGACATCGCCGTGGAGGACGGAGAGCAGCACGCAGGCGGCCCCGGTCGCCTCCTGTGCCCGGAGCAGGCCGAGGATCGTCTCGACGCGGACCAGGGGGAGGTCGCCGTAGAGCACCACAACGGGGCCATCGTCCCGCAGCTCAGGGGGAAGGCTGCGCAGGGCGTCCCCGGTCCCGCGCGGCGCGGGCTGGATGACCACCCGGGCGACCCCCTGGACCGCCTCGTGGACGGCCGGCTGATCGGGGCCGAGCACCACCACCGGGGGCGTGCCGGTGGCGGCTCGCGCCGCCTCGACGATGTGGAGGAGCATCGGCCTGCCGACGAGGGGATGGAGAACCTTGGGCCGGGCGCTCCTCATCCTGGTGCCCTGCCCTGCGGCGAGGATCACCGCGTGCGGTGCATCTGCCATCTGCGCCGGAGTATACGGGGTGCCCGCTCGGGCCTCGGGGGCGTCGGGCTCCAGGGGCCGGGCGGGCGTCCCCGCTCTCAGCGCCGGCGGGGAGACCGCGGCCCCTGTATGATCCGGCCCGTGGCCGATCAGAGCGCCTCGGAGCGAGGCCCCGACCGCCGGCCCCGGGCGAGCCGGCTGGCGCGCCTGGACCGGCTCACCGCGATCCGCCGGAGTTGCGGCTGCCGTCGTCCAGCGGCGGGCCGGCCCGGCTGCATGCGGCTGCGCATCCCCCGGGTCCACATCCAGGTCTGAGCCCGGGAGCGCGCCCGGAGCCGCGGGAACTCCCGGGATCGGGTACGGGGCCGGGTGCCCGCGAACGTGTCCGGAGCCCCGAACGAGCCTGCCAGCGGCAAATCCCCCGCTGCCGCCGGGGGCTGGCTACGATCGCTGGTACCACTGGGGAGTAGCCAAGTGGTAAGGCAGCGGACTTTGGATCCGCCATTCGAAGGTTCGAGTCCTTCCTCCCCAGCCACCCCACCCTCAAATCCAGCTCGGGCGCGTTGGGGAATCTTCGACCCCCCTCGACCCGGGATGGCTCCGGGACAGCTCCCCCGGTCCGTCGTGCCATGGGTGCGCCGTTTCTCGTGGGTGCGCCTCTTCTCGGCATCTGCACTCAGCTGGCGACGGCCTCGATCTCCCGGCACGCCCCAGCCACCTGCCGGACGAGCGCGGCGTCCGAGCCGAGACCGGGCTCCAGGGCATCGAGCACGGCTCGCGCCGCGGGGCGCAGAGCGCCCCGAGCCAGGGGGACCAGTTCCGCCGCCCGCGGGTCGCTGATCTCCGCACCGGAGCCGCGAAGCTGGGCAAGCCAGGCGCCGACGATCCGCCCGGCCCCCGGGGGAGCCGGCGCTCCCCCCTCCCGGTATCGGTGGACGACAGGGACCACCCGCTGGACCAGCTTCTGCGATCCGTCCCGGGCGATGAGGCTCAGGGTGTGGGCGATCCGCCGGTTGCTAAATCGCGCCAGCAACTCGGTTCGGTAGCTGGTCACCTCGTCGGCAGGGAGCCCGAGGATGGGGGTGACGTCGTCCCACCACCCCTCCAGCCATGCCCGGCAGCGGGGATCGGAGACGGCGGAGGCGACGGTGGCGTGGCCGAGAGCGGAGCCCGCGTAGGCGAGCAGGGAGTGGCCGCCGTTCAGGAGCCACAGCTTCCGCTCCGCAAATGGCCTCAGGTCGCCCACGAAGCGGGCGCCGGCGCTCTCCCAGGCGGGCCGGCCGGCCGGGAAGTCACCGCAGAGCACCCACTCGCTGAAGGGCTCGGTCACCACGGCGCAGCGGTCCTCATGGCCGGTGGCGCGCTCCGCGGAGACCCGGTCGTCAGCCGTCGTGGCCGGGGTGATGCGGTCCACCACCGTGGAGGCGAAGGAGACATTCACCGAGATCCAGCCGGCCAGCCCGTCATCGACCGCCTCGCACATCTCGAGGACTACGGTCCGGGTCGCGCCGCCGTTGCCCATCAGGTTGTCGCAGGGGACGATCGTCATCGGTCCGCCGTGAGCGCGACAGCGGGCCGCGAGGCCGGCCACGAGGCGCCCCGGCATGGTCCGGACGGGAGGCGCTGAGAGGGCGCGCGCCCCGCGTCCGGGTTTCGATTCGGAGCCCGCGGTGCGTCCGGTATCCGAGTCGGCGCCCGCCCCGCGCAAGCTCTCGATGTCGGCCGCGATCTCGGGATGTCCGACGTCGAGATGCCCGGCGGCATCCAGGTGGTACCCGGCCTCGGTGACCGTCAGCGTCACCAGCGCCACCTGCGGCGACGCGAAGTACTCGGCCCAGGCCCCGGCATCGTCACCATCGTGGGCGGCGCTGATGCTGGCGACCACCTCGATGCGGTCGCGCTCGGGGCCGCGCTCCACCAGCGTGTAGAGACCGTCCTGGGCATCCAACAGGTTCGCGGCCCCGGGGCTGCGACCGGTGAAAGCAGCGATCCCCCACGGCTCCGGGTCGGCGGAATGCTCCGTGTACCAGGCCTGGTGCGAGCGATGGAACGCGCCCAAGCCGAGGTGCAGGGCGCGGACCGGCCGAGGCTGGCCGGCCGACGGCCAGCTCCGGCGGCTCAGCCGGGTCAAAAGCGGAAGACCTCGCGCGGGAGCCGGTGGGCGAGGTCCCTGGCCGTCTCCACCGCCTCCTCCTCGTCCAGCCGATGCTCGACCACCAGCCGGCTCAGGTAGGCGCAGTCGATGCGGCGTGCCGTGTCGTGGCGCACCGGGATGGAGCAGAAGGCCCGGGTGTCGTCGACGAATCCGCTCGTCTTGGCGAAGCCGGCGGTGTCGGTGACCGCCGCACGGAAACGGAGCATCGCGTCCGGCGTGTCGAGGAACCACCACGGAGCCCCGAGGTAGACCGACGGGTAGAAGCCGGCGAGCGGCGCCAGCTCCCGCGACCAGGTGGTCTCGTCGAGGGTGAAGAGGACGATCCGGAAGTTCGGGTGCGTCCCGTAGAGGTCGAGCAGGGGCTGCAGGGCACGGGTGAACTCGATCGCGACCGGAATGTCGGCCCCGATATCGGTGCCGAAGTCCCGCCAGGTCGGCGGGTGGTGGTTGCGGAGGACGCCCGGGTGCAGCTGCATGACCAGGCCGTCGTCGCAGGACATCCGGGCCATCTCGCAGAGCATGTGCTGCCGGAAGGCCCGCCGCTCCTCCGGAGTGGCCGTGCCCTGCAGTGCCCTCGCGAAGAGCCGCGCCGCCTCAGACGGCGCCAGGATGATGGTGCCGGCGTCGGGAGGGCCCTGGTCGGTCGCGGTGGCCCCGTGGGCCTTGAAGAAGGCCCGCCGCGCCTCCAGAGCCTCGACATAGCCGCTGTAGATGGTGGTGTCGAGGCCGGCAACACTGCCGAGCTCCTCGACGCGAGCGGTCCAGCCCGGCAGCGACGGATCGAGATAGGCGTCGGCGCGGAAGGTCGGCACCACCCTGCCCTTCCAGGAGGGGTCCTCCCGCAGGCTGCGGTGGGCGGAGAGGTCGCCGCAGGGGTCGTCGGTGGTTGCCAGCACCTCCACTCCGAAGCGCTCGAAGAGCGCCCGTGGCCGGTACTCGGGAAGCGCGAAGCGCTTCATGAGGCGGTCGTAGATGAGGTCCGCGTCAGCGGCGGACGGGCGGATGGGGACGTCGAAGACCTGGGCCAGCTCCGCCTCGAGCCAGTAGCGGGACGGGGTGCCGCGGAAGGCGTCCCACCGCTCGCACAGCCGTCTCCAGGTCTGGCGGGGGTCGGCCACGCCGCCCCCCCCGTCGCGCCTCGGGATGCCCAGCTCGGGGAGGGGCACGCCGTGGGCGTGGAGCATCCGGGTCACGTAGTGGTCCGGGGTGACGAACAGCGCCGCCGGATTGTCGAAGGGGCGGTCCTGCTGGAGGAGGACCGGGTCCACGTGCCCGTGCGGCGAGACGATCGGCAGCTCGCGCACCTCCTCGTAGAGCCGCCGGGCAACCGCTCGCCGGGCCGGTTCCGCCGGGAGCAGCCGATCCGCGTGGAGATCGATCCTGGCCACAGAAGCTCCTCCCTGGATGACGGGGGTTCCCGCCCCCTATCGCTGGATCCGCGCGGCGCCCCCCGCCGCGACGGCGCGCACCTGGGCGAGCGTCGCCATCGTGGTATCGCCCGGGTACCCGGTGACGAGCGCGCCGTGCGCCCAGCCGAGCCGGAGCGCCTGCTCGGGCGGCTCCCCCGTGAGCAGGCCGTAGACAAAACCGGCCGCGAAGCCGTCGCCGCCGCCCACCCGATCGTAGACGTCCAGCTTGCGGCTGGGCGCGACGATGGTCTCGCCTCCGATCATGGCCACGGCGCTCCAGATGTGACGATTCGCGGAGCGGACATCACGCAGAGTGGTCGCCATGACCGCCAGGTTCGGGTAGTGCTCGCGGACCCGCTCCATCAGGCCCACGAAGCCCCCCACCTCCAGGCTCCCCCCGGCTCCGGGCTCGGGGCCGGAGATGCCGAGCGCCTGCTGGACGTCCTCCTCGTTGCCAAGCAGCACGTCCACGTTCTCCACGATCCGGCCGATCACTGACTGCGCCTCCGGCTGCCCTCCGCGGGTGGCCCAGAGCTTCTCCCGGTAGTTGAGATCGAAGGAGACCACGGCGCCGGCCGCCTTGGCGGCGCGCATCCCCTCGACGATCAGCGCGCTCGTCGACTCCGAGAGTGCGGCGAAGAGCCCGCCGGAGTGAAACCAGCGCACCCCCTGGCCGAAAATCTCGTCCCAGTCGAAGTCGCCGGGCCCGAGGAGGGCCGCGGCCTCCCCCGCCCGGTTGTAGAAGACGACGGGTGGGCGGATGCCGAAGCCGCGATCGCTGTAGACGGTGGCGATGTTGGGACCGCGCACCCCGTCGTGCGGGGACCAGCGGTAGATGCCCAGGACGCCCATCGCGCGGACCCGTTCGGCGACGAGCTGGCCGATCGGATAGTCGACGCAGGCGGAGGCGACCGCGGTCTGCAGGCCGAAGCAGCTGGCCAGGTTGGCGGCCACGTTGTACTCCGCCCCGCTCACATGGATGCGGCACTCGGTCGCCTTCTGGAAGGGGACGTCACCGGGATCCAGACGGATCACCAGCGCCCCGAGCGAGACGAAGTCCAGCGCTCCGGTTGGCGGAATCCTGAGCTCGGGCGTCACCAGCTGTGCACCGTCCCGTCGACCAGGCGGTTGGTCGGCAGGTAGGCGCGCTGGTACGGGTACCGCGCCGCCAGCTCCTCATCGATGTCGACCCCGAGGCCGGGCTCCTCGCCGGGATGCAGGTAGCCGTCCGCGAAGCGGTAGGAGTGCGGGAAGACCTCGTCGGTCTCCGCGGAGTGCCGCATGTACTCCTGGATGCCGAAGTTGGGGATGGAGACGTCGAGGTGAAGGGCGGCGGCGAGGCAGACGGGGGAGAGATCGTTGGCCCCGTGCGAGCCGCTGCGGACATGGTAGAGCTCGGCGAGCTGGAAGATGCGGCGGAGGTGGGTGATCCCGCCGGCGTGAACGACGTCGGCGCGGATGTAGTCGATGAGCTGCTCGGTGATGAGCTGCTGGCAATCCCAGATGGAGTTGAAGACCTCCCCCACCGCGAGCGGCGTCGTGGTGTGCTGCCGGATGATCCGGAACCCCTCCTGGAGCTCCGCCGGCACCAGGTCCTCGAGCCAGAAGAGCTGGTACTCCTCGACCCGCCGTGCGAGCCGGGCGGCCTCGATCGGGGTCAGCCGGTGGTGGGCATCGTGGAGGAGCGCGAAGTCGAACCCGAACCGCTCCCGTACCGCCTCGAAGAGTGCCGGGATCTGATGCAGGTAGCGAGCCGACGACCAGTCGGACATCTCGGCGGTGGCGGCGGCAGCGGGCACGTAGCCGGACTCGTGATGGGCGGTGTCGGTGCTCACCCCATAGATGGAGCTGATCCCCTGGATGCCCACCTGCACGCGAACGGCGCGATAGCCGAGGTCCAGGAAGCGAGCGACCTCGTCGAGCACCTGGGGCACCGTCTCGCCGTTGGCATGCCCGTAGACGGTGACGCCATCGCGGCTCCGACCGCCCAGCAACTGGTACACCGGCAGGCCGGCGACCTTGCCCTTGATGTCCCAGAGCGCGGTGTCGACGGCCGCGATCGCGGTCATGGTGACCGGTCCCCGGCGCCAGTAGCCGCCCTTGTAGAGGAACTGCCAGGTGTCCTCGATGCGGGAGGCGTCCCGCCCGAGGAGCAGGGGGC
>PLXL01000153.1:19949-28129 GCA_003153215.1 Candidatus Dormiibacterota bacterium
GCGACTCCGCGCGACCTCACGCGGGTGAGCGGGGGGTAAGATCGGAGGACGGCTGGGGGAGATGCCCGAGCCGAGGAGGGGGAAGATGGTGAGAGCACCACGCTCAGTCCGGTTGCCACTGGCGTGCCTCGGAAGCGCGGTCCTGGTCGCCGCGTGCGGCAGCGGCGCAGCCTCCGGGCCGAGCCCGTCCGGCCCCTCGCCCACAGCGACCAGCTCGCCCGCGGCCAGCGCCACTCCCACGGCCACGCCGTCTCCCAGCCCCGCACCCTCGTCGGGCGGCGTCCAGTTCATGGGGACGGTCGCCATCACCGGCTCGGTCTCGGACACCGGGACCTTCGACGACACCCTGGNNCTCCGCCTGCGGGCACCATCGAACAGGTGCAGCTCCTGCTCGACGGCACCTGGCCCGGACCTGGCGTCTATGGCAACGGCAGCGGCCAGAGCGCCGCCGGCCTGACCGAGCATGCCAGCATCATCGTCGAAGGCTCCAGCGGCCCCGACAACTTCATCGATCCCGCCACCTGGGAGGTCGACGTCGCCTCGGACGGAAGTGGATTGATTATTTTCAGCGGTGCCCAGGGCACGTCGGGCACCGTGGGCACCGCGTCCGGCAGCGTCGACTGGACCTGCAGCTGAGCAGCGGAGGGCGAGCGCGCCGCCCTCCCCACCGGCATCAGGCCAGCAGCTTGCGGAGCTCCGCCTCCCAGCTGCCGTCGTGGATCACCCGCCCCCGGAAGGCGGCGGCCAGCCGGGTCAGGTGGGGGAGCCGCTGGACGGCCACCGCGTAGCGGGAGGCCACGCCGGAGATGTCGCCAGCGAGCACCTCGATGTGGAAGCCGATGAGCATCAGCGCCAGGTCGAGCTCGGAGAGCGTCAGCGACGGGTCGTGGAAGACGTAGGTGGCGTGGTCCTCGACGTTGAGCGACTCATAGATGAGCGTGCCCGACGCCGTGTGCGCGAGCAGGGAGGCGACGATCGTGGGCTGGTCGCCGCCGATGGTGAGCGCGTCGAGGTCGGTTTGCGCGGCGGTCTGGGCCTTGGGGTCGGGTGGCGCATCGGGGACGCGGAACATCGACCGGGCCTGGGTCTGGCCTCCGCGTGACCACGCTCCACCGCCGCGCATCATCCGCATCGCGAGCATGCCGCCCATGGCACCGTACGGGGCGCCGAAGCCCATGCCCATCCCGGGCATGCCCATGCCCATGCCCATCCCGGGGCCGCCGCCGGGCGGTCCTCCGATGAGGGGGCCGCCCCCGCCCGACCCCGGTGTGGGGACGCCCATGGAGCGCTCCGCCATCAGCGCCCCCATCCCCTGCTCGATCTGGCCGTAATTGATGCCCTGGCCTCGGCCCGGCCCGGTGCTCTCGACCGCCCCCGCCTCGGCGAAGTGGGTGGTGCCCTGTGCCGCCACCTCCACCGAGGAGATCTGGTGGAACCCGAGCGCCGGCTCGCCCAGCGACTCGATTAGCGCTGCGCCCGCCGCCCGCTCGGGCAGCGCCGCGGTCGCCAGCAGAGCCGGCCACACCCTGGGATCGACGCCGTCGAGGGTCGCCTTGGGAACCGCCACCCCGTCGCGTAGGTCCCCCGCGAGCTGACGCTGGACGAGCGGCCCCAGCCCCGGGAGCAGCGCCTCGAGGAAGGCGCCGGTGCGCCCTCGGGCGTCGGTCGCCCGCTGGCGGAGGAGGGTGAGGAACTGGGAGGTCACCTGGGCGAGGCGCTGGACGACGACCGTCCCCGCGTCGCCCATGGAGATGCTGATCCGGTAGCCGGTGGGATCGGTGGTGACGTCCTCGATGAGCGAGTAGGGCACCTGGACGGGCGGCCCGCTGACCGGGATCGCAACCAGGCCGTCGTCGTAGAGGCTGATGTCGGCCTCGACGTCGTCCACCGCGCCGTGGAACCGCTGGCGCTCCCCGAAACCGATGGTCACCAGCCCCTCGCGGGAGTCGGCGACCCGGATGTCGCCGATCTGGGCGAGCAACTGGGTGCGCAGCGGTCCGAGCTGGGAGAGGTCCACCAGGGTGCCGTCGACCAGGCGGATGCGCACGGTGAAGGGGACCGGCTCGCTGACCTCGGTGATCTGCTCCGGTGCGATGCGGAGCGGTTGGCCCAGCTGGGGGGAGACGGTGACGGTGCCCCCGTCCACGGCAACACCACCGTCCCCCTCGTCCACCACCTCGCCGCTCGCGGCGCTGAGCCGGAAGTGCATGGCGAGGCTCAGCCGGGGACGATCACGGCGCCGGGGTGCCGCATTCGCCGCAGAACTTGATCCCGCCCACGAGCTCGCTGCCGCAGTTGCCGCAGAAGCGCTTGGTCGCCGCTGGAGCGGCGGCGAGGGCGGCGCCGCAGTGCTGGCAGAACTTGCCGCCGCCCGACTCCTGATGACACGAGGGGCAGAGACCGGTCGCCTGGTCGGTGTAGTTGACCCCCTGGGTGAGATCCTGGGCCTGGATCTTCTGCTCCAGCTGGCCCCTCTGGGCCTCGGCCTGCATGAAGGCCGTCTCCTCACCCAGCTTGGGAGCGCACTCGACGCAGAGACCGCGGTCGTTGTTCCAGCAGACGTCCCGGCAGACCCACTTGCCGCAGCGGTTGCACTGGTAGAAGCGGTCGTGGACCTCCTGGGCGGCCTTCGCCAGCTCCTTGTCCTTGGCCGGGCTGCCCGTCCCGGACATGAGCATGCTCGAGTTCCATCCGGCGCTCTCGACGTCCCCCCCGATGCTGCCCCCCAGCAGGCCGCCGCCGATGGCGGCCACCCGACCTCCGAACCCGAAGAGGGAGCGGTGGAAGGAGGAGCGATACCCGTTGTTGCACCGCATGCAGCGGAATTCGAACTGGTACCCCTCCTGGGTGGAGAGGTCCTCGATGTTGCTGGTGAAGGCCACGACGCCGGCCATCTGCTCGCCTCCTCTCACGGCCGGCCATCCCGCCGACCCAATCCGCACAACCTAGGATCGTTCAGCCTGGCTGTCAATGGACCGAACGCCGCACTGATGTGAGCTTAGAACTTCAGAGGGGGGGACCTCCTGGGTAGCCCTCCAGCGGGCCGGGAAACGCCGCCTCGGCCCGGGCTTCCAGGCGAGCGGCGTGCCGGCGCAGCAGGAGGACACCGGCCAGCCCCGCCGCCACCGCCAGCGCGGCGAAGCCGACCGCGAGCCACCCGTTGAGGCTGAGGAGCGTGCTCCCGGCGGCGTACGCCGCGAGCCCGTAGGCGGTGGCCCAGACGGCGCTGCCGGCCGCGTTGAAGGCCAGGAAGGAGACGGGCGACATCCGGCCGGCGCCGGCCAGCAGCCCGGCGAAGCTGCGCAGGACGGGGACGAACCGGCCGAGGAAGACGACCTTGCCGCCGTCGCGCTGGAAGAGGTAGTGGGTCACCTTGACCTGGGGCTGGGCGAGGCCGACCCGCGCGCCGTAGCGCACCAGGAGGCGGTATCCGCCCCACCACCCGATCGCGTAGCCGAGGCTGCCCCCGACGATGGGACCGGCGGCGCCCGCCGCGATGACCCCGCCGATGGCCAGGTGGAGCTTGGACGCGAGGGCAGCAGCCGTGAGCAGCGCCGTCTCGCCGGGAAGGAACGGCACGCAGAGGCTCTCGAGCCCGGCGAGCAGGAACACCGCCAGGTAGCCCCAATGCTGGACGAATCCCGACGCGAAACCGGTCAGCGAGGCCAACAGCACAGCCGGACAATGATGCGTGGGCCGGGGCCCCCGAAGCGTGGCGGCGTGGAAGGTCCTATCCGCTCCCCGAGGCGCTGGAGGCTCCCGTCAGCCCCCCGTCGCCCCCGATCCTCAGCGCGCGGACGTGGCACCGTCGCCGCCCGCGGCCGGAGGTTCGCTGAGCCGCAGCACGACCAGCGACCGTCCCTCGACCCGGAGACGGTCCGGGGTACGGACCACGCGGGTGCCGGGCTGCTCGCCCGGCTGGGCGGTGTCCAGGATCACCGCCCAGGTCCCAGGGGGCAGATCCCATTCGCAGGCATCCCCGGACGAGTGGAGAAGCACGGCCAGGGTGTCGTCGACCATCCGTTCCCCGGTGGCGGTGCGATCGGCGATCAGGTCCCCGTCGAGGACCATCGCGAGCGACTGCCGCTCGTGACTGCCCCAGTCCTCGTCGGTCATCTCCAGGCCGTTGCGTCGCAGCCAGCGCACGTCCTTGAGGCCGCCGCCTACGACCCGGCCAGTGAAGAAGTACTGCCGGCGGAGCACCGGATGCGCGGCCCGCAGCTCGATCAGGCGGTGGGTGAAGCGGAACAGCTCGGAGTCCGCGTGCTCCCAGTCGATCCAGGAGATCTCGCGGTCCTGGCAGTAGGCGTTGTTGTTGCCTTGCTGAGTGCGACCCAACTCGTCCCCGGCGAGGATCATCGGGCTGCCCTGGGAGATCAGGAGGGTGGCCAGGAAGTTGCGCTGCTGCCGGCGGCGCAACTCTTTCACGGCAGGGTCGTCGGTCCCGCCCTCAACTCCGCAGTTCCAGGAGCGGTTGTCGTCGGTGCCGTCGCGATTGTCCTCGCCATTGGCCTGGTTGCGCTTGCTCGTGTAGGAGACCAGGTCGCGGAGGGTGAAGCCGTCGTGCGCGGTCACGAAATTCATGCTGGCACTCGGTCCGCGCCCGTCATCCACATAGAGGTCGCTGCTCCCGGTGAGGCGGTAGGCGAGGTCGGCGACCCCGATGGGTGCGCCCCGCCAGTAGTCGCGAACGGTGTCGCGATACTTGCCGTTCCACTCGGCCCATCCCACCGGGAAGTTGCCCACCTGGTAGCCGCCCGGCCCGATGTCCCAGGGTTCGGCGATCAGCTTCACCTCGGCCAGCACAGGGTCCTGATGGATGATGTCGAAGAAGGCGGCTAGCTTGTTGACCTCGTAGAACTGGCGGGCGAGAACCGAGGCCAGGTCAAAGCGGAAGCCGTCGACGTGCATCTCCGTGACCCAGTAGCGGAGCGAGTCCATGATCAACCGCAGGGTCTGAGGTGCGCCCGCGTTGAGCGTGTTACCGGTCCCGGTCACGTCCCAGTAATGGCGGCGGTCGTGGGGGTCCAGGTAGTAGTAGGCCTCGTTGTCGATGCCCCGGAAGGAGAGGGTTGGGCCGAGGTGGTTGGCTTCGCCAGTGTGGTTGTAGACGACATCGAGGAAGACCTCGATTCCGGCAGCGTGGAGGGAACGCACCATCTTCTTGAACTCGACGACCTGGCCTCCGTGGTCACCGGCCGATGCGTACCTCCCCTCGGGGGCGAAGTAGCCGACGGTGTCGTAGCCCCAGTAGTTGCTCAAGCCCAGCTGGCGGAGACGGGCGGAGTCGATGAAGGCGTGCACCGGCATCAACTCGACGGCGGTCACCCCCAGCGCCTTGAGATACCCGATGGCGGCAGGGTGGCCCAGACCCGCGTAGGTGCCGCGCAGCTGCGCCGGCACGTTGGGATTGCGCATGGTGAAGCCGCGGACATGGGTCTCATAGACGACGGTGTCGGCCCACGAGATCCTCGGACGGGGGGTCCCGCGCCAGTCGAAACGGTTGTCGACCACCACCGAGAGCGGGACGTGGCCGGCCGAGTCGAGCTCGCTCCGGACGTCGTCGGTCATGCGCCTGTTCCACTCGTAGCCGTAGACCTCGGGCCCCCACGCGACCTTGCCGGTGAGAGCGCGAGCGTAGGGATCCATGAGCAGCTTGCGGGGATTGAACCGGCGGCCGGCGGCCGGCTCGTAGGGACCGTCGATCCGGTATCCGTAGAGGGTCCCGGGACCGGCCCCGGGCAGGTAGCCGTGCCAGGTCAGGTCGGTCCGGTCGGTGAGCTCGCAGCTCTCCCGGGTGCTTCCATCGGGGTCGACCACCACCAGTTCGACCCTCCGTGCGTTGGCGCTGAAGAGTGCGAAGTTGGTGCCGTTGCCGTCCCAGTGCGCGCCGAGGGGAAAGTGCTGGCCGGGCCACGGGTGGCCGGAGGTTGCCGGCGGCGGAGGCGGGGGCGCGGCCGCAGCCTGCCCTGGCGGGGCCGACGGTGAGGACTGCCTGGGACGCGATGCCACGTCGGACGACTCCAGCTGGGGATCGGCTCCCCTCGGGGCGTCGCCAGAGCGCGACCGCCTTCGCGGGCCAACGATACCGTCTCACCGGACCGATCCGCGGCGATGATACGGCCCATGACCGCGCCGACCCCGAGCGCCTGGGGCCTGATGCCCACCCACATCGGCACCGACGGCCGCCAGCGGACCGCTTCCGCAGAGACGATCGGCTACCTGCTCGCCGCCGTCGGCGCGGATCGCCGCCGCCCCGAGCCGGACGGCGCGTGGCCCCTGGTTACGGTCCAGGGAGAGTGCCCGCGGGTCGGCGGCGGGAGGGAGGGGACGACGGCCGAGCATTCGGAGGTGGAGCTGGAGGACGGTTCCGGCCGCCCCTGCGGAGACCGTCTCCCGGCCGACCTGCCGCTCGGGTACCACCGCCTCCACCGCGGCGGCCGGAGCCGCCCCCTGGTGGTCACCCCACCCCGCTGCCACCTCCCGGACACGCGCGGCTTCGGCTTCGCCGTGCAGCTCTACTCGACCCGGTCGGCGGCGAGCTGGGGCATCGGGGACCTCGCCGACCTCGCCGGGCTGGGCGATTGGGCCCGGGAGCTCGGCGCCTCGATGCTTCTCGTGAACCCGCTCCACGCCGGGCTTCCGATCGCCCCCATCGAGCCCAGCCCCTACTTCCCCACCAGCCGCCTCTTCGTCGACCCCCTCGTCCTCCGTCCCGAGCGGGTGGCCAGGGGAACCGATGGCCGCGTCGCGGGGGACCCCGATGTCGCCGACCTGGCCGCCGCCGCCCGTCTGCTGAATCGTGAGCGCCAGATCGACCGGGACCGGGTCGCCCCGCTGAAGATGGCCGCGCTGGAGCGGACGTTCCGCGACTCCGCCACCCCGGGCGAGGTCGAGGCCGCGCTCGGGGCCCGGCCCCGGCTCCGCGATTTCGGCATCTTCTGCGCGCTGGCGGAGCGTCATGGGAAGGACTGGCGCGATTGGCCGCGCCCGCTGGCGCGGCGCGACCCCGCGGCGGTGGGGACAGCGGCGGCGGAGCTGGCCGAGCGGGTCCGGTTCCACGCCTGGGTGCAGCTGCAATTGGACCGTCAGATGGAAGAGGCCGGCGCTGCCCTCCCGCTGATCCGCGATCTCGCCGTCGGCTTCCACCCGGGGGGCGCCGACGCCTGGCTGTGGCAGGAGATGATCGTGCCCGGGGTGACGGTGGGTGCCCCTCCCGACAGCTTCAACTCCCGCGGCCAGGACTGGGGAATCCCGGCCTTCGACCCCTGGAAGCTGCGCGCCAGCGGTTACGCCCCCTTCATCGAGACGCTCCGGGCAAACCTGCGCGAGGGGGCAGGCCTGCGCATCGACCACGTCATGGGGCTCCAGCGGCTCTGGTGCATCCCGGCGGGGGGAGGTCCGGCGGAGGGCTGCTACGTGGGATACCCTGCCGGCGACCTGCTCGGCATCGTCGCCCTCGAGTCGGTCCGGCACCGGGCGACGGTGGTCGGCGAGGACCTGGGGACGGTCCCGGCCGGCTTCCGCGCGCGGCTGCGGCGAAGGGGGGTCCTGAGCTACGTGGTGCTCCTCTTCGAAGACCGGCCGCCGGCCCGCTGGCCGCGGCAGGCGCTGGCCGCGGTCACCACCCATGACCTGCCCACCGTCTCCGGCCTCTGGGACGGCACCGACCTCGAGGCCCGGCGCCGGATCGGTCTGCCCACCGACGCCGCCGCCACCGAGGAGATGGTGGAGCGGATCCGCCGGGGCGGTGGCCCCGCGCCGGGCGCGGAGAACGCGGCCGCNNCCCGAATTGGTCCTTGGCGCTGCCCATGCCCCGGGAGCGCCTGCAGGAGCTCCCCATGTCAGGGGAGCTCGCGGGGATACTCTCTCGCGGGGCGCGGGGTGGGCGACGCGGGGCCGTGAAGCATCGGAGCGAGGCGGGGGTACCCTGAATCGGCCCGACCGACGTGATATAGTTGCGCCAGCAACCGGGCCGAGGATGCCCGAANNATCGAGCTGTTCCAGTGCGCTAAGGCGGAAGCACGTCGCCTGCACCGGCCCGTGTACATCGCGGGCGGGGAGATCCACGCCGAGCGGCCTCCGCGGACGACGGCGATGGTCTGGCCGAACGGCAGCGTGACCTGGGGCAATCCCCAGGCCGCCAGCAAGCAGATCGACCGGCGCCACCTCCCCCCCGC
>PLXL01000225.1 GCA_003153215.1 Candidatus Dormiibacterota bacterium
GGTCACGGTTACTCTGATCGCGCCGATGTTCGAGTCTGGGGCGCTCCACTTTGCGACGCGGTACGCGCCTGCTTCACAGCGGCCTGACCGCTTCGCCGTCCGAGGCGTGACCGCCGCGTGGACAGCCGGCGCCGGGATCCTGATCGTCGTCGGGATGTGGCTCCAGCACTCCCGGCTGGACCTCGCCTCGGTCGTCCCCCTGGTCCTCCTGGCAGCAGCCGCCCTCGCGCTCGCGCTGCCTCTGGAACGCGTCCCCCACACCGGTCAGGGGGTGGCGGCGTGCTGCGCCATCGTCCTGGTCCTGAGCGTCGAGCTGATCTTCCGGATCCGGGCGGTGGACGTCGTCGCCCTGGTGACCCTCCCCCTCGCCGTGCTGGCCCTCCGCCACGGTGGCAGGGCTCTCGGCATCGGCATCGGCCTGGCCCTCGCCGACGGCTTGATCTCGCTGGCGGTCGTCCGCGATCCCTACATGGTGGTGGCCACGCTCGCCGCGATCGTCGCCGCCGTCACCGTCAAGGCACTGAGCGGTCATGGCGCCGACCGGGCACGATTCGACTCGGTCGCGTACACGGATTTCCTCACCAACTGTCCCAATCTCCGGGCTCTCCACGCCGAGCTCCCGCACCGGCTGGAGGCGGCGCAGCACCGGGAGACCTCGCTGGCCGTCGCCGTCATCGACCTCGACAGGTTCGGCTCCTTCAACGAGGACTGGGGTCACACCGCCGGGGACCGGCTGCTCACCGACGTGGCCACCGTCCTCCGCTTCACCCAGCGGAGCGACCCCGATGCCCCCGGCCTCTCCTACCTCGCCCGGATCGGCAGCGACGAGTTCGCCGTCGTCCTGGAGCGCCTGACCACGACGAGTGTCGCCGACGTCATCCGCGACGTGGAGAGCGACCTCCCCGCCGGCTGCACGGTCAGCGTGGGGATTGCCTTCTGGGATCGCCGGGAGACCGCGTACGACCTCATGAACCGCGCCCTCCGCGCCCTCTCCGCCGCAGGCAAGGCCATGGGCGGGGGCCGCGTGGTGGTCGACGAGGGCGCCGGGTCTCGGGCCGGGAGCTGGCTGGAATCGGTCCCGGCAATCGTCGCCCGCAAGGAGATCGAATCCGTCTACCAACCCATCCGCGACCTCAACTCCGGGCGCCTCATCGGCTACGAGGCGCTCGCTCGCCCCACCGGAGCGCCCAACGAGACCGAGGTCGAGGGGATGTTCGCGGCGGCACGCCGCNNGCCCGGGGGGGTTCGCTCTTCATCAACATCAGCGTCGGGGCCTTCACCGACCCCGAGCGTGACCTCGACGTGATCCTGGGGCACCTCCGCGACGCCTCTCTCCGACCGACGCAGATCGTCCTCGAGGTCAATGAGCAGATCACCCGTTTCGGCCGCTTCGCCGAGGCCTGCGCCCGCTACCGGCGCGCCGGCTTCCGCTTCGCGATGGACGACGTCGGCGAGGGCCTGTCGACCATCGAGGCGATCGCGGTCGTCCGTCCCGAGTTCATCAAGGCCGGCAAGAGTCTGGTCGTCACCGCCGACGACGCCGGCTCCGCGGCGGTCATACGCGGGCTGGTGGAGGTCGCTCGCAGCCTGGGAGGCGAGATCATCGCCGAGGGGCTCGAGACCCGAGAGGATTGCGCCCGCATGCTCGGACTGGGCGCCGCCCTGGGGCAGGGCTGGGCGCTGGGCACCCCGAAGCGGCTGCGCGACGTGCTGGCCGCCCGGGAGGGGGAGGACGTCGCCCGCGAGGGCGCGTACGGCACCGACGGGCCCGAGCGGGTCAGGCCCGCCCTCGTCCCCGCCCGCCGCCCCACCTGACGCCGGCCGCCGCGGCCGCCCGAGCTCGCACGGGGCGGGCAGCCCCCACCCGTAGAATCCCCCCGTGGCGCAGCTCCTCCCTCGTCCGTCCCGGCGCTCCCGGGTCGACCGATCGTCCCTCTCCAGTCTCGCCGCCGCCCCCTCCCTCGACCGCCCCCAGACCCCGAGGTGACCGCGGGATCAGCCGGCACCGATGCGCTGCTCGCCGCCCTCAACCCGGCCCAGCGCGAGGCCGTGGAGGCCCCGGACGGGCCGCTGCTCATCTTCGCCGGAGCCGGCAGCGGCAAGACCCGGGTGCTCACCCATCGCATCGCCTACGTCATCGCCGCCCGCGGGGTGCGCCCCCAGGAGGTGCTGGCGGTCACCTTCACCAACAAGGCGGCCAAGGAGATGCGCGGCCGGGTCGAGAAGCTGCTCGGCGCCGACATCAGCGGGATGTGGCTGGGAACCTTCCACTCCGTCGGGGCGCGCATTCTCCGCCGTGACGGCGACGCCATCGGCATCCCCGCCAACTTCGTGATCTACGACGAGGCCGACCGGCTGGCGGCGATGCGCCGGGCGATGCAGACGACGGGGGTCGACGCCAAGCGCCTCGCCCCAACCAAGGTGGTGCACGCGGTGAGCGCGGCCAAGAACGAGCTGCTCGACGCGGCGGCCTTCGCCGCCCGGGCGAGCGGCTACCTCGAGGTCGAGTCGGCCCGCATCTACCGCGCCTACGAGGCCGAGCTGGCCGCCGCCGGGGCGCTCGACTTCGACGACCTGCTGATGCGCACCGTCTTTCTGCTCCGCGACGTCCCCCCGGTGCTGGAGCACTACCGCCGGCGCTGGAGCCATCTCTTCGTCGACGAATACCAGGACACCAACCACGCCCAGTACCTGATGGTGTCACTTCTGGCCGCAACACATCGCAACCTGACGGTTGTCGGAGATGACGACCAATCGGTCTACCGCTTCCGGGGCGCCGACATCCGCAATATCCTGGAGTTCCAGAAGGACTTCCCCGACGCCCACGTGGTCACCCTGGAGCAGAACTACCGCTCCAGCCAGCCCATCCTCGACGCCGCCCATGCCGTGATCCGGGTCAATCAGGATCGTGCCGCCAAGCGGCTCTGGACCGAGCGCGGCGGGGGCGAGCCGGTGCGGCTCATCCCCGTCTACGACGAGCAGGAGGAGGCGCTCGCCGTCTGCGGCGAGATCGAGAGGCTGATCGGCACGGAGGAGTTCTCGCTCTCCGACTTCGCCGTCCTCTACCGGACCAACGCGCAGTCGCGCGCCTTCGAGGACGTGCTCCTCCGCCGCGGCATTCCCTACCGTCTGGTGGGCGGCCTCCGCTTCTACGAGCGCAAGGAGGTGAAGGACGTCCTCGCCTACCTCCGCCTGGTCGCCAACCCCCGCGACCCGGTGGCCTTCGGCCGGATCGTCAACGTCCCCCGGCGCAAGATCGGGGATCGCAGCGTCGCCGAGCTGGAGCGGATTGCGCGCAAGCGCAGGATCTCGCCCTTCGAGGCCGTCCTGCACGTGGGGGAGGAGGCCGAGCTGGGCCCGGCCGCGCTCCAGGCGCTCTCCAGTTTCGGCAAGCTCATGGCCGGCCTCGGAGCGGTGAGCCTCCGCCTCCCCGTCCCCCGTCTGCTGGAGCGGATCGTCGAGGAGACCGGCTACCAGTCGATGCTCCGGGACGGCACCCCCGAGGGGGAGGAGCGCTGGGCCAATGTGACCGAGCTGGTCGGCTACTCGGAGGAGTACGA
>PLXL01000202.1 GCA_003153215.1 Candidatus Dormiibacterota bacterium
AGACTCGGACCCTGCGGGCCCTCACGGACCGGGGAGTGATCCTCACCCGCAGCGTCCTGGA
This sequence comes from Candidatus Dormiibacterota bacterium, assembly GCA_003153215.1. Classification (GTDB taxonomy): domain Bacteria; phylum Chloroflexota; class Dormibacteria; order Aeolococcales; family Aeolococcaceae; genus Changshengia. The sequence goes on from PLXL01000202.1 coordinate 62, forward strand.
TCTTGAAGGGGATGTCTGGGCTGTTCCGGTATCGGTCGCCGCCTGGCTGCTCGATCCGCCGCCACCAACTTCGTAACGGGCCGTGTCACTCGTCGGGGACGGTGACCCGGGCCTGACGAGCGCGCCGCCGGCGACCGCCGGCGACCTCGCCGGCACCTCCGGCGACGTGACGTGGTGCGTGATCGACAGATCCCCCTACCCCACTCCTCACGAGTGGCGATGGGACGATCGCGGCAGTCTGGGCGGGGACCAGCGACATCAGCTGCTCTGGGTCCGCCGCGGGCGGGTCGTGGATCTCCCAGACGCCAAAGCGGCGGACCAGGAGATACCAGAGCCCGTCGCGCCCGTAGCGAAGCTGGACCCCGGCACGGCCGTTGCTCACCCGCTCCCCGCGAACAGTGGCGCCACCCGAAACACGGCGGAGCGCCGCGGAGCCCTCCTCCACCTCCTGGGGCGGCGGCTTCCACGGCGCCCCGTTCAGCACCTCCAGCGCCGCCGCGCCGCCAGCGGCCCATGTTAGAGCGAGGCGCATCAGGGCACGAGGGGCCACCTGCGCGCGGGCCGCGAAGCCGTCGAAGTCGGGCTTCCTCAACCGCTCGGCGGCGAGCCGGGCGAGGTCGGCCTCCGGGGCGAGTCCCAGCCCCCCATTCCCGGCGCCGCGACAGAGCTCGAGGGCCCGGCGGGCGGCATCCGCGGCCAGCGCGACGAGATCCTCCGCAGCCACCCCTGAACCCGGCGGCGGGTCCGTGGCCAGGCTCGCCGGCTCCCCGGCATGGGACGGAGGGGACAGCGGCGACGGCAAGGCCAGGGGCACGACGGCCGCCCCGCGGGCGAAAAGCGTCCGGGCCTCGACACCGGGGTCCGCCTCGGCCTGCGTGTCGCCGCGGGTTCGGGCCGAGGGCAATGTCTCCGCGGCCCGGACGGCGTCGGCTGACCTCGGCGGCGCTCCCCGCCCTTGCCCCCTGGCAAGGACTTCCATCTCAGTTCGATTCCGCGCCGATTTATGCCGCTTGCCTTCAGATTGCCACGCTTGGTTTGTTTAGGCACAACGCTGCCGCAGAGGGCGCCCAGGGCCCGGCCACAGAGCTCCGGCGGCGATCCCGGCGCCTCCGGTACCCGCTAGAGCCGGTGGCTCGGACCCCGATGCTGGGGAGGCGCGTGCCGTACCCGGTGCTCCTCCATCCGGCCGGCCCGATCCCGCTTGCCACGCGCCGCTTGCGCCGCGTTGGCTTGGGCCCCCTGCTGGGGTGCCACAGGGGCCACTCCCTGGTCGGCACCCCCCAGCTCGCCCACCGCGGCGACGACGTGCGCGGAGGTGGTCCGGAGCCACGCGCGCTCCGGCCTCGAGAGGGCGCGCCGTCATGCTGCTGGAGGGCCTCTTCGGCCCGCCCGTGGTGGCGCTCGGGCTTCTCTGGGCGAGCCTTTGGAGCGGTCCGAACCTGAGCTCGACCCAGCTCATCCTTCTCGTCGTCGCCGCGGTCGTGGCTATGGCTCTCTGGATCGGCCTTGCCGTCGCTGCGTCCTTCCGCCCCTGGGCGTACTGGGTGGCGGTGGCGCTGCAGGCAGCGCTGGTGCTGCTCGGATGCGTCAGCGTCGGGCAGGCGATCTGGGGCCCGAACGGAGCGCTGGCCCTGGTATCGACCTACTACTGGCCGTCGCTCTCGGGCGCGCTGTCCGCGACGCTACCCGGGCCGGTCTTCATCACTCTGGTGCCCGTGGGCGCCCTCCTGGGGTTGCTGGCACCGACCTCGCGCCAGGCCGTGATCGCACGCGCGGTTAGATCCAACTCGTCCAACTGAGTGCGGGGACCGTACCCCGGCCACGGGCGGGCCCAAGGCTCACGCTGCAGACACCATGTCTTGAGACATGACACTGGTGCCGGGAAAGGGAATCGAACCCTTACGAGCTGACGCTCACAGCGCCCTGAACGCTGCGTGTCTACCAGTTCCACCACCCCGGCACGCTTGGGGAACCGATCGTAGCAGGCGCGGCGCGGCCCGGCGGGGTCAGTGCACCCAGACGGCCGCCTGGCTGAAGGGGTTGCCGGCGGCCGGGATGACGACGTTGGAGAGCGACTTGCTGTCGACCACAAGGCCCTCGGCGGGCGCGTAGAGGAAGACGGCGGGCGCGTCCTCCTCCATCGCCTGCACCACCAGCCTGGCCGCGGCCAGGCTCTGGTCCTGGGTGGTGACGGTCGCGAGCGTGGCCAGGTCCGTGTCCAGGAACGCATCGACGGCACCACCGGAGACGTTGTAGCCGTTCGGCGGGGTCGAGGTCGAACCCCAGAAGGGGATGAGGTCGGGATTGGCGCCCGCATCCCAGGAGGCGATCGCCAGCTGGAAGTCGCCAGTGTCCAACACCTCACTCAGGAAGGTGGCGCTGGGGTCCACAGAGACGGTCACCGCGATCCCCACCGCACCGAGCTGGGCGGCGATCATGCTGGCCACCTCGGGGAGGGGCGCGGCGTCGGGGACGCTCAGCTGGAAATCGAGCGGCACCCCATCCCGAGCGCGGTAGCCCTGGGGGGTGACCACCCACCCGGCCTCGTTGAGCCCGGCGGCGGCCCCGCTGGGGTCGGCTGCCACGGCCGGCTCCTGGCCCTGCAGCCAGCCGATGCCTGCCGGAATGGGGCCGTACTGGGCCGCTCCCAGCCCGTCCAGCGGTCCATTGACCAGGGCACCGCGATCGACGGTTGCGGCGACGGCCTGGCGGACCGCGGGGTCGCTCAGCCCGGGCACCGTCTCGTTGAAGAGCAGATCGACGAACCCGAAGGTGAGGACGTCGCGGGCGACGGCCCCGTGCCGCTTCATCAGCTGGGCCTGCTGGGCCGGGGTGGTGGCCAGGACGGCCTGCACCGAACCCGCCGCAAAGGCCTGCGCCGCCGCCGCGAAGGTGGTCTCCGCCTGGATCTGGACGCGCTGTAGGCGGGGCGCGACCGCGGCGTGGGGATTGGCGCTGAGGGTGATGACGCCGGACCGTTGCGACTCCACCTCATANNGGCGGTCACCCCCCGCCAAGCGCTCGCGAAGGCGGCGTCGGGGAAGGCGGCGGATTGGACCCATTGGATCGTGGCCAGGGCGTCCTGCGCCGTGATCGGGCTCCCGTTCGACCAGTGGAGGCCGGGGCGCAGGGGCAGCGTGTAGGTGAGCCCGGTCAGACTGATGGTGAGCTGGGAGGCGAGATCAGGTGCCGGGTAGGCGGTCGAGTTGAGCTGGAGCAGGCAGCGGTAGAGGAGCGGGGTGATGGCCGCGACCGCCGGGTCCTCGGAGTCGATCAGGGGGTTGAGCGACAGGGGGAGGTGGTCGGTGAGCACCGCGGCCCGGTAGTCCGCGGAGGGGATGGCCTCGGACGCGGTGGTCCGGAAGTGCCCGACCAGCGCCACCCCGGTGACCCCGAGAGCGACCGCCAGCAGGGTCAGGGCCGCGCCGATCTCCAGCCGGCGAACCGGCCGGCGGCGGATCAGCTGTTGTTGATCCAGACGTTGATCGCGGCGACGATGACGAAAAGGCCGATGAAGACGGCGCTCACGCGGAGCAGACCAGCTTCCAGCCCCCTCCGCCGGCGGTACCCGCCGCCGGAGTCGCCACCACCGCCGATGACGCCGCCCAGGCCCGTCGCCTTCGGGGTCTGGAGCAAGATGCCAAGGATCACGAGGATCGCCAGCACCACCTGTGCGCCGATGAGAACGTTTTGCACGCAAACGCGCCTCCGAGTTTGATCGGCCGCCAGTATACGGCTTGGTCAGGATCGGAGCCCGGACGCGAATCCCGACCAACTCTATATGCTTTCAGACGATGGCCCTGAGTGACGTCTTCAGCTTTCCCAACCCGGTGAACGAGGTCTCCGCGCGGCTGGTCGCGGGGGGGGCGGCGGTGGTCGCCTGGATCACGGTGGGCACCCAGTGGCCGTGGCTCCTCCCCTTCCTCACCTACGGCTTCATCGCCCCCCTCGCGAGCGGTCTCACGCTCAGCCCGTGGGGCCAGATCGTGACCCGGGTGCTCGTCCCGCGGC
>PLXL01000263.1 GCA_003153215.1 Candidatus Dormiibacterota bacterium
GTGCGTGGCGCTCGCCGACCACGAGGGTGGCCAGCGCAGCGGCGAGAGCGCACAGGCCCGCACCGGCGCCCGTGACCGTTGACGGCGCGACCCGCGTCGTCGTGCCGACCACCAGCGCGGCGGCCGCGACCCCGGTCAGCAGCGCCCCAGCTCGTGCCAGAGACCGGTTCCCCAGCGCATGTGAGAGAGGGAAGAAGTGCACACCCACCACGAGGCAGACCCAAGCCGGTGTCCACGTGGCTTGGCCCGCGGCGGCCAGAGCCGCCGCGCCGATGCCGGCCAGCGAGAACTCGACGCCCACGATGATGCGGAATCGCCGGCGGACGGTGCGGTCGCTGAACGCGGTCCACCGGGCGCGGGAGCGGGCGGTGACCACGATTCCAGCCACTGCAACAAGGACAGAGAGGACGCTGCCCACGGCAAGAGGGACGACCAGCCATGGCGGCGCGGCAGCCTGGCCCCACCCGAACCACCCGGCGGCGAAGCCTCCCTCGACCACTGCGTAGATCCCCCGTTCGCGCCCCGACGGGAAGAGGTGGTCCCGGGCAATGGTCTGGGTGTCGGTGAGATGCTCAGCTACCGGCATCTGCGCTCCCCGTTACGTCATGGCCGAACTGCCGACCGATCCTGACCGCGCGAAGACCAATCGGCAGAGGGGTCTGCTGGTCAGACCGTGATCACGGTGACGAGCGGTTCCAGGCCCGCGAAGTCGTCCGGGTTGCGTGTGTAGAGCGTGAGCCCGTGGGCCTGGGCGCTGGCCGCGATGAGGAGGTCGGCAACCCGCCGGCGGTGCGAACGCCCAGGAGGTATCGAGCAGCCCCGCCGTCACTCGGAGATCCCTCGCTCCAGCCCCTGGTCGACGACTCGGTCCAGGTCGGCCCGGAACGCCCCACGGTCAATGTGAGGACCGTGCGCTGCGACCTCGGCCAGCTTCGCCCTGGGCTCTTCTCCGCGCCGCCCCTGCCACACCGCGAGCACGGCGGCGACCGCCATCAGGCCCCACGGGACGAGACGGCCCGGCGGGGCGGGCGCGCCGGCGCCGATGTCGAGCGCGATCAGGAGGGCGAGCGCGAGCCAGCCCACCACCACGTACATCCCGGCCCGGCCCGGCCACGGGTGAGGGACGTCGATGTGGGCGGCCCGGGCGGCGACCCAGACGAACGCCGGCGCCAGCACCACTAGGTCGTGGGCGAGGAGGTGCGGCGCCACCAGCAGGGAGAGCGCGGCGGCTGCGGCGAGCGTCGCCTCGAGGCGGTCGGGATGGCCGTGGCTGCGCCAGCCCAGGAGGCCGCAGGCGGCGATCCCCAGCACCCCGCCGGCGATGGCGATCCCCGTCGCCGCCGAACCCGAGCCGAGCCACGACGCGGCCAGCCCGAGCAGGCCGAGGGTGCTTGCCGCCGGGGTGTTGCCCAGCGCGAAGGAGGACGTCCCGAGGAAGCTGAGGGTCGCGCTCGGCCCCACGGTGACCACCGAGACGGCGATGAGCGCCACGGCCCCGGTCACCATGCCGAGCAGCGCGCGCCGGTCGCGCCGGCCGATCGCGAAGGCGAGCAGGCCGATCGCCAGGTGGGGCTTGGCGATCCCGAAGCCGAGGGCGAGCCAGAGACCGGCGGAGAAGGGCCGATCTCGCCGCCAGGAGGTGTAGGCGAGGGCGAGCCCCAGTGCGCAGAGCCCGTCCCACTGGCCGAGGAGGAGGAGCGGCAGGGTGGCGGAGCCGGCCACTGCCGCCGCGGCGCCCACCCACCGGGCGGAACGGCTCCCACCGGGCCACGGTCCGGCGCGGGCCGCGACGGCGACGCCCGCGACCAGCAGCAGCAGCTGGAGGATGCTGAAGAGCCGGAAGGCGGCGCCCGGGTCCAGGAAGGTGAGCGGGATTGCCAGCAACGCCGTGGTCGGCGGGGTGATGAAGGGGAGGTTGACTCGGTAGCCGGGCAGCAGGATCGCGGCGTGCTTGGCCGCCTCCACGCCCTGGTTGTAGATCTGGCCTCCATCGCCCTCGCGCACCACGAGCGCCGCGACGTAGGAGGCGGAGAAATCCGTGCCCCGCTCGCGCGCCGGCGAGACCTGGAGCCAGAGCACGGCGTAGACGATCAGTGCCGCGAGCGCGATGGCGGCGACGACGAGCCGCATCTCCGCAGCGCGCCGCCGCGACAGTGTGCTCCTCGTCTCTCCCACGGTCATGGCCCGAGCAGCGCGGCGGGGATGACGGCGATGCCATCACGCCGCCGGTAGGCGTCGGTGCCGGTGGTGACGACGATCGCGTCCAGCAGATCGTCTCCGAGCTGATCGGTGAGCCAATGCAGATGGCGGAGATCGCGCTCGCTGGGGGAGTGGGAGAGCTTGATCTCCACGGCGAGGACGCGGTGGTCGGCACGCTCGACGACGAGGTCGACCTCGTGCTCACCTGTGTGCGTGCGCAGATGTCCCACCCGCGCTTCTGCTGCCTGGGCGTTGACGCGGACGTCGAGTGTGACGAGTGACTCGAACAGCTGCCCCAGCAGGGTGGTGTCACGACCGACCGGGGGCTGCGACGGCCGGGCCTCGAGGAGCGCGCCGGGTCCGGCGCCAAGCAGTCGGGCGGCCAGGGCGGGGTCGACGAGATGATGCTTGGGCGCTGATCCGAGGCGCCGGAGGTGGCCTCGACCCGGCAACCACGCCGGGATGGGGTCGAGGACCCACAGCCGCTGGAGGATGTCCCGGTAGACCTGGGTGGTGGCCTTGGTGGGCTTGTCTGCATCGCCAGGGGTGGCGGCGTCGCGCACTGCGTCGAAGGAGGCGGTTGTCCCGGTGGCGGCGGCATATGCCGACAGCCACCGTCGCAGCGTCTCCGGGTTGCGCACCGTGTGGCTGATCTCCGGGAAATCGCGGTCCACGATGAGGTCCAGGTAGCTGTCGAGCTGAGCCCGCACGGCCCGCTCAGGCAGACCTCTGAGCCCGGGGAACCCTGAGGCGCAGATCTCGCGGGCGTAGTCTTCGAGCGAGACGCGAGTGCTGCCGGCGATGGGCTCTCTCCGACCTTCCAGGAGGACCGCGAGGCTGACAGCCGGCTCGGTCTCTGCCCGCTCCGTGAGCGTGAGCGGACGCATGCGGAGCCGGACGATGCGTCCCGCCCCGGAGTGGGTGCCTGGGTCACGGGGCGAAGCCGAGCCGACGAGCAGGAACTGGCCAGGGCTGGGGTCGTCNNCTCGAGCGCGCCCGGACGGTCCAGCGCATGGACGGTGGCCGCCCTGCGGGCAGCGGTGGCGGTCTTGCCGACCGCCTTCGCGCCCTCGATGGCGATCGCGGACAGTGCGGGCATCAGACCGTCCAGCTCGGCGTCGACGACCCGCTTGACGTATTTCCGTTGATCCACCGGGCAATACTACGATTCTGGCGCCTATTTAGGTGACCGTTTCGACGGCACAAGAGAGACCGTTTCGACGGTTATTATCCGCCCAGAACGACGGTGGCCCGCTCGTGGGCCAGCTGGGCAACACCTCCGAGTGGGCAGCCTCCGGGGCGCGCCCGACTACTTGTGGACCGCCCCCTCGGCGGGGACGCCCGGCCCGTCGGGGGTCGGCGTCCGGCCGAAGGCGGCGAGGTAGGTCGGGTCTGGACGTCCCTGGATGTGGTGGATGTAGGGCACCAGCACCCGGGAGACCAGCACCTGCAGGGCGGCGGCGATCGGTACGGCGAGGAGCGACCCGATCAGGCCGGCGAGCGCCCACCCGACCACCAGGGCCAGCACCACTGCCAGGGCGGGGAGCGCGAGCACGCGGTTCATCACCACCGGCACGACCGTGTTGGCGTCGACCAACTGGATCACCACCAGCACCACCAGGACCAGCACGGGGTACTCCGGCGACACCGTGAAGCCGAGCAGCGCCGCCGGGACGACACCGAGGAATGCGCCGATCATCGGGATGGCCGCGGCGATGCCGGCGAAGAGGCCGAGCAGGATCGGGCTGGGGAGGTGGAGCAGAGCGCAGGCGACGCCGGTCGCGAGGCCGACCACGACCATGTTGATGGCGACCGCGCGGAGGTAGCCGCCCATCCGGTAGCCGGTGTCCTGGATGACCTCGATGACCAGCGCCTGGGCGCGGGGCGGGAAGAGGTCGACCACGAACGACTTGAGCCGGTCGCTGGTGGTGAGCCAGAGGAAGCTCATCACCAGCACCAGGATCAGATCGGCCACGGCCCCGGCGATGGTCCCGCCGATGGTGACCAGGTCCTGCCCGGCCTGGCCCAGGGCGCCCTCCACCTGGCTGGTGAGCTGAGCGTTGCTGATGCCGACGTGCCTCTCAACGGTGGTGATGAAGTGGACCGCGGATCTCTGGTAGGCGGGGAAGCGCCTGGCCAGGCTCTCCGCCTCGCTCACAAGCGGCTGGACCAGCAGGGCCACGACCACGACCAGAGCGGCGAGCACCACCAGGTACACGACGGCGATGGCCGCGGCGCGCGGGAGGCGCAGCTCCTGGACCCGGTAGACGAGAGGCCGCACCCCCTCGGCGATCACCACCGCGATCAGGAAGAGGAGCAGCAGGCTGGCGACCTGGACGATTACAAAGACGAGGGCGAGGACCGCGAGGACGATCAGCGCCGCCCCGACCAGGGTGCGCATCTTCACCACCTGGCGCGCGTCGCGCCTGCGCTCCTGGAGGTGCGCGGGGACCGGCACCGGCGCAGCGGGCGGTGCGNNCGGTCAGGCGGACTCCGACCGAACGACGGGAGAGGCGATTGATGCTGAGCAAGAGGACGGTCAGCTGCTCGAGGTGCTGGGCGTTGCCGAGACGGCCCGCGTCCACGACCCGAACCCCGGGGATGACGCCGGCGATCCGGCGGACCTCCGCCTTGGCGCCGTCGTCGTCGCCGCAGAGCAGGACGTCCTCGTCGAGGTCCCGGTCCAGGCGGCTCAGGTGCACGCTGCTCACGGTGTGGAAGCCGCCGACGATCCGGCTGGTGGGGAGCAGCGCCGCGACCTGCTCCGCGGCCGAGCCCTCGGCGACGGTCACCGCCACCGGGCCGAGTGCCGGGTCGAAGCGGACCGGGACCGTGGTGCTCACCACCACCTTGCCGCCGAGCGCCCCGGCGAGCTCGGGGAGGAGCCCCGTCTGCGCTTCGTAGGGCACGGTGAGGATGGCCAGGTCCCCGGCGGCCGCGGCGTCGGCGTTGGTGGCGCCCCGGATCTTCGCCTGACCGCCGAGGGCGGTGACCCGCTCGGCGACGTCGAGGGCGTGCTGCAGCTCGCGGGAGCCGATGATGACGGGCAGGCCTCCGCGGGACAGCCGGAGCGCAAGCCCGGGGCCGAGCCGGCCGGTGCCACCGATCAGGGCGACGGTCTGAGGCATCAGCCAAGTCTAGGGGGCAGCTGCGCTCTCGGTTCACGCCGGTTGCCACGCCCGCTCGGTCAGAATGGGTGATCCGAGCGGGCCGCTGGCCCAGGTCGAGGGAGTGGATCAGATGGAGTTCCGTCGCGTCGGCGAGTCTGGGCTTGAGGTATCGGTCGTCGGGGTGGGGTGCNNATGGGGCCGGCGAGTCCGAGCGCCTTCTGGGTGCGGCGCTGAGGGGCAGGCGTGATGCCGCCATCGTGGCGACCAAGGTGGGCAGCCAGATGGGGGAGGGGCCGTACACCTCCGGCGCCTCGCGCCGCCACATCCGGGCCGGGGTCGAGGCCAGCCTGCGCCGGCTCGGGACCGACTGGATCGACCTCTACCAGATCCACGTCCCCGATGCCGACACCCCCATCGAGGAGACCCTCTCCGCGCTCGACGACCTGGTCCGCGAGGGCAAGGTCCGCTACATCGGCTGCTCCAACTTCAGCGGCTGGCAGATCGCCGATGCCGATTGGACCTCCTACATCCACCATTTCAGCCGCTTCATCAGCGCCCAGAACGAGTACAGCCTGCTCAACCGGGGCGTCGAGGCCGACGTGGCTCCCGCCTGCGAGCACTTCGGCCTCGGCCTCATCCCGTACTACCCGCTGATGCGCGGCCTGCTCACCGGGCGGTACCGGCGTGGTGAGACTCCCGAGGGGGGCCGCCTCGCGGGTGAGGCGGGCGACGAGTTCCTCACCGACGCCAACTTCGACATCGTCGAGGGCCTCTCCGCCTACGCCCGGCACAAGGGGACCGACCTCCTCGGCGTTGCCATCGGGGGCCTGCTGGCTCAGCCGGCGGTCGTCTCCGTCATCGCCGGGGCGAGCCAGCCCGAGCATGTGCTGGCCAACGTCGAGGCCGCGGGGTGGGTGCCGAGCCCGGAGGACCTCGAGGAGCTGGACGCCATCGCGCCCTCTGCGCGACCCGCGGGCGAGTAGCCGGGCACCGCGGCTCTCGGCTCCGCCGGCGCATCCGCCGCCGGGCGGCGCGCCTGCCTCCGTACACTCCCCACTCGTGAAGCTCCTCGAGTACCAGGCCAAGCGGCAATTCGCTCGGGTCGGGATCGAGGTGCCCCCGGGCCGGCTGGCCCGCACTCCCGAGGAGGCCGCGGACGCCGCCCGTGAGCTGGGCCGGGTGGCGGTCAAGGCCCAGGTGCCGATCGGCGGGCGGGGCAAGGCGGGTGGCATCGCCGTCGTCGACTCGCCCGAGGAGGCGCACCGGGAGGCGGCCCGCATCCTGGCCATGGAGATCCGCGGCTACCCGGTGCGCTCGGTNNTGGCGCTGATCCTCTCCGCCGCCGGCGGGATGGAGATCGAGGAGGTGGCAGCCACGTCCCCGGAGAGGATCGCCAAGCTCTGGCCCGACCCCTTCGCCGGGCCGCGGCCGTTCGAGGTGCGCGAGCTGGCCTTTGCGGCGCTGGCCCACGCGCCGGCGCTGACGGAGGCGCGGGGCCNNTGGAGCTCGACGCGGTCACCTGCGAGATCAATCCTCTCGCCCTCACCGCCGACGGCCGCCTGGTCGCCGCCGACGGCAAGCTGGAGGTGGACGAGAACGCGGAGTACCGGCACCGGGAGCTGGCCACCGAGCTGGCTCTCGACCTGGAGGGCGAGGACGGCCGCACCGGCGAGGACCCCTACGAGGCGGAGGCCAAGCGCCGCGGGCTCACCTACGTCCACCTCCCTGGCGGCAGCATCGGCTGCATCGGCAATGGAGCTGGGCTCGTCATGAACACCCTCGACCTGGTCCAGCAGGTGGGGGGCCGGCCCAACAACTTCCTGGACATCGGCGGCGGCGCCAACGCCGAGAAGGTGCGGAGCTCGCTGGCCATGATCCTGAGCGACCCCGACGTCCGCGGCGTCTTCATCAACATCTTCGGAGGCATCACCCGTGGCGACGAGGTGGCCCGGGGCATTGTCCAGGCCCGCGACGAGCTGGGCATCACCGTGCCCCTGGTGGTGCGGATGACCGGCACCAACGAGGTGGAGGGTCGCCGCATCCTCGCCGAGGCGGGGATCATGCCGGGGACCAGCGCCCCGGAGGCGGCCCGCAAGATCGTCGAGCTGGTGGGGGGCGCGGGGTGAGCCACGCCGAGGCCGCCGCGCCGGCCGGGGACGCCCGCTGATGGCCATCCTCATCGANNCGGGGCGGGGGCGAGACCCTCGGCGTTCCCATCTTCGACACTGTCGCCGAGGCGGTGGCCAGGACCGGAGCGGACACCGCCTTCACCATCGTGCCGCCCGCCTTTGCCGCCGACGCCGTGATGGAGGCGGCCGCCGCCGGCCTCCGGCTCGGTGTCTCCGTCACCGAGGGCATCCCGGTGCTCGACATGGTCAGGGCCACCGCGTTCGTCGCCAGCACCCCGATGCGCCTGATCGGGCCCAACTGCCCGGGGGTGATGACCCCGGGGCAGGCCAAGATTGGCTTCATCCCCAACCACGTCGGCC
>PLXL01000064.1 GCA_003153215.1 Candidatus Dormiibacterota bacterium
GGCGGACGGATCGGCGTCGCCGCGGTCGCGGAGAGAGTGGAGGTGCATGGATGGTTGCCTGGACGTGGGGTGGGACGGTTGCTGCGACGGGTCGCCGCGAGAAGCGGCGGGAGGGGGACGCGCGGTGAAGGGAGAAACGGAGGAGGCCAGCAGAGGCCGACCTCCTCCGCGGGGAGGGGGTTATGGGGAGGTGTCAGGAGAGGTATGGGAGGAGGCCGGCACGCGCCGGCCTCCTCCGCAGGGAGGGGGAGGCTATCGAGGTTCCAGCTTCTCCGCCACCCGAAGGCGGGCCGACCTGGACCTGGGGTTCACGGCCAGTTCCTCTGCGTCGGGTCGGATCGCCCTGCGGGTGAAGAGGAGGAGCGAGGCCCGGTGAGCGCAGGTGCAGAAGGGCTGTTGGGGCGGACAGAGACAGTTCTGAGCTGCGACGTGGAGTGCGTTCTTGACAAGGGAGTCCTCGAGAGAGTGAAAGGAGATGACCCCAAGACGCCCACCGGGCCGGAGGAGCGATATGGCGGCCTGCAGCCCATGGCGGAGGCTCTCCAGCTCGTGGTTGACCTCGATGCGGAGCGCCTGGAAGGTCCGGGTGGCGGGATGGATCCGCTTGGGCCAGAAGCGGCGGGGGATGGTCTGCTCCACCAGCTCTCGAAGCTGCTGGGTCGTGGCCATCGGGCGTCGCCGCCGCTCCCGGACGACGGCCCGGGCGATCGCGGTGGCGAACCTCTCCTCGCCGTAGGTGCGGATCAGGGCGGTCAGATCGGCCTCGTCCCAGCTGTTGAGGAGGGTGGCCGCGGTCTCGCCGGACGCGGTCTGGTCCATCCGCATGTCGAGCGGGCCGTCCTGCCGGAAGCTGAAGCCGCGGGCGGGATCGTCGAGCTGAAGTGAGGAGGTGCCAAGGTCGAGGCAGAGGGAGTCGGCGGCGACGATCCCCTGGCCCGCGGCGATGTGGTCGATCTCAGCGAAGTCGCCCTGGGCGAGGATCAGCCGCTCACCGGCCGTGCCGGCGAAGCGCAGGCGGGCTCGGGCGATCGCGGTGGGGTCCCTGTCGATGGCGAGGACCCGCCCGGTCGCACCGACCCTGTCCAAGAGCGCGGCGGTGACACCGCCGCCGCCCAGGGTCCCGTCGATGGCCACCTGGCCTTCACGGGGCTGCAGGTTCTGTATGAGAGGTGTGAGGAGGACCGGCCGGTGGAGGCTCGCCTCAGGCGGCTCCCCGGGCGTGGCATCGGCGGACCTGTCCATGCCTGCCACGATCGGCATGGGCGGGTGTGTCCAGATCGGCGCCGCTCACGACGGCGCCGGTGCGTGGGCGATGAAACCCATCGGATTGATGCGGTCGGTCAGCTCGGTGAAGAACTCGGGAGTGAGCTCGCGCGTCTCCTCCTCCCAGCGCTCGGTGGAGCAGAGCTCGACGAACTCGCCCATGCCCACGAAGGTGGCCCGCTCCCCGATGGCGGCGAACTCACGGTGCGACGGGTGGAGCAGCAGGCGGCCCTGGGAGTCGAGCTCGACATCACGGGTGCCGGCATTGACCCGACGCAGGTACTTGCGCTGCTCCGCGGGGGTCCCGGCGGTGATGCTGAGGGTGCGCAGGTGCGCCTCCCAGGTGGCGGTGGGCCAGATCACGAGGCGCCCCTCCGGGCCGATGGAGACCACCGCACCCGGTGCCAGGTGCGGCCGGAACTGGGCGGGGACTGCCACCCTCCCCTTGGCATCGACGGCGTGATCAAATTGGCCGAGGAGCATGTGAGATCACGCATCGCCGCCGGCACAGCGCCGGAGGCGGATCGGGTCAGGGACCTTGCGGTCACGTTCACCACTTCTCACCACTTCTCACCACCAGAGTGGCCGAAGACTACTCCGGCTGGTCCAATGCGTCAATCAGAACGGATGTACGCCCGTCAATCGGAACAGATGGCCCTTCCCCACCGAGCAGGTCGGGCGCGCCCGGCGAGTGGTGCTGCCGCCCCCGCCCCAGCCGCGCATTGGCACGTCACGCGTCGGGCCCGCCATCTCGGGCGCGGCATCCCGGGGGTACACTCGCCGGGCAAGTCGGTCGGACGGCCGCGGGCGGTTCGCCGCCTGAGGAAAGTCCGGACTCCATAGAGCAGGGCGCTGGATAACGTCCAGTCGGGGTGACCCGAAGGAGAGTGCCACAGAAAGGACACAGCCACGGTCCTCGTGGCCGCGGCAACGGTGAAATGGTGGGGTAAGAGCCCACCGGCGGCCGGGTGACCGGCCGGCCAGGTAAACCCCGTCCGGAGCAAGGTCGAACAGGGGCGGACGCCTCGGCGTCCAGGGGCTGCTCGTCCCAGGTCCCGGGTCAGACCGCACGAGGTGCCGGGCAACCGGCATCCAAGATGGATGGCCGTCCCCCACCGCGGGTGGGGACAGAATCCGGCTTACAGACCGGCTTGCATCGTTTCCCCTTGCAGCGTCAAGGATTTTCGCGATCATCCGCCGCAGCGTGACACGTCAATGACACAAGGGGACACGCGATGGCGGCATGACACGAACCTTACTGTCCGCTGCCGTCCGCAGGCGTACCGGCCACGATGGGGGCGAGTGCCATCTCCACCGCCGCCCGGGTCCGGTCCTCGGAATCCGGCCAGAGATGGCCATACGTGTCAAGCGTCTCCTGGGCGGTAGCGTGGCCCAGCCGCGCCTGGACTGTCTTCACGCTCTCGCCGTGCCGGATCAGGAGGGACGCGTAGAAGTGACGCAGATCGTGGAACGTCACCCCCTGACGGACGCCGGCGACCACGACGGCCCGTCGCCAGGTGTCCGAGAAGCGGTTGCGCCGAATCGCTGAGCCGTCCCCGGCCGTGAACACCAGCCGGTCGGGCCCCTCCCCGTGCTCAGCCAGGTGGCCGGCGAGCACGTCGACGACGAGCTGGGGCACTGGGATCGTCCGGCGCGATGTGCGCGTTTTCGGGGGGGCGAACTCCGGCGCCCGGCCGGGCAGGAGGAGGAGCTGCCGGTCGACGGTGATGGTGCGGCGAAGGAAGTCGACGCGGTCGGCCGTCAGACCGAGCGCCTCGCCCTGCCGGAGTCCCGCAGCGGCTCCTACCAGCACGAGCGCCTGCAGGCGCGACGGCATGGCTGCCTCAAGCGCCCGAAACTCATCGACGGTGAGCGGGACGACCCGCGCCCGGTCCGGGCGAGGCAAGCGGATGTCAATGCAGGGGTGGGCGGCGAGGAGCCGATCCCGGCACGCTGCACGGAAGATGCGGACCACCAAGCGGTAGACGAACTCGACCGTCGACGGCGCCAACACTGAGCAGCGGCCCGCCACCCACCCTTGGATCTCACTGGGGAGGATCGCCCCCATTGGCCTCGCGCCCAGGAAGGGGTACACATGGCGGCGCAGCATCGTCTCCTCGTGGACGACCGTCGTAGGCCGGTGCTGCGCCTGGACGGCGTGCCATCGCTCGGCGTACTCCTGGAAGAGCACACGGCCCGCGGCCGGGTCGACGTACGCGCCCATCCGCTTTGCGTGCTCGATGCTCGCCAGGTAGGCAACAGCATCCTCCTTACGCGGAAACACCCGGCTGCGCCCTCGACCGTCCGGCGTGCGGAAGCGAGCCCGCCACTTACCGCCTTTCCATCGCTCAATGCTAGACACTGACCCTCCTCCTCTGAACACCTCTTGGCGGGTCTTGACGACCTGCTAG
>PLXL01000126.1 GCA_003153215.1 Candidatus Dormiibacterota bacterium
GCCTCGAGCGCACGTTCGCCCTCAACCACCTCGCCGCGTTCCTGCTGACCAACCTGCTCCTGGGCCGACGGAAGGCAGCGCACCCGCACGGGTAGTCACCGTCTCCTCGGGCGCCCAGTCCATGGGTCGGATCGACTTCGACGACCTGCAGGGCACTCGCAACTACTCTGGACAGCGCGCCTACAGCCAGTCCAAGCTCGCCAACATCATGTTCACCAGCGAGCTGGCCCGCCACCTCGACGGTAGCGGCGTGACCGCCGCCTCGCTGCACCCGGCGTCGTGCGCACTAACTTCGGGGCCGAAGACCAGGCCTGGTATTTCGCAGCCATTGGCGGCGTGGTCCGGCCCTTCCTGAAGACCCCCGCCCAGGGCGCCCGCACACCGATTTATTTGGCCTCTTCACCGCACGTGGACGGTGTCACCGGGCAGTTCTTCTCCAACCGGCAGCCCAAGACCGCCAACAA
Source organism: Candidatus Dormiibacterota bacterium (assembly GCA_003153215.1). GTDB lineage: Bacteria > Chloroflexota > Dormibacteria > Aeolococcales > Aeolococcaceae > Changshengia. Next base: position 465 of record PLXL01000126.1, read on the forward strand.
GCTCGCCTACGACACTGCCATCACAGCCAGGCTCTGGCAGGTCAGTGCTGCCCTGGTCGGCATCACACCGACGNNGAGATTCGCGGCGGTCAACACCCAAGCCCCGGCGCGGCCGCAGGTCACGCTCTCCCCTGCTCGCCGGGCCCGCCCTGCAGGGAGGATGGGCTTGCCATCGGAGGCGAGGCCACGACGGATCCGCCACTCGCCAGGCCCCCGCCCAGTCCGACCGCGACAGCGCACGCGCCCACCAGCACCGCTCCGACCGTGACTCCGTTGAAGAGTTGGGCGGAGCCCAGGACGCTGTAGAGCAGCGTGCCCAACGGCTGCAGACCGACCGCCTGGGTTGCGTAGAGACCCAGAAGACGGCCTCGGACGGCGGGGTCGGCGTCGGTCTGGATCACGGTGATGAGCGTGGTGTTGATGGCCACGAAGGCGAGGCTCACTCCCACCAGCGCTGGCAACGTCCAGCCCAACCAGGGGGAACGCGCCACCGTCGCCAGGCTCAGCGCGTAGAGCACGCCCCCACCGACCAGGAACCAGCGGCGCCCCCGGCCGCGGCCAAGGGCGCTGAGCAGCAGAGCGCCGGTGAGACCGCCCACCCCGCCCACGCTGTACATCAGGCCCAGCCCGCCGGAACCGACGTGGAGCCGGCTCGAGGCCAGCACGGGCAGGAAGGGCATGTAGGACACGCCGAGCAGGGAGAGCATCGCCCCCGCGCCCATCACCCCGCGGAGTAGGGGGGCGCGCCATGCGGCGGCGAAGCCAGCGGCGACATCGGCCACCAGGCTCCGCGAGCCAGCCCGACCCGCGGGGGCGATATCGGGGACGACCATCCAGAGCACCGAGATGGGGGCGAGATAGGCGATGGCCAGGCAGGCGAAGCAGGCGCCGGGCCCGGCGACCGCATAGAGCACCCCGGCGACGGACGGCCCCATGATGCGGCAGACGCTCATCGCCGAGGCGGCGAGCGCCATGGCGTTCACCACCAGCTCCCGGCGGACCAAGTCAGCGACCAGCGCCTGGCTGGTGGGGAGGTCGACGGCCGCGCTGCTCCCGAAGACGACCGCGACCACCACGATGGCCCCGAGGCTGAAATGACCGGTCGAGGCGAGGATCGCCAGGGTTGCCGCCCCGAGACCCAGGGTCGACTGGGTGACCAGAAGGATGCGGCGCCGCGGGTAGCGATCGGCAAGCGCCCCCCCGAACACGGACAGTGCCAGGGCGGGGAGGCCCGATGCAGCGGCCACGAACGCCACCGCGTTAACGCTCCTGGTCTGCGTGTAGACGAAGTAGCCGAGCGCCACGGTTTGCATCCAAGTGCCGAGAAGGACCGGCCATTGGGCTGACCAGTACCAGCGGTAGCTCCGTACCCGCAGCGCCGGGGGCAGCCAGCGAGGGCCCGCCCCCTTCCCCGCCAGCGGGAAGGCCGTCTCCATCTCCGTGACTCTCCACGATTCGCAGCGTGGGGAGGCGGCTGAGGATCGGCGCCAGGCTTGGGAGGGCGCCTGGCACCTTCAGGAAGACCACCGAAGGGTGGCCCCCGGCAGGGAGATTCCCCCTAGCAGGGGTTCAAGGAAGCCGTCCTAGCGATCGCCGTATTGCTTCTGGACCCTCGCCGGACCTCTAAAGCAAGTGCCCGCCGTAGGCACGGATGGCGAAGCAAGTGGACCAAGCGAATTCACGAAGGCCTATGCGAACGACGAAAGTCGAAGGCGCTTGCTTTGGGAGCAAGAGGTCCCCAGTTCGAGTCTGGGCGCCCCGACCAGTTGGTCAGCTAACGGTCAGTTTTGAATTCGCCTGATGCACTTGCTTTGGTTCTGGCCGGGCTCGGCCGGGGACCCCGGGTGCAGAGGTAAGTGCTGCTCCGGGCCACGATGTCAGAAGCAAGTGCTCTGTCAAAACGCACCGGCATGCCAGAGGGGTCCCATGGGTATCCTGATGCAGCCCTCAGGCGCGCGGTAGCGGTCAGAGAAGGTCCAGGAATGTCGCCGGCGACAGCACCGGCGGCGACACCGTCGCGAGGCTGGTGAGGTCCTTGTCACCGGACACCAGGTAGTCGACATTGGCGGCCTGGGCCAGGGCGACCAGGAAGTCGTCGCCGGGATCACGGCTGACTGCCTCGGCGATCACCGGGTTCTCTGCGGTGATGGCACCCCGGCGGACGACGTCGACGAACTCCTCGACCTCGTCCGGGGTCACCAGGTCACCGAACTTCGCGCGGCGGAGGACGCCTTCCAGCTCCTCGAGCAGATGGGGGCAGACCACCAGCTCGAACTCGCCGCCGAGCCAGAGGAGGTAGAGGCGAGCCGGAGCGCTGCAGGGGGAGAGGAGGGCGGAGATGAGCACGCCGGGGTCGAGGACGACCCAGAGAGATCTACCCGGCGGTGCCGCCGCCCGCCTCCCGACGCGTCGCCTGCAGCTCACCGTAGGCGAGCGCCCCACTCAGCCGTGGGCCTGCCTTCAGGGCTCAGACGAGGATGGCCGTCTATTCAAGATGGCAGCGGCCACCCGGCGCAGCGGGTGACGGTTCCGCCCTGATCGACGAACCGGCTCGGCAGCCCGCGGGCGCTGAGCCAGCCAGGCGCGTCCGCTCCGCGGACGATCGCAGCCGTGGAGGCCGTGTTGGCATCGACGCACGAGGCGGCAACCACGGTCACGGTGCGCCAGGGGCCATCGGAAGGCATCCCGGTGCGCGGGTCGATGATGTGGTGGAGGGACAACGTCCCCCGAGTCCAGCGCCTCACCGTGGTGCTCGAGGTGGCGACCCCCCCCGATCGAATCAGGATCGTCTCGGCGTCGGGATCGACGGCCGCCGCGCTGTCCTCGGCGACCTGGACATGCCACCCGCCCCAAGGTGGCGCGCCCGCGGTACCGATGTCCCCACCGAGGCTGACCAGGACACCGCATCCCGCCTCGCGGGCGGCGGCCTCCGCCGCCATGTCGGCGGCGAGGGCCTTGGCTGTGGAGCCGAGATCGATCTCGACATCCTCGGGAACAAAGACCAGACTTCGCCACTCGTCAAGGTGAATCCTCTCCCATCCAGGCACCGGCCCTCGGGTCAGCGTGACCGGACTTGCGCAGCGCGGGACGGACTCGAAGTCGGCGTCGTACCCGGCTGCCCTGAGCGCCCCCCCGACGGTGGGATCCACCAGGCCGTCGGTGAGCCGGGCGGCGCGCAGCGCAGTCCGGAGAGCCCGGGCAAGGAGCCCGGAGACGTGCACCTCATGGCCGCGCTGCCGGTGCACACCGCTCAGCTCGCTGTCTTCGCGGAACCGGCTGCAGCTCTGGTCTATCGCGGCGACGACGCGGTCGGCGGCAGCCTTGGCCGAGGCCAGTCGATCCAGCCTTGCTGAGGCCACCTCCATCGAGGTGCCCATGACCGTATCGCGAGCGATGGCCATCTCGATCATCTCGACCTGCCATCCTCCGCAAGCCGGATCGCGAGCAGCGGACAGGTGGCGACGGCTCGCCGCGCGTGATCGAGGAGGTGATCGGGCACCCGTTCCGAGTTCACGATCGGGTAGCCCCAATCGTCCAGCCGGATCATCTCGGGAAGCAGCTCGGCGCAGTACCCGCGACCCTCGCACCTGATCCGNNCTCGAGGTGATGCGCAAAGTCATCGGCGAAGACGCCCAGAGCCGAGCGGACCAGGCCCGCCCCACCGTCGGGATGGCGGCAGGCCCCGCGCCCGGGGAGCTCCGCGCTCCAGCGGTCAAGGCGGGCCAGATCGTCCGGGTGGGACAGCCCCATGGCGATCCGCCGCAGGGTTTCGGCGATCGCTCCGAGACCGAAGACGCAGGGTCCGCATTGCCCCGCGCTCTGACCGGCCAGGTAGCTCACGATTCGGGCGGTCTCGGCGACACCGCAGCGGTCAACCCGGAGAGGTGCCACCACCCCGCAGCCCAGCGAGTGGCCGGCCGCCCGTAGCCGCAGAGGGTGAAGGGGAAGATCCCAGGCAATGTCGGCGGCGACCCAGCCGCCGAAGTACCCGCCGAGCAGGAGCGCCTGGATGGACCCGGGACGGCCGCCAGCCCTCTCGACCACCTCGGCGACGGGGGTCCCCAGCGGGGTCTCGATCACGCCGGGACGGGCGACGGTCCCCGTCACGGTCACCAGCAGGGTGCCCGAGGAGCGGTACCAGGCGCCGCCGCGGCGGGCGATGAGCGCCGCGGCGGCCAGGCTCTCAACGTTCTGGACCAGGGTCGGCCTTCCCCCGACCCCAGCTTCGAACGGGCGTGGCGGGACACTCATGGGGAGGGCAACACCCCGGTTGACGAACTGAACGGCCGCGGTCTCCTCTCCGGAGACGTAGGCGACAGGGGCGCGGGAGACCCGGATGCGGGCGCGCTCCCTGGCGGGGCGTTCAGCCAGGGCACGGAGCATCGCATCGGCCGCCGCGGAGTGTTCGCGCCCGATGTAGAGAACGATCTGCTCGGCCTCCACGGCGTCTGCGGCCAGGACGGCACCGTCGAGGACGAGATGGGGCCGCGCCTGCATCAGCAGACGATCCTTGAAGCTGAGCGGCTCGCCCTCGGCCCCGTTCGCGATCACCACACGAGGCCCCTGGCGCCCGGCCACCGACCGCCACTTCCGTCCCACCGGGAAGCCAGCTCCGCCTCTCCCCCGAAGGTCGCTCTGGTCCAGCGCATCGATCAGCTCCGAGCCCGAGAGGAGGCTGGGGCCGAGTCGTGCTACGTGACGGGTGGCAGGCTCAGCTCCCTCGCGGAGGTCGGGACCATCCAGAAGGGTGGTGAAGCTCATCGATCGCTCCCTGCTATGAGGCGCGTGGACCTCACCTGAGCCAGCGGGTCGAGAGGTGCCGCGACCAGACGCCAGGCCAGACAGGTGAGCACGGCGCCGCCGCAGACCATCGTGATCCCCAGCAGCCAGGCGGAGTGGCCGTCGGTCCCAGTGCCCACCGCGTGGACCACAGCCAGCGGCCAGCACGCATAGGCGAGCCAGTGAACCGCCCGCCACAGCCGGGCGCCGATCACGCGTCGCGCCAGGCTGGTCAGCCCGACCGCGAGCCCGAGCTCGAAGCTCAGCGTGCCGAGTCCGAGCCAGACGGTCCGGTACGAGGAACCAAAGGGCGCGGTGGCGGCCACGATGCCGAGGCTGGTGAAGGGATCGACGACTGCCGTGACGATGTGGAGACCGAGGAAGAAGAGCGCGACGAGGGCCAGGTCCTGATGGACCGCCGCCGTGAGGAAGCCGGGCCACCCCTCGCCTCTGACCCGGAGCCGGGTCAGCAGTCCGAGGCAAACGACGGCGCTCAGCAGCACCAGGCTGATCACGCCGGCGCCGCGGGTCGTGTACCAGAGCCACTGGGAAGTCATGCCGACCAGCCTAGGCGGGTCACCTTGCGGAACCTTGACGTCAGCGTTCCGTCAGACTGCGCCATCACCCTCGGCCCATGGACACGATGATCGAACGCGACTCCATCGGGTTTCGCGGCCGGAGCCGGGCGTGAGGCGCAACCGCGCGGAGCGAGACCGCGCTCTTCAGCTTCGCGCTCACATGCGCAACCTCTCCATCGGGCTCGCCGCCGTCGGCACCGTCGTGTTCGCCACCGTGGCCGCCACGACCCTGCCCGGGCACGCCGCCGCCAGCGGCCAGCTTCAGCCGCCGAGCCAGCTTCCCGCCGCAGGCCAGAGCGTCGGCAGTGTAGTGACCGGCGGCTCGACCGCATCGAGCACCACCGGCAGCGCCACCTCCAGCGGAGGACTGCAGCCTCCCAGCCAGCTTCCCAGCCTCGGCCAGGGTGGCGGCGTGGTCACGGGAGGCTCCTGACGTGTCGCCCGGAGCCACACTCGTCCACGAGGCGGCCAGTTGCCCGCCTACGGTCCTTGCCGGTTCGCTCCGGCACCCCGCCGGCGCCGCATTCCTGGTCGCCCTGGCCACACCAGAAGTGCCTGACGACCTTCGCGAGGCAGCATGACCTCGCCTGAACAGAGCCGCGACGGCCGGGCCCCTCGCGATCCGTCGCCCCCGATCTACCCATGGGCGAGCGCGTCGGGCACTCGCTCGAGGAGGTGTTCGATAGCCTGCCCCCCACAGCCCGGCGCTGGCTGCGCATCTTCAATGTGGACCCGGGAGCGCGACAGGTCCCCCCAGCTCCAGTTCGTTGGCTGATCGCGCTCATCGTTGCCAACGTGGGATCCCTGATATCGGATGCGATTCTGGTTGCCATGGGGAAGTGGATCTTCCCCTCCACGCAGAACTTCCCCCATTTCCAGTTCTCGGACTACGCCAAGCTCACGATCGTCGGCGTGACCATCGCCTGCATCGCGTGGCCGGTAGTGACCTGGATCTCGTCCCAGCCGCGCTGGCTGTTCCTGCGGCTCGCCGTGCTCGTGACCCTCGTGCTGTGGCTGCCCGACCTGTGGATACTGGCTCACGGCGAACCGATCCGCGGCGTTGGGGTCCTGATGCTGATGCATCTGGCCATCGCGCTCATCACCTATCCCGCGCTAGTGCATCTGGCCCCGGTCGGTTCCCCAGGCAGACGGTCCGTTCTCGGGTCTGAGCGGGAGTGAGCTCACCCCCGCGGGCAACGTGCTCGCCGGCCGCGTCGGCGGCAGTGCTGCGGCCGTGCCCCGACCGGCACGTCTGCGTCGTCGGCGGACCCGGATGCGGCCTGATCGTCGGCCGACGTTGAGAT
>PLXL01000079.1:0-11102 GCA_003153215.1 Candidatus Dormiibacterota bacterium
TCGCCTCGATATGCACCTCAGCCAGTGTGGTCGCCCATCTCACCGTCCCCTACCACGTCGTCAACTTGGAGCAGGGCAGCCCCGTCACGCTCTGCAGCCTCAAGGCACCACTCCCGCAACTCTGGCGAGGACTGCGGGACTTCTCGTGATCCCGTGCAGACGGCGCCCCAAACCTTTGCAGGGTCGGTCACATCCGGCTGTCAGCGGCTGACCGTCAGGATGACGTTACCCGTCTTCTGCTTGGTCTCGACGTACCTGGTGGCCTCGACCACCTGCTCCAGCGGGTAGCGCCGATCGATGACGGCCCGGTATTCCCCGGCCTCGATGAGGTCCCTGAGGAACACGACATCCTTCTTCGTGAATCGAGGAGGTATCGAGAATCGCACCCGCTTGTGTCCGATCAGCGCCGTCCAAGGGCTCAGGACCAGGTTTCGAAATCCATCGGTTGCGAGGTAGACTCCGCCCCGCCTCAGCGAGCCGCGACAATCGCGGAATCGCAGCGTGCCGACCGCGTCGAGGATGACGTCATAGGTCTGGCCGTTNNTCGATGACCTCGTCGGCGCCGAGCGATCTCACCAGCTCCATGTTCTTGGGGTTGCACACGGCGGTGACGCCGGCGCCGAAGTGTCTGGCCAGCTGCACCCCCGCGGTGCCGATGGATCCCGACCCCCCGTAGATGAGGATCCTCTGTCCCTTGCGGAGTTTCGCCGGTCTCAGGGCATTCAGCGCCAGGATCGCCCCGTCGCAGACGGCCGCCGCCTCCTCGAAGGTCATGCCGGCCGGCATGCGCGACAGGGCGGCGCCTGACCGCATGCAGACGAGCTCCGCGTGCGCACCGAACCTCCACGGATTGATGCCGAAGACCTGGTCGCCGATCTCGAACTCGGTCACGTCGGCACCGACCGCCTCGACATCCCCGGCCAGGTCGCTGCCGAGGATCCTCCGCCTCGGACGGCGGAGACCAGTGGTGAGCCGGGCAACGAAGGGCACGCCTTCACGGAGTGCGCAGTCGGTCCGGCTCACCGTGGTTGCGTGGACCCTGACGCGGACCTCATCGTCCTTGGGCACGGGCGGCTCCACGTCTTCGAGCCGGAGGACGTCAGGCGGTCCGTACCTGTCGTGGACGACGGCTCTCATGAGCCCACTCTACGGCTGCGACCCCGGTTGGGTGACAAAGACCCTGATTCCGCGATCGGTTGCGAGATGATCGTCCAGGACCCTCGTCGCTTCTCAGGTCACACAATGGTGAGGAGCCGTGAGCGACGACCATCGACCCATCCAGCCCGCCACCAGGGTTCCGCTCCGCACCATCGCCCGGGAGTGGACCCGCCTCGGTTGCATAGGGTTCGGGGGACCGCCAACCCACATCGCCCTGCTTCGACGGATGTGCGTCGAGGAGCGGCGGTGGATCGAGGCCAAGGAGTTCGAGGACGGGATCGCCGCCACCAACCTGCTGCCCGGTCCTGCCTCGACACAGCTGGCGATCTTCTGCGCCTGGCGGCTGCGGGGGGTGGTCGGCGGGGTGCTGGGCGGAGTTTGCTTCATCGTCCCGGGGCTGGTTCTCATCCTTGCCCTCTCGACGCTCTTCCTCGCCAGTCGCCCACCCAACTGGGTGATCGGCGCGGCGGCCGGTGCGGGGGCTGCCGTGCCCGCCGTGGCTCTGCGTGCCGCTTCGGGCCTGGTCCCGGCCAGTTGGAAGCGTATTGGCACCCAGAAGGCCCAGCGTGTCCGTTGGGCCCTCTACGCCTTGGTGGGAGGCACCGCCGCCGCCACGATCGGCCCCTACCTGGTGGTGGTGCTCCTCGCCTGTGGCCTGATCGAGATCGCCATCCGCCGAGCGACGCCGCCCCGAACGGCGGCATCAGCCGGAGCGTTCATCCCCGCCCTGGTGGTCCACACGGCCGCCATCGGCGGGCTCGGCGCCCTGGCGTGGGTCGCGCTCAAGGTGGGCGCCCTCTCATACGGAGGCGGGTTCGTCATCGTCCCGCTGATGCAGCACGATGCGGTGACCGCGTACCACTGGATGACCGGGGCCCAGTTCCTCAACGCCGTCGCCTTGGGCCAGATCACCCCGGGCCCCGTCGTCCAGACGGTGGCCGTGGTCGGCTATGCGGCGGCGGGGGTCGGAGGCGGGCTGCTCGCAGCTCTGATCGCCTTCACCCCGTCGTTCGTCTTCGTGCTCGTCGGCGGACCGCGTTTCGATCAGATCCGGGCGAACCGGTCATTCCAGGCGTTCCTCACCGGAGCTGGGCCAGCCGTCATCGGGGCCATCGCCGGATCGGCCATCCCCCTCGGCCTCTCGCTCCAGCAGCTGTGGCAGATCCCTGTGCTCGTCGGAGCGGTCCTCTGGCTGTTCGCCGCCCGGCGTGGCGTCGTGAGCGGCCTCCTCATCGCCGGGGTGGTCGGAGTTGCCCTGGCGCTCGCCGGCGTGCCCATCTGAGGACGTCCTCCGTCTTGGGCTAGCTGGGAGGCGGCCCAGCACGGTAGATCACGGTCCGGCGAGCGTGATCACCCCCGACCCCACGATGGTGGCGCGGCCGCCGACGCTGACCTCCACAACCTGCCCCCCCTCCTTGCGCGCCGTCGCGTGCAGCAGGCTCGGACGCCCCATGGCGACGCCCTGATCTATCTGTAGGTCCCACTCGCCGTCTGAGAGCGGTGAGCGCTGGGCGAGGCCGCCCACCAGACCAGCGCACGCCGAACCAGTGGCCGCGTCCTCTTCGACCTCGACAGACGGCGCGAAGCCCCGGGCGTAGAGGTGAGCACCCTCGTCAGGTTCGCGGGAAAAGAGGTACAGGTTGGCGGCCCATCCCCGGCCGACCCCGGAGGCCCACGCCGCCGTGTCCAGTGCGGCGCGGTCCACGGTGGCAGCGTCACGAACGCGCACGAAGCAGAATCGCAGCCCGATGCCCCCGTACCAGCATTCGGCCACGTCGGCCTCGGTGATTGAGAGGGCCGCGGCGACGGCATCCACCGGCGGCGGCTCCGCAGCGACTTCGCATCGGGGTGTCGAGAGGCGAAGGTGGATGCTCTCACCGCTGATGTCGACCGTGACGGGGCCGATGCCCTCTTCGAAGACGAATCTCCCGAAGGCCGCGCCCCCGTCCGGTTCAAGACTGGCGAGAACGGCCCCCGTGCCGACGGTGGNNACTCCCGAGCCAGCTGCTGCATCAGTTCGTCGCTCAGCCCTTCAGCTCGGGGGATCACCGCGAGCTGGTTGCCGCCGAAGGCCCGATCCGAGAACACGTCAACGAGGACGAAGTCAATGTTCATCGTTCAGAACTCTCTCACGCGACCGCATGCTCACGTCGCCCCGGAAGTACGCGAGATGCCATCGGCGACGCGGAACTCGACAGCCGCCACGAGGATGGCGCCGGAGATGGCTCCCACAGAGAGCAGAGCCAGCACTGACATCCCCAGCCCTTTGCAACAAGGCACGTCCAACCCGCGATCGGCCCATTCGCGTCAGCCACTTCACGAAGAGGCGCCGACGTAGACTGGCAGCGAGGCCCGCCACCTCGAACGAGGCGAGAGCAGCGTCCGAGCGGCAGTCCTCAACAACGTCTGGGTCGAGGGCACGGCGGGCTCCAAGGTGGCCAATGACTTCTCCACTCTCTCCGCCCTCACGGACATCTCCGCGGATCTGTCGAGTGCCGGGACGGTCACCTCAGGCGGCACGGGCACCGTCGATGGCCAGTCCGTGGTCATCCTCAAAGCCGCGGACGGGACCACCGTCGATATCGCCGGTGCCGGTACCGCCTATCCCGTGCAGGTGAGGACCGACACCGCCGTCTACCACCTCTCCGACTGGAACGGCGTCGGTACCTTCACCCCCCCGCCGAACCCGATCGTCATCCCCAGCACTTCCTGAGTCGCACGCCGGAGGGTGGGGTGCCGCGGGCAGGGCAGCGCTCGCCTGAACCGTACAGGCTGCCGCGTTCGCCGCACTGGTGGCGACGGATGCCGAGCGCCACTATCTCGCCCGGCGATTGCAGGAACTCATGTGGCGGGACCAAGGCAGACTGAGGGTCAGTCCGCGAGCTGGCTCCGCCAGCTGAACCTGGGCGCGTAGCCGAGCATGCGGCGCGCCTTCTCAATGGAGAGCAGGGTCTGGTTGTCTCCTGCACGGTCGTCGAACGGAACCCCCGGAAAGTATTGTTCGACCAGCTCACGATTGGGTCGGCTCACCACCGTGTCGGCGTTCGCGATGACGAAGATCTCGGCCCCCTTGATGGGCGCCTCCAATGACTTGCGGATGGCTTGGGCACCATCGCGGGCATCGATGTATCCCCACAGGTTCCATTTGCGCCGGCCCGGATCGGCGTCAAAGCTGGGGAATTCGGCGTAGTCGGCAGGCTGCATCACGTTGGAGAAGCGCAGCCCGATGATCTTCATCTCAGGCTCCCACCGGCAGAACTGCCTCGCCATCTCCTCGCCCACCAATTTGGAAAGCGCATAGGCGCTTTCCGGCCGGGGCGGGCACTCCTCGTCAACTGGGATGTAGGGAGGGGGGATCTCGAAGGGAAGGCCCAGGACTGTTTCGCTCGACGCCCACACCACGTTCCTGATGCCGAGATGGCGCGCCGCCTCAAAGACGTTGAAGATGCTCAGGGTGTTGACCCGGAACAGGCTCGCGTTGGGGCGCAGCCCCGGCGCGGGGATGGCGGCGAGGTGAACCACGGCGTCGACGCCATGGTAGCGATCGTCCACCCGGGACAGCAGCTCAAGAGCCTGACCCACCTCTTCGAGATCCACCCTGACGTGCGGGCAGAGCTGCTCCCGCGGCGGGGCGATGTCGGCGTTGAAGACGTCGTAGCCGTGCTCGACCAGCTCGCGCACGCAGGCAGTGCCCAATTTGCCGCTGCCACCAGTCACCACCACTCGCATGTTGAGCTCCTTGAGCAAGCGCCACCGCTCGGCCTCGGACCGGTCTTGCGCCGCAGTTGTCGGCACGTAGCTTACTGTGCCCACAGATGTCCACGCAGGGCCAGCGCTCTTCGCCTCCTTCGGGGAGCGGGGTTTCCCCGGGAGCTGGCGGCCGCGGCGAAGCGGTTGGCTGCCTCAGCCCTGCGGTCGGCCCGGCGCCATCCAGCGTTCCCGCAGGGCGTGGGCGGCCAGCTTGGGTCGGCGATCGCGAGTGAAGACGCCCTTGCGATTGCCGTCGACCCGATGGAGGCTTGGCTGAGTGCCGAAGTCGGCGAAGTTCCACACCTGCTCCCCGATCACCGCGTCGATCCGATCGAAGACGCGGTGGGACATGGCGAGCAGATCGCGCTGGTACTCCTCCGTCCACACCGACCCTGCAACGGCGCGCAGCCCCGCCACGGCGTCGGCGCCATACTCAGTGATCACGATCGGCTTGGAGTAACCCTCGGACCACGCCCTGAGCTCCGCCTCGAGATGCCGCTCGGCGCTCGCCAGGTCGCCGGTGTCCACGTACCAACCGTAGTACCGATTGATGCAGAGGACGTCGAACAGATCGCTGATGGCGTCCCGACCCGGAGATTCGGCGTCGTGGTAGTTGGCGAAGCAGAGGGGACGTGACGGATCAAGGCGGCGGGCCGCGGAGACCAGCGGCTCAAAGTACTCCCGAGCCGCCGGGTCCGTGGAGTCCGGCTCGTTGGCGAGCGACCACATCACCACGCTGGGGTGGTTCTTGTCTCGGGCGATCAGCTCGCGGATGGCCTGCAGGTGAGCCTGCTGGGTCAGGGCGCTGACCGTCGCCTCGCTGAAGGTGGGGCGGCGTGGAGCCCCGCGGCTCAGGCCGAGCTTCATGTTGAGGCCGACCGCGGGAGTCTCGTCGATGACCACGAGCCCGCGCCGGTCGGCGTACTCCATGACCTCCTCCGCATACGGGTAGTGGGAGGTGCGGAAGGAGTTGGCACCCACCCACTCCATGAGAGCGAAGTCGTGAACCATGAGGGCGTCATCGTGTCCCTTGCCGCGGATCTCGCTGTCCTCGTGCCGGCCGAACCCGGTGAAGCGGAAGGGACGACCGTTGATCAGGAAGCGATTGCCGTCCACGGCCACGGTCCGCACCCCGACGGGCAGGTCGTAGCGATCCTCGTCAGCGCCCGCGCCGCGCAGCCGGGCTCGCAGCGTGTAGAGGTAGCCGTCGCCCGGCGCCCAGGGATGGACTTTGGGGATCTGCAACCGACCCACGGCTCCCGAGCCCGACGCCACCCGGACGGAATCGGCGTCGAACAGCTCCACCTCCACGCTGCCATCGGCGTCCGTCTTGACTCGATAGTCCAGGGTGCCGCGGCCCCCCTCCAGGTCGGCAACCACCGTGATGTCCTCGATGTGGGCGGCCGGTGTGCAGTAGAGCCATACCGTCCGGTGCAGGCCCGCGTAGTTGAAGAAGTCGTGGAAGCACCGCTGCACCCGCCGGCCATCCTCGGTCGTCTCGATTTCCCCGGGCGGGATGGTCGCCCAGCTCAGCTCGTTGTTGACGCACACCGTGATCCGAACTGGCTCGCCAGGGGTCACGTGCCCGGTGATGTCCGCCTCGAACGGCGTGTATCCCCCTTGGTGGCGGGCGACCTGGGTCTCGCCGACCCAGACCGTGCCGCGGTGGGTGGCCGAGTCGAGCCGGAGGACGATCCGACGTCCCCGCCACCCGAGTGGAATGAGGGCCTCGGTCTGGTACCAGACGTCCCCCACATGGTCGCGCAGCTCCCGCTCGGCCTGGATATCGTTGTAGCTGGCGGGCACGGGCATCTCCACCCGCGAGGCGAGGGGGCGCTGCCACCACTCCGCCCGCCACCCATCCGATCCAGCGTCGGCCTGGAACCTCCACAGCCCATTGAGGGAGCGTCGCTCGCGGAAGCCGCTGTCGATCGGACGAAGCATGCTCTGTCGCCTCCTTTCAGCCGGAAGACGTGGCCACCTGAGGGGCCTGCGGATCGAGCCCAGCTTAGCAGCCCCGTCCTCGAACCTCCTCCACCCGAGACGAGTTGGCCTTCCTCGCCACCGCCGGCCCACCCCACCTCGACCACTGGCGCCTGAGGCCGGTCCGTTGGCCGGGTCGGCCGGGCGCTCGGGAGGCGAGACGGCCACTCCGTTGGGTCCACAGTGCTGGCGATAGACTCGGGGGGTGCCACCCGCCCATTCCCCAGCTCGCGCCCACATACGGCGCCTGCTCGGGGTCCTCCGCCTCTCGCTCCTGGTGTTGGCTGTCGAGGTTGTCGGCGGCCTGCCCTCCCACAGCCTCGCGCTGCTTTCCGACGGTGGGCACGTGTTCACCGATGCGGCCGGCATCAGTCTGGCGCTGCTGGCCATCTGGGTAGGCTCGCGGCCGCCGAGCACTCTTCGCACCTTCGGCTATCTGCGCCTCGAAATCCTAGCGGCGGTCGCTAATGCGGTCCTGCTATTCGGAGTAGCGGCGTTCATTCTCTACGAGGCGTGGCGCCGGCTCTCGGCACCACCCCAGGTCGCCTCATTGCCCCGGCGTGTGCTTCCTGCCCTTCATGGTTCCTCCTGGCCAGGCTGGCCGTGGTGGAACCCTCGTGTCACGTGGACCAGTCCCCGGGGGGTCAGTTCACCTTCGGCACCCGACTTCGACCTGGCGCTCGCATGCACTCCGACGGCCCGCTCCGCAACCGACTACGCCTCCGGCCCCACCACCAGACTGCTGGGCGAGTAGGGGCCTCCGGGCGGACCCGCTCCGGCATAGATCACCGCAGGCGAGGCGGAACGGTTCGTCTTCCACCACAGCGAGAAGACATAGGTGTTCCCGGCTGTCACCGGGTAGGCCGTCTCGACCAGGACGGCATCGGGCGAAAAGGTGCCTGCGAACCCGGCGCTTTCCTCCCAGGCCAGCGGCTGGGGAGTGCCGCCGTTGACGCTGACGAAGATCCCCAGGTCCTGGTTGTAGCCGGCTTCGGCGGTCCAGAGGTCGGCGTTGCCGCTGATGATGGTGTCCTCGTCGATCGAGGGCGAGAAGGTGGCGACGAGATCGGTCCCATCGATCTCTGGCTCCAGCGCCGACACGTCGTCGGTGACCGTCGGCTCTGCATCGGCCGCGCTCCACAGGCTGAGCACCTGCAGTTCGTCACTCGCGCAGTCGCGAACCTCCGGCTCTCAGGTTCCGGCCACCAAGGCAAAAGGAGGAGCGCCGCTGAGGGCCTGCTCCGGCCACGGCAGTCCTCGCCGGGCGGCCCAGCCCACATCCGTCAGCTGGTGGATGCGTGGCGATGCCCAGCCCGATGCTGACACCAGTTGGAGAAGGCTCTCGGGATTCGTGCCCTGCACGAGCGGCAGGGCCGCCCTCAGCTCGGGAGCGTAGGGGGCATGGTGCGCTGGGGCGGTCCCTCTGGCTCGGGCCAGCCCCTGGCCAGCCCAGCGGCGGATCCTCTCCATGCTGCTGCTCGGATACCCCCACAGGCTCTCTACGAGAACCAGTCTTCCGCGGGGCGCCACCTCATGCCAGGCACGNNCCGATGAGAGGTCGACGGCCGTCACGTGGTGGCCCAGCTCCGACGCGATGAGACTGAGGAACCCGGTTCCGGCCCCCACATCGAGAACGCTTGCCGGCGGCGCTGGCAACAGCCTCTCGAGGGTCCCCCGCCACACGGCACGCTCCAGTGGAGAGACCGGGTAATGGCCAGGGTCACGATCATAGGTGGCGGCGTCAGCGTCCCAGAAACGACGGACTTGGTCGACACGTTCCGTGTCCACAGAAGACGTTCCCTCGCATTATGAGAGCGGTAGCTCTCGTCCGATCTCAGCGCATCGACGCTGGTCCGCCCATGGTAACGGCTCAGACCGTGAGATCCTCAGCTTCTCGTCGAGCGTGTCAATTGCTGTATTAGTGCCAGATGTGTGTGCCGTAACGGACCGCCACCTGCCCACCGAGGCGCAGTGACGGGAGGCGGCTGGAGGGCTGAGAATCTAACGGTGCCGGCGACGGTGCCGTCGGCCCCCTGAGGGGCGCGGACCGCGTCATCGCCATAAGCGCGAGCGAAGGAGGTACTCAGATGGAGATGCGCAAGCTGGGAAACAGCGGCCTTGAGGTCTCGGCCATCGGCCTGGGCTGCATGGGCATGAACCATCACCGTGGCCCGGCCCCGGACCGGACGGAAATGATCGCGCTGATCCGCGCGGCGGTCGAGCGCGGCGTCACGTTCTTCGACACTGCCGAAGTCTATGGCCCGTTCACCAACGAGGAACTCGTGGGCGAGGCGCTGCAGCCGTTCCGAAAGGGCGCCGTCATCGCCACCAAGTTCGGTTTCGACCTCGGTCCTGACGGATCGGGCGGCCTCAACAGCCGCCCGGAACGCATCCGCCAAGTCGCCGAGGACTCGCTCAAGCGTCTGCGGGTCGACGCCATCGACCTCTTCTATCAGCACCGGGTCGATCCCGACGTCCCGATCGAGGATGTGGCCGGCGCGGTGAAGGACCTGATCGCCGAAGGCAAGGTCAATCATTTCGGTCTATCAGAGCCAGGGCCCGGGACCATCCGCCGAGCGCATGCGGTCCAGCCGGTTGCGGCCGTCCAGAGCGAGTACTCCCTCTGGTGGCGCCTCCCTGAAGCTGACGTGTTGCCAGCCTGCGAGGAGCTGGGGATCGGCTTCGTCCCCTACAGTCCGCTTGGCAGGGGCTTCCTCACCGGCAAGATCGACGAAACCACAGCGTTCGGCAGCAACGACAATCGCAGCACCTTGCCCCGGTTCACGCCGGAGGCCCGCAAGGCGAACCGCCCAGTGGTCGACCTGTTGGAGAAGCTTGGCGACGAGAAGCATGCAACGCCGGCGCAGATCGCGCTCGCCTGGTTGCTGGCGCAGAAACCGTGGATCGTACCGATCCCCGGCACCACCAAGCTCAACCGCATCGCGGAGAATGTCGCCGCGGCCTCAATCGAGCTCACTCCCGACGACCTGCGGAGCGTCGACGCAGCCGCCTCTCAGATCACGGTGGCAGGTGACCGCTACCCTCAGGCAGAGGCAGACCTCACCCTGCGGTAACGGGCGCCAACAATCAAGCTGACTTCACGGCCAGACACCACTCAACTCGACAACCGAGGAGTGGAGCGGGAGACGAGACTCGAACTCGCGATATCCTCGTCGGACCGGCCCAAGTACTATGAACTCCACCTTCGAATCGCCCCTGGCTGACCAGAGACCTCCGCTGGAACTGGTCGGCGCGGCAAAAGGCATCCTCCCTGGTTCGACGATGACAGCCTTATCACCGTCGGCTGCCGCCCGGTTGAGAATCGCGAGGCTGTCGGCCGCGTAGCCTGCTGGCAGATCGGTCTGCTTCTCAGGAACGGGCTCGAGCGCATCCGCCGGTGCCGGCGCAGAAAGGACGGACTCGCAGTCCCGGCCCGACACCCGGCGGCAACCACTCCTGCCACCGGCCCCGCGCCCGCTCCGGGGTGCCGCAGAGATGGCATCGAGCACAACTATGGTCCGGCCCGACATCAGACCATGCGCACTGAGATTCTACGCCTGGAGCCGAAGCGCATCGCGTTGACAAACGGTCGACGGACGGGGAACATCACCCCAGGACACCCTGGCGTTCCACGGTCATTAAGCAGCTAGGAGTCTCGCATGAACGGTGAAGTGTTCCGATCTAGGCTCGATGAGCGTGTCATCCCTGGTAAGCGCCTCGGGCGGCATATCTTCCACGACCCGCGATCGCGCGACTTCCCAGCAGACCGCGCCGCACAGATCATGAGCGTCACTCACAAGGCGAACGGATTGCCGCTCAACCAAGGAGACATTGGCTCGTGCACGGCCAACGCGGTGTGTGGCGCGCTCGATTCGTCCCCTGACTTCACGGGTGGTGCCCCTCGCTCAGAGAACGACGCCATCCAACTGTATGAGGTAGAGACCCGGTTGGAGGGACAGCCGTATCCTCCGAACGACCCGGGCGGCAGTGGTCTCGAGGTGTGCAAGGCGGCCAAGCAGCTGGGGTGGATAGCCTCGTATACGCACGCGTTCGGCGTCGAGCATGCCCTCCTCGCACTTGTGGTGCGGCCGGTGATCACGGGGATCAGCTGGTACACCAGCTTCGACACCCCGGACGCGACAGGCCTTGTCGTGATCGCCAGTGGAGCCACGATCAGAGGTGGCCACGAGGTGGTCGCCGACGGGATCGAT
>PLXL01000079.1:11160-13153 GCA_003153215.1 Candidatus Dormiibacterota bacterium
GATAAGTGAGCTCGATGATTGGCGCGAAAAGAAGCTCTCGCAGATTCGCGCTCTGATCAAGCAAGCCGACCCTGAGGTGGTGGAGGAGTGGAAGTGGAGAAAGCCTTCTCATCCAGCAGGGGTTCCGGTGTGGTCTCACCAAGGTCCGATCTGCACCGGCGAGACGTACAAGAGCGTCGTGAAACTCACATTCTTCAAGGGGGCCTCACTGAAGGACCCTTCGGGACTGTTCAACTCAAGCCTCGAAGGCAACATCCGGCGCGCAATCGACTTCCACGAGGACGATGAAATCGATGAGAAGGCTTTCGCAACCCTCATTCGAGCTGCCGTTAGCCTGAACGAGTCCTCGAACCACGGCTAGTCATATCAGTTCACAGGTGGCTGTGATATTAGGGTGTCCACGCTACGTGCCGAGGTATCACAATATCTCAGTACCAGATGCGATAAGGGGAGGCGCGAGCCTCTTCAGCAGCGAAGGGGCCTCTGGTGGCTGACCACAGCCTGGAACTGGTCAGGGGTCGATGGCTCCTCGGGCGTGGAGGCGCTGCAGGGCTCCCCAGGACCTGACCTCCGACAAAGGCGTCGCGTCGGCAGCGACCAGGGGCCGCCCCGGCACCAGCCTCCGCCAGGGGTCGGCCGCGCACGCCCCGCCCGCGCTCTCGCGAGAGGACGAACAGCCTGGTCTAAGCTGGCTGCCATGTCTGATCTCGACGTAGCGGCTGGCGACACCATGCTGGGGCAACTCCAGAGAGGCCGAGGAGCGACGGTGATCGATCGTCTCGAACGACTTGGATGCTGACGAGAGTGGCGAGACCCGGCCCGGTCGCGCTGGTCGGCAGCGGGGAGTATCTCCCGGCGATGCTGGAGCTCGAGGCGGCGCTGATCGCGGGCCGATCGCCGAAGTATGTGCAGCTGCCGACGGCAGCCGGGCCGGAAGGACGCGCCTCCGTCTCGCGGTGGATCGCGCTCGGAGCGCAGCAGGCGGCACGGCTGGGGGTCGAGGCGGTCCCGGTCATGGTGCTCGACCGTGATTCGGCCGAGGACCGGGCCAACGCCGAGTTGGTCACCGGTGCCGGGCTCATCTACCTCTCCGGGGGGAGTCCCGCCCACTTGGCGGACTCGCTCCGGGGAACCCGCGTGTGGGCGGCCATCCTCGACGAGTGGCGCGCCGGAGCCGCCCTGGCAGGATGCAGCGCGGGGGCGATGGCGCTGACCTCCTGGGTACCGGACCTCAGACGCCTCACCCGGAAGCCACGCTCAGGCCTTGGAGTGGTGCCCAGGCTGCGCGTCATCCCCCATTTCGACCGCATGAGACGCTGGGTTCCCGGAATGTCCCACTGGGCGGCCGCGCATCTCCCCGCCGGCGTCACCCTCGTGGGCATTGACGAGGAGACCGCCATCGTCAGCGAGGACGCCGACCTGGCCCGTTGGGTGGTCAGGGGCCGGCAGCGGGCGTGGCTGCTCTCACCCGGCGGGCGAAGACCTTTGGATGCTGGCGAGGAGCTCGTGCTCTGAGCACGGCTGAGCAGGGCGGTGGTCCGCCAGAGCTCCGACTCAGTCCGACACCTCGAGGATGCTCCGACCCCGACCATGGCCGGTCTCGGACGCGCGATGCGCCGCCTCCACCTCCGCGAGCGGGAAGCGCTCACCGACGAGCGGCTTCAGGTTGCCATCGACCACGAGCGCGGCCAGCTGATCGAGGATCGGACGGATGGCTGGCGGCGCCTGCACCCCGGAGGTGCGGACGCCGTGCTGCTCTGCCCGTTCCGGCTGTGGCATCCCCGCCGCCGAGACGAGAATGCCTCCCTTTCTGAGGACGCGCCACGACCGCTCGGTGACGTCGCCTCCGACGGTGTCGAGAACCACATCAACATCGTGGACGCCGTCCTCGAAACGGGAGGCCGAGTAGTCGACAACCTCGTCCGCGCCCAGGGAACGAACGAAGTCGATGTTGCGCGTAGAGGTGGTGGCGATGACGTGGGCGCCCTTCTAG
>PLXL01000191.1 GCA_003153215.1 Candidatus Dormiibacterota bacterium
CGAGAAGGTCCGCGACGTACCGATCGAGGCCGTGATGGGCGACGGCCCGTTTGCGGGCCGCCTGGCCGAGCCTCCCCCGGGCGTCGGGGTCGGCGCGCAGCCGTGCCATCGCCTCCCCCAGGGCCGGTTCCAGCGGGTAGACGGGGATGACCAGGCCGGCGGCGTCCAGCACCGCCGCATGCTCGCCGGCATCGGTGGCGACGATCGCGCACCCCGCCGCCATCGCCTCCAGGAGTGCCAGCGACAGCCCCTCGGCGGTCGAGGGGAGGACGAAGAGATCGGTCGCCCGCAGCAGCTCGAGGCGGTCCTCCATCCGGGTGATCATCCCCAGGAAGCGCACCGGCCCCTCCGATCCCGCAATGGCCCGAAGCCGGCGATCCTGGCTCCCGCTGCCGGCGATGACGAGCAGGTGATCGGACGGCCACCGGCGGGCCAGGAAGGAGTGGATCAGCTCCTCGACCCGCTTCTCCGGGTCCAGCCGGCCGAGGAAGGAGACCATCAGGGTCGCCCCCAAGGCCTGCTTCAGGGCAGAGGGCCCGGGACAGATCCGCTCCGTGTCGACGGCGTTCGGCATCACCACGATGCGATCCGGCGCCACCCCTGCCCGCACCAGGAGGTCGCGCTGGTCGTGGGAGAGGGCGATGCAGCGGTCGTACTCCTGCAGGCCGGCGGCGTGGTAGTGGTAGAGGCGGCGCATCACCCGACCCCGGGCGCTCTGGGCCGGAGCGTAGGGGAGGTGGCAGGTCGCCACCGTCGCGGCGCCCAGGCCGCGCGCCACCCGGGCGACCGCCCCGTCGAGGAGGGAGACGCTCACCGAGCAGTGGACGACGTCGGGACGGAAGTCGGCGAGGGCCCGTTCGATCCGGGCGAGGGTGCGAGGGGCCGGCAGCGTGACCGTCTTGAAGCGCACCCCCTCGAGCGGCACGGCATCCGCAACGGGAGTGATGTCGCCGTCCAGGTCATGGTGGAAGAAGCGGATCTCACAGCCGGCCGCGACCAGGGCGGTCACCGTCTGGTCGCTGTAGGCGGTGAGCCCGTCGGCCCGGCGGCCTCCGGCATGCCCGAACCAGGCCACCCGCATCGCCACGCCCGAACCCTCCTCGTGCTGCGAGCCGGCCGGCCCGCCGAAGTCAGCCTTCGCCGGGTAGCCTACGCCGGGTAACGTAGGTTCGGCCCGCGCTCCCATCTATCATCCACTCGGCTGAGACTTCACGGGCGGAGATGCCATCGACACAGGATCGGGCGAGTCCGCCCGGGTGAGCGCTCAAGACGGCGGAGGTCCCGCAGGGCACCGGTTGAACGCCCCGGTCGCGCGCTCCGTGGCCGCCCCGATCCAGAGCACATCCCCGCCCTCGCCTCTGCTCCGGGGGCTCTGGGGGGGGGTGGCGAGGACCGCTCAGGCGCTCGGCTGGCGACGCTACGTCGCCGTCGACGCCATCGCCGCGGTCAGCTCCCTGGTCAGGCCCCGCCGGGTTCAGGCGTGCGCCGCCCGTCATCGCCGGGCGGATCCCAGCCTCACGCCACGAGGCGCCCGGGCCCGCGCGCGCGCCTCCTACCGCGAGTACTACCGGACCTGCCTCGACCTGATGTGGGCCGACGCCCTGACCATGGAGACGGTGCGCCGCCTCCACCCGCTCGACGGCATGGAGTACATCGACCGGGCACGGGAGGAGCACGGTGGGGGCATCTTCTGCCTTTCTCACTTCGGCAACTGGGACATGGCGGCGACGATAGGGCTCTCCAAGGGACTGGCCCTCACCACGGTGATGCGCGACTTCCGCCCGGCGTTCCTCAATCGGGTGATCGTCTGGGCTCGCGAGCGCCGCGGCCTGGAGGTGTTCACCCCCGGGCGGGCCGCCCGGGGCCTGCTCCATGCCCTCCGTCACGGCCGCTTCCTAGCCCTCCTCGCCGACATCCCCGAGGGGGGACCCACGGTCGAGGTGCAGTTCCGCGGCGGCCCCGTCCGCTTCAGCACCGGCCCGGCGGCGATGGCCCTCCACAGCGGGTGTCCCCTGCTCCCGGCGATCTGTTACCGGGTCGACCGCCACTACCGGATCCTGGTCGACCCGCCGGTCCCGACCGGCAGCGTCGCCGAGATGACCCAGACCCTCGCCGACCGGCTCGACGCGCTCATGGCCGTCGCGCCGGAGCAGTGGTACCCCTTCAACACCGTCTGGACCGACGAGGGGTAGGCGCTCGAGCGCCGGCGCGACGTCTCAGAGTCCGGCGGCAGCCGGCCGGTGGCAGGTCCGGGACGGCCTCAGGGATCGGTCCGGTGCCCGACCAGCGGCCGTCCGGGACGGCGGTCGTGGATGACCCGGTCGAGGACGACGTGCTGGCCCTGCCCGAAGTGGTTGACGTCGCCGACCACCCCATCCAGGCGGCGGNNGGCCCCGAAGAGCGCCGGCCGCGAAGCAGATGAGGAGCACGGCCAGGGCGATCAGGTTGAGGCCGGCGACCGCGCCCGTCGACACCGCCACCCCCCGTCCGCCGTCGAAGCGGAGGAAGAGTGACCAGCCGTTGCCGACGACGGCGACGATGCCGACCAGAACCAGTCCGGCGCCGGTGACGTCCCCGATGGAATGGGCGAGCAGGACCGGGAGCAGTCCCTGCACGAACTGGATCGGCCCGACCACCGCCGCCAGGCCAAACCCGGCGTGGCGGTAGATGTTGGCGGTCCCGACGTTGCCGGAGCCGTAGCCTCGGATGTCGAGGCCGAGCCGCCGCCAGCGGGTCACCCAATACCCCACCGGGAGGCTGCCGATCAGGTAGGCGGCCGCGCAGAACGTGACCAGGGTCCAGCGCGCGTCCATGATCCCTCCGCAGATCCCTCGGCCATCCACCCGGGGCGGTCCGCAGCCTCCGGCCATGGCTATCATCTTAGGCAGCAGCTTCCCGGTGGGG
>PLXL01000282.1:0-15443 GCA_003153215.1 Candidatus Dormiibacterota bacterium
GCCGACGCCGGGCTCGCCGATCAGGGCAGGATTATTCTTTGTCCTCCGAGAGAGGATCTGGACCACCCGCTCGATCTCCATGGCACGGCCGATGACCGGGTCCAGCTGGTTCTTCTGAGCCAGCTCGGTGAGGTCGCGGCAGAACTGGTCGAGCAGGGGGGTCTTGCTCGGCTTCTTCTGGGTCTCCTTGGAGTCCTCTTCGAGGCCGGACTCGTGGAGCAGGCGTTCGATCTCGCCGCGCACCTTCTCCAGGTTGGCCCCGAGGTCCTCGAGCACGTGGGCCGCGATGCCCTCCCCCTCGATGAGCAGGCCGAGCAGAAGGTGCTCGGTGCCCACGTAGTTGTTGCCCATCCGCCGGGCCTCCTCGAAGGAGATCTCGATGACCTTCTTGACCCGGGAGGTGGGGATGATCTGCTGGATGATGATCCGCTCGTTGCGCCCGAGCACCGACTCGATGGTGCTGCGCACCTTGTTGATCTCGACGCCCAGGTTGTTGAGGACCTTGGCGGCCAGACCCTCACCTTCGCGCAGCAGGCCGAGCAGGAGGTGCTCGGTTCCTATGTACGAATGGTGCGAGCGCTCGGCCTCCTCCTGGGCGAGGGTGAGGACCTTCTTCGCTCTCTCGGTGAACCGCTCAAAGGGATACAAGACAGCCTCCGCGCCCCGCCCGGCCCCCCCACCTGGGAGGAAGGGGCCAGCTCGGGACATGCTCCAACGCTCCCCATTATGCCCATCGAAGGGGTCGGCCACTCTCTCCCACGCGCATTTGAGGGAGCGGCGTGCCGAGGCCGTCATCCCCGGCCGTGCGAGCAGCAGGGGATGACGGACCTCTCCACAGCGGACGCCCGGGCGCGGGCGACCGGCCGGCGGGGTGCTACGCCTCCGGCTCGGCCTCGGCGGCGGTCTCTGCTGCCGGGTCTGACGCGGCCGGCTCGGGCTCGGACGCGGACGCCTCCGCCTCAGGGGCCTCGGGTGCGGGCTCGTCGAAGGCCTCCTCGGCCTCGGCGAGAGCCTCCTCCAACACCTCCTGCGCCTCGGCCATCACCGAATCGGCTTCGGCGACGGTCTCTCCGGCGGACTTCGGCGGCTCCGCCTCTGCCTCGGTCTCCCCGGAAGCCTCCGCAAGGACCACCTCGGCCTCGGCCTCCGGCAGCGCCGCGGCCAGGAGGCTCTCGTCGAGCTCGGCCGGCGACTCCGCCACGACCGCGACCTCCGCGACCTCCGCGGCCGCGGGCTCCGCCTCGGCCTCCGCCTCATCGTCGGACGACTCCGAGTCCTCTCCGAGGTCGTAGGTCGGCGGCACGTACTCGGCCGGCCCCTCCGGCCCGCCGCCGTGGAGCTGGCGGAGCGAGAGGCTGATCCGGCGCCGGGCGCGGTCAGCGCTCAGCACCATGACCTTGACCTCCTCCCCGATCTTGAGGACGTCCTCGGTGCGCTCGACGTGGTCCCAGGAGAGCTCACTGATGTGCAGCAGCCCCTCGACCCCGTCGGCGATCTGGAGGAAGGCGCCGTACTTCTTGGTCTTGGTGACCTCACCGTCAACGACCTTGCCGGGCGGGAAGCGGTCCTCGATCGTGTCCCACGGGTCATCGCTCAGCTGGCGCAGCGAGAGGCTGATGCGGGAGAGCTCGGGGTCGAGCTTGATGACCTTGACCCGGACCTCGTCCCCGACGCTCAGCATGTCCGACACGTTGTTGATGCGGTCCCAGGACAGCTCGCTGATGTGGATCAGACCGTCGGCACCGCCGAGGTTGACGAAGGCACCGTAGCTGGTCAGGCCGCTCACCTTGCCGATGATCATGTCGCCGACCTTGAGCTTCTCGAAGAGCTCCTCGCGCTGGCGCGCCCTGTCCTCGTCCTGCGCGGCGCGCTGGGAGACGATGAGCCGGTTGCGCTTGCGGTTGACCTCGAGGATCTTGACGGGGATCTTGGTCCCCACCAGCTCCATCAGGTTGCCGGAGAACTGGCGCGCCACCTGGCTGGAGGGCAGGAAGCCGCGCAGCCCCATGATGTTGACGATCAGGCCGCCCTTGTTCTGCTCGCGGACCTCGGCGTCCAGGATCTCGCCCTCCGACTCCTTCTCGGCGACCGCCTGCCAGATCGACTCGGCGCGGGCCTTGCGGAGCGAGAGGATGACCCGCCCCTCCTCGTCCTCGGGCTGGAGGACGTACACCTTGACCCGTTCACCGGATACCAGGGTCACCGCCGCCTCGTTGCGGCCGGAGAGCTCCCGGTTGGAGATCACTCCCTCCGACTTGGCCCCGATGTCGACCAGCACCTCATCGGGATCGACCCGCACCACGACGCCTTCGACGATGTCGCCATAGGCAAGGGACTTGACGTTGCCCTCCTCCTCGCGGAGAAGTTCCTCCATGGTGAGCGGCTCGCGCTCCGGTGTTTCGACGCTGGGGGCCAACTGTCTCCTTCTGTCTCTCTCGCCGTGCACCTCGGGGGGAGCGTGCTGCCGAGGGATTTGGGCCCTGGGGCCCGGAATGGTGTCGCTTGGAGGCGAAGAACGGGCGCGTTTGCACCGTTACCGTGCGACACAGGCAGTCTAACAGGGTACCGCGACAGGACCGAGAGGGGCGATGCAACCCGCCCGCGCGGTGCGGACGCGGGCCTCAGGCCGGTGACGGCGCAACCATCCGACCGGTGAAAACGCACTATCCGCCGCGGCGATGGCGGGGTGTGACCTGATGCCGGTAGGTGGGCCATCCGCCCGCCGGCGGCCACTGTCAGGAGATCGTTGCACCCCGTGACCGGGGCAATACAGGACCCTCGGGGATGGCGTCGCACCGCCATGCGACCCTCGGTGACGCCATGAGGGTCACGATCACCTGCGAAGAGTGTGGGCACAAGCACCGGCTCGAGCGCCGCATCAGCGAGCCGGGGCCGATCTGGATCATCTGCCACAACTGCGAGCTGCCGCTCCAGGCAGTTCTCGAGGGGCCGACCGCCGCCCGCCAGGCTGAGACCGCCTTCGCGGTGTGGAAGGACATCTTCAAGCTCTCCGACGTGGGATCGGCCAGCTAGGGCTCCGACCCTCGGCCTCCCTTCCCGGACCGGCTTCCCTTCTGGTTCCGCTCTGGTTCCGCGTTCGCCTTCGAGTGGACTAACCTTGAAGGCCGATGGCACCGTCGACAGCGCAGCCTCCCGCCCCTGCAGAGACGCCCATCGAGACCCCGGCGGGCAGCGAGCACACTCTCCGCGAGCCGGGCTGGGACGTGCTGGTCTGGAACGACCCAATCACGCTGATGTCGTACGTGGTCCTGGTCTTCCGGCGGCTCTTCGGTTACGACTTCGACACGGCGACGAGATTGATGCTGCAGGTGCACCACGAGGGCAAGGCGGTGGTCGCCACCCAGCCCCGGGAGCAGGCCGAGGTCTCGGTGTCCCGCCTCCATGGCTTTGGTCTCCAGGCGACCATGGGCCGCGGGTAGGACGCCGGTGGCAGAGGTCCGCAAGCGGCGCGGACGGATCCAGCTCCATCTCGACACCGATGAGAGGGCTGCCCTCCTGATGATCGTGGAGCAGCTCGCCCCGAGCCTCGGCCAGGTCCGCCGGACCGTCCCCGTCGCCTACGACGATCCCGAGTTCCAGGCCGAGTACGACCGCTGGGTGCGCCCCGAGGTCGAGCGGAGCCGGGAGGCCGACCTCGACGTCATCCGGGACTGCATCGGCTCGGGGGAGGACGTGACCGTGCTCACCGAGGAACAGGCTCTTGCCTGGGCACGCGGCCTCAACCTGCTGCGGGTCACCGCCGGCGGCCTGATGGGAGTGGAGGAGGACGGCTGGGAGCAGCAGGCGGACGACGCCCTGCGTCGCTCCCCGGAGTTCCGGGTGCTGCTCGCCCTCGGCCTCATCCAAGAGGAGCTGATCGCCGTCCTGGAGGGGTAGGGGTGACGCGAGCTGCGGCGCCCTGGTCGCGTCACAATGGCCGACCAATGGCCGCTGAGCTGCTGCCGATCCGCTGGGTGGACATCCCGCGGGGGAGCGTGGAGCGCGGGACCCCGGCCGAAGAGATTGACTGGGTGGTCGCGAGACACTGCGACCTCAAGCTGCCCCGCCATTTCTTCGCCAAGGAAGCGCCCAGGGAGATGGTCGCGGTCGACCCTTTCCGCATCTCGCTGACACCAGTCACAAATGTCATCTGGCAGCTCTTCTCAGAGAGGACTGGCCGCGCCTTTGCACTGAGTGCCCCCGCCGACCATCCGGTCAGCGACCGCAGCTGGGACGAGGCGGTGGACTTCTGCGCGTGGGCGTCGGAGGTCACCGGCCTGCCGATCCGACTCCCCGCGGAGTTCGAGTGGGAGCGAGCCGCCCGTGGGGACGATGCGCGCGAGTACCCGTGGGGGAACGCGTTCGATGCGCGCCGGGCCAACCTCGCTGAGCTCGGCATCGGGACCACCATCCAGGCCGGCGCCCTTCCGGCCGGCGCCAGTCCCTTCGGAGTCCTCGATATGGCGGGCAACGTCGACGAGTGGACCTCCACCGTCTACGCACCCTACCCGGGAGCACCTCCGGAGGTGCCTCAGGTGGAGGGCTGGGCGTCGAATCCCCACGTGACGCGAGGCGGCGGCTTCCGCCACCATCGCGACCTCGCCCGCTGCGCGCGCCGTCACGCCCTCTACCCGCCCGCCGCCGGCGCTGGAGTGCGCCTGGTAACGGCGGTCACGCCCTGACCTGAGGGACGACAAGCCCGGCCGAACGCTCCTGAGGCTCGGCACACGCCAGGAGACGCGGGGGTGCGTGCGCAGCGAAGGCTTTGCGCAGGCGGCAGTTGCAATGCCGCCGAGCAGAGGACGCCGAGCGCCAGTCTGGGCGCTCGGACGGCCGGGCCGAAGCGAAGCACCACCCCCACGGCTCCGCGCTCGCGCGTACACCGTCGCCCTAGCCGACCGTACCGACGCGTGACCCGACGTCAGTAGCGGGTCACCTTCAACGAGAGGTCCAGGGCGATCGCGCTGTGGGTCAATGCCCCCACCGAGATGAAGTCCACCCCGGCCAGCGCATACGCCCGAGCGTTGCCCGGCAGCACGCCGCCGCTCACCTCGACGATGGCGCGGCCCCGGATCAGGCCCATCGCCTCGCGCACCTGGCCCGGCGAGAAGTTGTCGAGGAGGATGCGGGGCGCCTTGTCGGTGAGCGCCTGCTGGAGCTCCTGGAAGCAGCTCACCTCGACGATCACGTCGTCCTCGGGGTACGCCTTGCGCACGGCGCGGAGCGCCGGGGTGACCCCGCCCACCAGGGCGAGATGGGTGTCCTTGATGAGGATCGCGTCGTAGAGGCCGAAGCGGTGGTTGTCGGCGCCGCCGATGCGGGTGGCGTACTTCTCCAGCGAGCGCAGCCCCGGGGTGGTCTTGCGAGTGTCGAGGATGGTCGCCTTGGTGCCCTCGACCGCCTTCACGTAGCGGGCGGTCATGCTGGCGATCCCGGAGAGGTGCTGGAGGAAGTTGAGGGCGACCCGCTCCGCCTTGAGGATGGCCCGGGCCGGGCCGTAGAGGCGGATCACGATCTGGTCCTCCTGGACCTTGTCGCCGTCCTTGGCCTTGGCGTCGAACTGCACCCGCTCGTCGAGGAGCTCGAAGGCGCGGCGGGCAAGGGACAGGCCGCAGATCACACCGTCCTGCTTGCAGATGACCTTGCCGCGGCAGGTCATGGCCGCGGGGATGAGAGCATCGGTGGTGACGTCGCCGGCCCCGAGATCCTCCTCGAGGGCCGCACGTATGAGGGTGTCGAGATGCTCGGGGGCGAGCGTCTCAGTGATGGGCTGCAGCGTCGTGGCCAACCTCTACTCCTCTCTTGTCCCGCATGACGTGGGACACACGCCAGCGGTCGATGCTCGTGGGGAAGTCACCACGGTGGTGAGCGCCCCGGCTCTCCTCTCGGTGCAGCGCGGCCCCGACGATCAGCCGGGCCGCGGTGCGGGCGAGCCGGCCGCGCCGCTGCGGCAGCCAGGCCATGCCCTCTCCCCCCTCCTCCCCCATCTGCGCGATCACCTCTCCGGCGGCGGTGAGCGCGGGGCCGGTGCGGCTGATGCCGCAGGCCGACCACATCAGCTCGCGAAGCTCCTGCTCGGCAGCGAGATCGGCGAGCCGGGTCTCCACCGCCACAGCGGGCAGCGCGGAAACGCCTCCCGCGGGCCGGCCCGCGAGCCCGGCGACCGCCGCCTCGGCGGCGCGCCGGCCAAACACCACACCCTCCAGCAGCGAGTTGCTCGCCAGCCGGTTGGCGCCGTGCACCCCGGTGCGGGCCACCTCGCCGCAGGCGTAGAGGCCGGGGACGGTGGTCGCCCCGCCCAGGTCGGTGACCACGCCGCCAATGGTGTAGTGGGCGGCGGGAGCGATCGGGATGGGTCGCAGGACGGGGTCGACGCCATAGCTCCGGCAGGTGGCGACGATGGTCGGGAAGCGCTCGGCGAGGCGCTCGCCAACGCCGCGGCAGTCGAGGAAGACCGATGCGCTGCCGCTCCGCGCCATCTCTTCCCAGATCGACCGGGCGACGATGTCGCGGGGGGCCAGCTCTCCCCGGGGGTCGGCGTCGAGAAGGAAGCGGCGCCCGTCTGCGTCCACGACCAGTCCGCCCTCGCCACGAACCGCCTCGCTGATGAGGAAGGCCGGGGCGCCCGCCAGCGCGAGGACGGTGGGGTGGAACTGGATGAACTCGACGTCGGCGACGTCGGCGCCCGCCTCGTAGGCGAGGGCGATGCCGTCGCCGGTGGACCCGGCCGGGTTGGTGGTGTGGCGCCAGAGGGCGGATGCCCCACCGGTCGCAAGGATCACGGTACCGGCAGCCACCCGCGCCCTCTCCCCGGAGGCGGGATCGCAGAGCTCGACCCCGACGCAACCGTCACCGTCCCGGACCAGGCCGGTGACCACCTGACCCTCGACGACCGTGGCGGCGCTCTCGTGGAGGCGCTGCAGCAGGGCGGCCTCGATGGCGGCGCCGGTGGCATCGCCGCCGGCATGGAGGACCCGGGCCCGGCTGTGAGCCGCCTCGCGGTGGAGGTCGACGCCGTCCCCGTTGCGGTCGAATGCAACGCCCCACTCGGCCAGCTGGGCCACCCGAGCCGGAGCCTCCTCGACCATCAGGCGCACCGCCCGCTCGTCGCAGAGGCCGCGGCCAGCGGCCATGGTGTCCTCGAAGTGCAGCTCCGGGGAATCGTCGGGGCCCACCGCGGCGGCGATCCCCCCCTGGGCGGCGGCGGTGCAGCCGTCGTCAGTGCTGCCCTTGGTCACCACCAGCACCCGGGCGCGCGGGGCTGCGGTGAGCGCGGCGGCGAGCCCGGCCACGCCGCCGCCCACGACCACGATGTCGGGGGCCGCTCCTCGAAGTCTGGCGGTCGCGGTCAGGGCGTCATCGCCGCGGTGAGGGCCCGGTTGTGGGCGTCGACCCGGACGATGCGGGGGACATGCCGGCCGAGCTCGGCGTCGTCGTATTGGGCGTAGGTGATCACGATGGCCAGATCGCCGGCGGCGCCCAGGTGGGCGATGGCGCCGTTCAGGCCCAGCTCGCCCGGGCCGCCCTCGATCGCGTAGGTGACGGCCCGTGCCCCGTTGGTCAGGTTGAGGACGTGGACCTGCTCACCAGGGAGGATGTCGGCCAGCCGCATGAGCTCCGGGTCGATGCTGCAGGAGCCCTCGTAGTCCAGGTCCGCACCGGTGACGGTGGCGCGGTGGATCTTGGACTTGACGACGGTGCGCAGCACGCCTCGCTCCTCTCCGAATCCAGGCTGAATTAGGAGTCAACCCCCCACACCGACGGCCAGCCTCTCATCGGTCCCCGGCGTAAGCACATCGATCAGCCGAGTCCCACCTATTCTAGCAGCGATGAGAATTTCGCACCGAACGTGCATCTGCGTGACCGGGAGGAAGGTCTCGGCGTCGACCACTGCCACGTAGTCCGCGGCCAGGCCCGGGCTCTCGGCGAGGCGCTGGAGGACCAGGTCGCGGATCGCCTCCGCGTCCCGCTCCCCGAGCCGGAAGGCGGCATCGGCGGCGGCCAGGGCGGCCGGGATGGCGAGAGCCTGGAGCCGCTCCGCGGGATCGAGCCGGGCGTTGCGGCTGGAGAGGGCCAGGCCGTCGGCGTCACGGACGGTGGGGCAGACGACGATCTCGGTCCCGGTGTCCAGGTCGGCGGCAAGGCGGCGGACAACGGCGCACTGCTGGGCGTCCTTGTGCCCGAAGTAGGCACGATCCGGCCGGGCGGTGACCAGGAGCTTGGTGACCACCGTCGCCACGCCATCGAAATGCCCGGGGCGGCGAGCCCCCTCGAGGGTCTCGGCGAGCGCCCCCCGCGGATTGACCCGAGTGGAGAAACCCTCCGGGTACATGGTGGCGGCGCTCGGAACATAGGCCAGGTCCACCCCCAGCTCGGCACAGACGGCGAGGTCGGTGTCCAGGGGCCGCGGATACCGGTCGAAGTCCTCGGCCGGCCCGAACTGGGTCGGGTTGACGAAGATGCTCACCACCGTCCGGTCGCACTCCACTCTCGACCTCTGGATCAATTGACGATGGCCGGCGTGGAGCGCGCCCATGGTCGGCACCAGCCCGAGGCTCAGCCCCGCGGCCCGGATCCGATCGCACCGGCGGCGCAGCTCCTCCGGGCCATCGACTCGGGTGAGGCGTGGGCGCCGGTCAGCTGTACGTGTGGGCATCGTCCGGGAAGGTGCCGGCTGCCACCTCGGCCGCATAGGCACGGGTGGCGGCCACCGCCTCGTCGCCGAGCGGGGCGAAGACCTTGACGAACTTGGGCAGCGGGTCGCGGTTCAGCCCCAGGATGTCGTGGAAGACCAGGACCTGGCCATCGCAGCCGGGGCCGGCTCCGATCCCGATGGTGGGGATGGTGAGGGCGGCGGTCACCGACGCCGCCAACGGCCCGGGCATCCCCTCGAGCACGACGGCGAAGGCGCCCGCCGCCTCCAGCTCCCGGGCGTCGCTCTCGATCCGCGCCGCCACCTCCGCCTCCCTCCCCTGCACCCGGAAGCCGCCCAAGAGGTTGACGAACTGGGGGGTCAGACCGAGGTGGCCCATCACCGGGATGCCGCGTTCGGTCAGCTTCGCCGCCAGCTGGACGACCCGGCCGCCGCCCTCGACCTTGACCGCGTGCATCCCCGCCTGCAGGAAGCTGGCCGCGTTGGCGATGGCCTGCTCNNACCGCCCGGGCGTGGTGGAGCATCTCCTCCATGGTCACGGGCAGGGTGTTGCGGTAGCCGAGCATGACCATGCCGAGGGAGTCGCCCACCAGGAGGACCGGGATCTCGGCCTCGGCCAGGATCCGGGCCGTCGTGTAGTCGTAGGCGGTCAGCACGGCGAACCGCTCGCCGCGGCGCTTGCGTTCGAGCAGGCTGCGGATGGTCACTGGCATGTGGAGTCCTCCGTTGTGGGCGGCGGAGCGCCTCCCCGGTTTCCATTCAGCATCTCAGAGATCTCCTCTCGTCCCTCCGGTCCTGCCAGGCGCACGATCTCGCGAGTCAGGGCGCGGTAGAGGGCGTCGGCGTCGGGATGCTCGTGCAGGGCTTCGAGGTGGCGCGCCACGGTGGCGGTGTCGCCTCTCACCACCGGGCCGGTGAGCGCGGCGCGAGGGCCGACGCGTCGGGCGTTGGCCAGGGCACCCTCCAAGAGGGCGAGGAGACCCTGCTCGGCGATGTCCGGCTCCAGCCCCGCCGCCACCAGCAGCTCGGAGGCGACCGAGAGCAGGGCCAGAGGGGCGTTACCCGCCAGCACCGCGGCGGCGTGGTACAGGGCGCGCTTTCCGGGGAGCAGCTCGATCGGCCGGCCCCCGAGATCAGCGGCGAGGCGGCGGAGCGGTGCACGGAGGGAGGGATCGGCTTCGATCGCCATCAGCACCCCCCGCAGGAGCGGGGCGGATTCGACGCCGGCGAGCGCCTGGAAGGGATGCAGGCAGCCGACGGTTGCCCCGGTCAGGCGCAGCGCCGCCAGCGCCCCGACCCCGAGGCTCGCACTGCAGTGCACCACCCCGCGACCACCGAGGGTGGCACCGCTCCCGGCGACCGAGGCGGCAACCCTGGCGACGGCGGCGTCGGGGACGGTGAGGAAGGTGAGGTCGGCGGCACGGACCGCCGCCAGCGCGGTGGGGACCTGCCGG
Organism: Candidatus Dormiibacterota bacterium; assembly: GCA_003153215.1. Lineage (GTDB taxonomy): Bacteria > Chloroflexota > Dormibacteria > Aeolococcales > Aeolococcaceae > Changshengia. Next base: position 10,108 of record PLXL01000282.1, read on the forward strand.
GCACCGACCTGTGCCGCCAGGAGGCCGGCACGCCCCGGGTCCCGGCTGGCGATGGCGACGACGGAGCGGCCGGTCGCGGTCATGGCAGCCGCCAGGGCACCGCCGGCTCGGCCGGCGCCGACGAGGGCGACGGTGGCCGGCCAGCCCAGCGGGACGGCCCTCGGGGCCGCGATCTCGCCACTCGGGGCTGTCACCGTCTCGGTCACCTCTGGATCCAAGCGGGCTGTGGTATGAGCGTCCGGCTCCGAGCCGCGCCCGTCGCCTCGAGGCGCCGGTTGGCGTCCCCGGGCACGGACCCCTCGGAGGGGTGGGCCGGTGCTGAGTGTACCGCGGGCCTGGGGGCGGCCCCACCCTCCTCAGCTGGAGCGGGGCCGGGGGGTGACCAGCGAGAGGCCGAGAAGCCCGCCGTAGAGGATGTCCCAGCCGAGCCCGAGCAGGAGGGCTATCCGCTCGGCGGCGGCGGCGTCGCCGAGCTGGCTGAGGGCGGAGACGACGCTCACCAGGGTGAGAGCGAGCAGGACCGCGCGGAAGATGATGAACCTGGCCAGCCATACGACGAGCGCGGTCATCGCGAGCAGGAGGAGGACGGCGATGACGGCGACATCCGGGGCCAGGTCGAAGGTGCGGGTCACCAGCCCGGTGGCGGTGTTCTGCTGGTAGGTGAGGTGGGGGACGAAGATGCCCGCCAACATGAGCAGCGCCGCGACCAGCAGTGAGGGAACGGCGATGGCGACGCGCACCCAGAGCACCCAGTCCGTGCCTCTCGCCCCCTCGGCGGCGGGGCGTCCCGCGTACCCCACGGGTGCCCACGCGGCAGCGGGCGGGTAGGCGGCAGCGCCCGACGGGCCGGCACCGGTCGCTGAGATCTGGGCTGCGGCCACCGAATTCCAGGCCTGGTCGACCCGAGCGCCCATCGGCGTGATCAGCGGTGCTCCGCAGGCACGACAGCTCGTCGATCGCCCGAGCGGCTGCCACAGCCAGCATCTGGGACAGGTGACGTCCGGCATCCAGGGGAGTGTCCCAGCCCCCGGCGTCCCGGCGGTGTACGGCCCGGTCGCGGCTCGGTCGCAGCCCGCCACTGGGGCGGGCTCGCGGACACCCGTCCAGAGGAGCCCAGTCGGGGTCAGCCCCCGGCGGCGACCTCGCCCAGCTCGGACCCGGCCGGCTCCCCCGTGCCCTCGATCTCGTCGATGATCCGCTTCATCTCGGCCCCCTCCATGGTCTCCACCTCGGTGAGGCGCGCGGCCAGCACGCGGAGGATGTTCTCCCGCCGGCGGAGCACCTCCTTGGCCCGGAGGAAGGCGGTCTCGACCAGGTGGTGCACCTCCTGGTCGATCTCGGAGGCGATGTCCTCGGAGTAGTTGCGCTGCTCGCCGAGGTCGCGGCCCAGGAAGACCATCTCCTGGCGCTCACCGAAGGTGCGGGGGCCCAGCTTGTCGCTCATCCCCCACTCGGTGACCATCTTGCGGGCGAGGTCGGTGGCCTTGCGGATGTCGTCGCTCGCCCCGGTCGTGATGTTGGCCTCGCCGAGGATGAGGTCCTCGGCGCAGCGTCCCCCGAGCATCTGGGCGAGCTGGTCGAGAAGCTCGGCCTTGCTGACCAGGTACCTGTCCTCGGTGGGCAGGGAGAGGGTCCAGCCCAGGGCCATGCCGCGGCTGACGATCGAGATCTTGTGAACCGGGTCGGTGTGTTCCAGGGTCATCCCGACCAGGGCGTGGCCCATCTCGTGGTAGGCGATGGTGGCCTTCTCGTTCTCGCTGATCATCCGGCTCTTGCGCTCCGGGCCGGCGATCACCCGGGCGATCGCCTCCTCGAGGTGCGGCATGCTGATCAGCTTCCGGTTCTGGCGCGCCGCCAGGATGGCCGCCTCGTTGATCAGGTTGGAGAGGTCGGCCCCCGAGAACCCCGGGGTCTGCTTGGCCAGGACCTCGAGGTCGACGGCCGGGTCCAGCGGCTTGTTCCGGGAGTGGACCTCGAGGATGGCGCGACGGCCGCGGATGTCGGGGCGGTCGAGCATGACGTGGCGGTCGAAGCGTCCCGGCCGGAGCAGGGCGGGGTCGAGGACGTCAGGACGGTTGGTGGCGGCGATGACGATGACGTGGGTCGCGGTCTCGAACCCGTCCATCTCAACCAGCAGCTGGTTGAGGGTCTGNNCGCCCACGCCGACGAACATCTCCACAAACTCCGAACCGGAGATGTTGAAGAACGGCACGCCCGCCTCGCCGGCGACGGCCTTGGAGAGCAGGGTCTTGCCGGTTCCCGGAGGTCCGACCAGGAGCACGCCCTTGGGGATGCGGGCACCCACCGCGGTGAACTTGTCCGGGTACTTGAGGAACTCGACGATCTCGCCCAGCTCCTGCTTGGCCTCGTCGACCCCGGCGACGTCCATGAAGGTGACCGACGGCTTGTCGCCGGCGACCAGGCGGGCCCGGCTGCGCCCGAAGGACATGGCCTGGTTGTTTCCCGACTGGCTCTGACGGAGCATCCACCAGACGAAGAAGACCATGATCCCGACCAGCACCAGCGTCGGCAGGAGGCTGATCAGGATCTCGGTCAAGTNNNNGGTGGACGACGGGCCGGAGCGGCCGTAGAAGACCAACAGGACCACCAGGACCAGGAGCACGCCGAGCATCCAGGAAAACGGGCGCCGAGAGTTGCGCATCCGAGCCAGTCTATAGCAGGGGCTCCGAACTGCGCGGGAGGCGCGATCGGGGAGTGACAGGCTTGTTCCCGGTCGCACCCGGCCCGACCACGCCACCTCCCTCCAGGAGATCGCGCTGGCGCAGCGCCAGGGTGGCCAGCCGGTGGCGCGCTCCGGGAAAGACGCCCTCCAGCGCGGGCAGGAGCTCGTGGCGCACCCGGCTGCGCAGGAAGCGGGGATCGCGGTTGCTGGGATCGTCGAGCGGCTCCAGACCGAGGGCCGCGCAGTAGTCCAGGGTCGCCTGACGCCAGACGCGGAGGAGGGGGCGGGCCACCCTGCCCTCGCGCTCCGCCATCGCCCGCAGGCTCCAGGGGGTGGCGCTGGTCAGGAGGCGCATCAGCACCGTCTCGGCCTGGTCGTCGGCGGTGTGGCCGAAGGCGATGGCGGTGGCACCAATTCGATCGGCGACCTCACCGAGCCCGGCGTGGCGGGCACGGCGGGCCTGGTCCTGGATCGAGGGGCCGCTCTCGACCTCGACCCTCACCGCCTCGAAGCCGAGGCCGAGCCGGCCGGCCAGGGCCGCGACCGGTCCCGCCTCGGCGGCCGACCCGGGCCGCAGCCCGTGGTCGACGTGGACGACGTGGAGGCGCCAGCCGCGGGGCGGGGCCAGCCGGGCCATGGCGTCGACCAGGGCGGTCGAATCCGGTCCCCCGCTGCAGGCCACCACCACCGTCTCACCGGGGCGGACGACCTCCCGCCGATCCGCGGCGGAGGCGACGGCGCGGCGGACCCGGCCGACGGCGGCCACCCGCTCGCCGGGAGGGAGATGCGGGGCCCATGTGGCGGTACCTGGGGTCGAACCAGGGACATACCGGGTATGAGCCGGGCGCTCTACCACCTGAGCTATACCGCCGGAGGTAGCGCCGGGGGCCGGATGCTCGGCAGCGACGACATCGGCACCGACGCAGGGGGGAGGAGTGGTTGCGGCGGCTGGATTCGAACCAGCGACCTTCGGGTTATGAGCCCGACGAGCTTCCACTGCTCCACGCCGCATCGGGAGCATAGCGCGGGCCGGGCGCCCGACGCCGGAGTTGCGCCCAGGATGGCGTGCCCACTGCCACCGAGACGCCCGGTGGCCGCCGGCGCCGCGAATCGTCAGGGGGTGGGGGACGGGGACGCGGCGGCGGGGGTCGGGCTGGCCGGCACCAGGGTGGGCACGGGCGGCGTGGGCGACGGCGTGGGGGTGGGCGGCGGCGTGGGGGTGAAGATGATCGGGGCGGCGTTGAGGCCGCCGGAGGCGGGGGCCGACTTGCCCCCCGGATCGAGAACGTACACCTTCTCGCCGGGGAGGTGGTAGCCGAGCTTGCGCGCCTGGTCCTCCAGCCACGCCGAGCCCTGGGCTTCGGTCACCTCCTGCGAGCGCTGCGCGATCTGCGCCTGGAGGGCGGCGTCCGCCTCCTGGAGCTGGGTCACCCGCGCCTGGGCGGCGTGGTCCGTGGCGGCCGCGCCGTAGAGCGCGTAGGCCACCCAACCGCAGGCCACGGCGACGACCAGTGCGAGGATTCGCCGCGCCGTGAAAGGGCGGGGTCGCTGAGGACCAGGGACGTTCATTGCGGGCCTTGGGGGGACGTGGGCGGGATTGGCCGCGGGACCCGTAGTCTGCTACGACCTCACCAAAACCGCAACGGGTCTGCGAATACTGGTCGCCGCGGCTAAGCGGTCGCCTCCCAGCGCCGGCGCCACTCCCCAGGGCTGAGATCGTGGAGGTCGACGCCGTCGGCGCGCGCCGCCGCCTCCAGCGCCCGGAAGCGGTCGGCGAAGCTGACGGCCCGCCCGCGCAGTGCGTCCTCCGGATTGACCCGGAGCTGGCGGGCGAGCGCGACCGCCGCGAAGAGCAGCTCGCCCATCGCCGCCTCCAGGTCGCGACTCGCCGGCGGTGGAGGGGGGGCGTGGCCGGCGGCGGTGCCGACGGCGGCAGCCTCTCCCTCCGCCGGCTCGCCGAGGCCCTCCGCGCTGGCGGTGTCAGCGCCCGACGGCGCCCAGTCCGCGCCTCGCTGCGCCGCGGCCGGAGCGTCGGCGGCCAGCCGGGCGAGCGCCTCCACACCATCCCGGAGCCAGGCCAGGGCGGCGGCGACCGTCGGGGTCTCGTCGAAGCCGACCCGAGCGGGCCGCTTCTGCACCCCCTGGGCAAAGGCGAGCGCGGGCAGGGCATGGGGGACGCCCTCCAGGAGGGAGAGACGCTCCCGCTTCTCGCTGCGCTTCAGCTTCTCCCAGTTGACGACGACCTCCTCCGCGCCGGCGACCGTGGGGGTGCCGAAGACGTGGGGGTGGCGGTGGACCATCTTTGCCCGGGTGGTCTCGGCGACGTCGCCGATGTCGAAGCCGTCGGGGCGCTCGGCAGCGATGGCGGAGTGCATGAGCACCTGGAGGAGGAGGTCACCCAGCTCCTCGCGGAGGGTCGCCGTGCCCTGCGAGTCGATCGCCTCCAGGGTCTCGTACGTCTCCTCGAGGAGGTAAGGGCGGAGGGATCGATGGGTCTGCGCGCGGTCCCAGGGGCAGCCGCCGGGCGCCCGCAGCCTCTCGACGACCTCGTTGAGCTCGCGCAGCGACTGCGCCGCCTCCTCACGCATCGCAACCTCCTTCGTCGATCGGGGGAGCATCGGGGTGGGCCCCTCCGCCCGTGGCCGTGGATCCC
>PLXL01000282.1:15556-24314 GCA_003153215.1 Candidatus Dormiibacterota bacterium
ACGGCGAGCAGCCGCACCCGCAGCGAGAAGACGAGCGCCTCGGCCTCCGGGGGCATCGGTCCGAAGCGGTCAGCGAGCCCTCTCGCCCTCCGCTCCAGCTCCGGCTCGGTGACGCAGGCGGCCAGGTCCTGGTAGCAGCGCAGGCGGAGCTGCTCCTCTCCTATGTAGCCGGGGGGCAGGAACGCCGCCTGGGGCAGCGAGACCGTCACCTGGGCCGGGAGCTCCGTCATCGGCCTGCCCTGGAGCGAGCGCACCGCCTGCTCCAGCAGCCGGTTGTACATCTCCAGGCCGACCGCCGCGATCTCGCCGTGCTGCTCCTCTCCGAGCAGGTTGCCCGCCCCGCGGATCTCCAGGTCGCGCATCGCCAGCTTGAATCCCGCTCCCAGGTCCTGCAGCTCCCCGATGACGTCGAGGCGCTTGTCGGCGCGCTCGCTGAGGGTGCGCTCCGGCGGATAGAGGAGATACGCGTAGGCGCGCTGCCCGGCGCGCCCGACCCGCCCCCTCAGCTGGTACAGCTGGGCCAGCCCCAGCCGGTGGGCGTCGTCGATGATGATGGTGTTGGCGTTGGGGATGTCGAGCCCCGACTCGATGATCGTCGTGCAGGCGAGCACGTCGACCTCGCCCTCGACGAACGAGCGCATCACCGATGCCAGCAGGTCCTCGTGCATCTGCCCGTGGGCGACGGCGACGCGCGCCTCGGGCACCATCTCGCGCAGCCATTGAGCCTCTCTGTCGATGGACTGCACGCGGTTGTGGACGAAGAAGACCTGGCCGCCCCGCGCCAACTCACGCGTCACCACCTCGCGGACCAGCGATCCCTCGCGGGCGGTGACGTAGGTCTTGATGGGCTGACGTTCCTCGGGAGGCGTCTGGATGACCGAGAGGTCGCGGATGCCGGCGAGCGCCATGTGCAGCGTGCGCGGTATCGGCGTCGCGGAGAGCGAGAGCACGTCGACGGCGACGCGCAGCTCCTTGAAGCGCTCCTTCTGGAGGACGCCGAAGCGCTGCTCCTCGTCGATGATGACGAGGCCGAGGTTGCGAAACTCGACGTCGCGCTGGAGCAGGCGATGAGTGCCGATGACGATGTCGACGGTACCCGCGCGGAGCCCGAGCAGGGTCGCGCGCTGCTCCTCCTCGGTGCAGAAACGCGAGAGCTGATGAACGATGACCGGGAAGGGACGGAGGCGCTCCGAGAAGGTCAGGAAGTGCTGCTGGCAGAGCACGGTGGTGGGCACCAGGACCGCCGCCTGGCGACCCTCGGCCACCGCCTTGAACGCCGCCCGCAGGGCCAGCTCGGTCTTGCCGAACCCGACGTCGCCGCAGACCACCCGATCCATGGGTCTGGACGCCTCCATGTCGCGCTTGATGTCGTCAAGCACCAGCATCTGGTCCGGGGTCTCCTCGAAGGGGAAGGAGCCCTCCAGCTCGCGCTGCCAGTCGGAGTCGATGGAGAAGGCGTGGCCGGGAGCGGCCTCGCGTCGAGAGTAGAGGTTGAGCAGCTCGCGGGCGACGGCCTCGGTCCGCTCGCGCACCCGTCGCTTGGTCCGCTCCCACTCGCCGGTGCCGAGCCGGGAGAGCGCGGGATGGGCGTCGGAGCCTCCCACGTAGCGGTCGATGCGGTCCAGGTGCTGGACCGGGACGAAGAGGCGGTCGCCGTCGGCGTACTCGAGGAGCATGTACTCCTGTTCGGTGGCGCTCGCCGGGGTCTCGGATGTGCCGGCTGCGGCCGGGCCGCGGTCGCCCCCGAATGCCGGTCCGCCGGTCGCGGGGGTCTCCTCCTCGGAGACGCGACGCATCTCGATGAAGCGGCCGACGCCGTGGTCGCGGTGGACGACGAGATCGCCGGGGGCGAACTCGAGGACGAACCCCGGCGCCGCCGCCCGCCCCGCGGCCGCCCGCCGGGCGCCCCGGGCGGAGGTCGACTCCGCGCGCCGCGCACCCCGGGCGAGTGGGGAGCCGCGTCGCTTCACGGCGCCGAAGAGCTCGTGGTCGCTGAAGACGGCGATCCCCAGGTCGGGCAGACGGAAACCCGCGGACACCTCGCCGGCGGTGACGAGCAGCGCCCCCGCCACGGCCGCTAGGGTGGCGGCGTCAGGGTCGTCGACCATGGTCGACACCAGCCCGGCGTCGCCGGTCAGCTCCTGCACCCTCCCCTCCTGCCGGGAGACGACCAGGCAGCAGCCGCCTCCGGCCAACTCCTGGCCAAGGGCCGCGGCGAAGGCGTCCCAGCGGCCCGCGTAGGGCTCGGCACCCCGCCAGCCGAGGTCGGCCGCAGCAGCGCCCGCCGTGCCCTCGACGTCGCCGGGCACCAGGTCGACGGCGCGGCCCAGGTTGGCGTCGAGGACGCCCACGTCGAGCAGGCCGCTGCGGGCACCGGCGGGGAGCTCNNCGCCGGGCCCGCTCCACACCTCCGGCGACCAGCACCAGCGCCCCCTTGCCCAGGTGGTCGAAGAGGCTGGAGCCCTGGTTGAGATAGGGGGCGAAGAGGTCCACGCCGTCGTCGTAGACGCCCAGCTCGAGCTGGGCGAGGTCCTGCTGCCACTGCTCGCGAACCTCCGGCCGGCAGCCGCCGACATCGAGGCCGGCCACCACCTCCTGGGCCCGGCGGACTGCCTCGGGGCTCAGGTCGAGCTCACGTGCAGGCAGCATCCGGACCCTCTCCAGGCGGGCGACCGAAGTCTGGGTGTCGACGTCGAAGGCCCGGATCTCGTCCACCTCGTCGCCGAACCACTCCGCCCGCCAGGGGCGTCCGCGATCCAGGCCAAAGACGTCGACGATGCCGCCGCGCACGGCCATCTCGCCGGGCGAGGTCACCGCGGTCACCCGCCGGTAGCCGAGGCGGACGAGGCGCTCGATGACCGCGTCGCGGCCGATCCGGGTACCCCGACCGAGCTCGCCGGTGCTATCGAGCGCGCCGGTGGGGAGGGTGGGGCGGAGCAGCCCGGCCGGGGAGGCGACCACCAGGGCCGGCTCGCCGTCGCGGAGCAGGGCGAGGGTGGCGATCCGGCGGCGGATCACCTCCTCCGACGGGGGGATGCGGTCGAAGCCGGGAGTGTCCGCCGCCGGCCAGAGACCCAGCCGCGCCTCGCCGCCCCAGAGACGGGCATCGGCATAGACGGTCTCCGGGTCGGTCGCGATCACCAGGACGTGCCCGGAGGCGCGCCGGCGGGCCCACCAGGCGATCAGCCCGACGGCGGCCGAGGGAACCCCGCCGAGGACGCGCAGGGAGCCGTTGACGAGCGCAGCCAGGGGGACGACCGCGTCCAGGCGGGAGGCCAGCGTGGGCGCGCCGCCGGCAGGTGGCTCAATCACCGGGTGCCGGCACCTCGGCCCCCTCCGGTCCGGCCGGAGGAGGACGGTTGTACTCGTTCATGGCCCGCTCCAGGCCCTCGCGCACGATGGCCGCCACCGCGTCGGCGGCGCGGCCGAGGATGGCGGGCAGCGCCTGCCGCTCCGCGAGCGTGAAGGCATCCAGGACGTGGTCGACGGTGTCCTCACCCGCGGCGGGCCGGCCGATCCCGACCCGAACCCGGATGAAGTCCGGCGTCTGCCACGACTCGATGAGCGAGCGCACACCGCGATTGCCTCCCGCCGAGCCGCCCCGGCGTAGACGGAGGCGGCCGAAGGGGAGGTCGACGTCGTCGTGGACCACGACCACGTCGGAGGTCGGGACGCCGAGGACGCGCACGAGGTGGACGCCCGCTCGCCCGCTCAGGTTCATGTAGGTGGTGGGGCGGGCGAGGACGACGTCGAATCCGTCGACAGTGCCGGCGCGCACCTTGGCAGGCCCCTCGCGCCGCGCTCGGGCGAAGCGGCCCCGGCCCTCCAAAACGTCGAGGACCATCCACCCGCAGTTATGCCGGGTGTGGGCGTACTCGCCCCCGGGATTGCCGAGGCCGATGATCACGGTCGCCATGGCTCTCGCGGCATCAATGCGGTGCGAGGTGGGGAACGTCCTGCCCGGGGAGCAGTCTCCGGGTCAGGGCGGTCATCGCCGCCGCCCGCTCCGGCAGGTCATGGTCGTGGCCGAGGCAGTGGAGCAGGCCGTGGACGGCCAGCAGGCGGAGCTCGCCGGCGGCGGCCGCGGGGCTCTGGGCGCGCGCCCTTTCGACCGAGATCGCGACGTCGCCCACCCACTCGCGCCCGTCGCCCGGAAAGGCGAGGACGTCGGTGGCGGCGTCCACCCCGGCGTGATCCCGGTTGAGCCGGTGCAGCTCCTCGTCGTCCGTCAGCCGCACCGCCAGACCGGCGCGGGCGGGCACGCCGAGGAGGTCTCCGCTGCTGCGGAGCAGGGGGGCGAGCCCGCCGTCGCGGACCAGCGCCAGGCTCGCGGCGTCGAGGGTGGGCGAGCGGTGGATGGTCACCCGCATGGGGAACTCATGGTGGCGCAGAAAGAAAGGGGCTCGCCATTGGCGAGCCCGAAAGGTGGTGATGACGGCGTCAGCCGGCTTTCGCCCGGCGCTTCCGGGCGGCCACCAGCTTGCGCTTGCGGCGGACCGAGGGCTTCTCGTAGTGCTCGCGGCGCCGAACCTCCGAGAGGATGCCGTTCTGCTTGATCTTCTTGTTGAAGCGCCGAAGCGCGCTCTCAAAGGTCTCGCCTTCGCGGACCTTGACCTCCGACACGGTTGAGGGATCACCTCCTCGGCGCCGCCACCGGCGGCCTGACTGATGCGGACACCGCTCGTCCACCGATGAGACGGGTGGCCCGGCGGCCCGGCCGCCGTGCTCGCCGTGGGCTCCAGCCCCGGCTGAACGGAGGCACCACTCTAGCAGGCGTTCCGGCTGGACGGCGGGCACCCTGCAAACAGATGTACGAAGCATCAGGTATCATCGGCGGATGCTCGATTTCTCACCGGAGGCGCCGGCTGGCGCGGACGCCGGGACGGCCGGCGGGGCCACCGCCGCGGTGAACGAGGGTGCGGAGAACGAGGGTGCGGAGACCGGGCCGGCGGGCGGCGCTCCCGTGGATCTCGCCGATGGCGGGGAGATCGGGGAGATCCGAGCGGCGAGCGGTGCTGCCGTGGAGCTGGACGGCGCGCAACGGCGAGCCGTCGACCACGGCGAGGGGCCGTGCCTGGTGCTGGCGGGCCCCGGTTCCGGCAAGACCCGGGTCATCGTCGAGCGCTTTCTCCGTCTGATCCGCGAGGGGACGCCGGCGGAGCGCCTGCTGGTGCTCACCTACACCCGCAAGGCCGCGACCGAGATGCGCGACCGGGTGGAGCGCGCCCACGGGCCCTTCGAGGGGGACCCGCCCCTCCTCAACTACCACTCCTTCGCCCAGCGGGTGCTGCGCCACTGGGGCTGGCGGCTCGGGATCTCACCGGCGTTCCGGATCGCCGACAAGGCGGAGCGGTGGCTGGTGGTCGACGGAATCCTCGGCGAGCTGCGCCCGACCACCCTCTACAACCCCCTGCGCTCCCATGACCTGGTGGACGCCATTCTCGACGTGATCGAGAAGGCCAAGCAGGAGCTGGTCTCTCCCGAGGATTACGCGGGCTGGGCCGAAGCCCGCCTGGCCGCGGCGGCGGCCGGGGCCAGCCTGGAGCGCGAGCTGCTGACCCGGCACCGTGAGTGCGCCGAGGTCTACCGGCGCCTGGAGGCGACCTTCATGGAGCGGGCCGTCCTCGACCACGACGACACCATCCTCTACGCGGAACGGCTGCTGCGGGAGCACGCGGACGTCGGCGAGGCGGTGGCCGGGGCCATCGACCACGTGATGGTCGACGAGTACCAGGACACCAACTACGCGCAGGCCCGCCTGGTCGAGGTGCTGGCCGGAGAGCGGGGAAACATCATGGTCGTCGCCGACGACGACCAGTCCATCTACAAGTTCCGGGGCGCGTCGCTCGCCAACCTCGATCGCTTCGCCCGCATCTACCCAAGCCACGAGCGCATCGTCCTGGACCGCAACTACCGATCCCATCAGGAGATCGTGGAGGCGAGCCGGGCCATCATCGGGGCGGCCCCCCCGGGCTCGCGCATCGAGAAGCACCTGGTCGCCGACCGGGGCGCCGGTGGTCAGGTGGAGGTGTGGCGAGCCGCCGACGAGCGCGGCGAGGTCGTCGAGGTGGCCGCCGAGTGCCGGCGCCTGATCGACGCCGGGGCCGACCCGGCCGGCATCGCCTGGCTCTTCCGGCGCCACGACGACATGCAGGCGGCGACCCGCGCCCTCCAGGAGGCGGGGGTGGCCTACGTGGTACACGGAGGCCGCGGATTCTTCCAGCGGCGCGAGATCAAGGACCTGATCGGGCTCCTTGGCGCCGTCCACGACCCCGGCGATTCCCAGGCGGTCCTCCGCTGCCTGCACCTGCCCTCCTTCGCGGTGAGCAACGCCGGCCGGCTCGCGCTCGGCCAGGCCGCCCGCGACCGCGATCTCCCGCTCGCCTCGGTGATCACCGGAGAGCTGCCGGAGCTGGGCGCGGACGACCTGGCGACCGCCCGCCGGCTGATCGACCTCCTGGTCGATCTCCACGCCCAGGCAGCCCGGGACGATGTCCGCGACATCTTCTACGCCGCCCTCGAGGGGAGCGAGTTCCTCGGGATCCTGGATGACGCCGAGCCCCTGGCGCGGGCTCAGATCGGAGCCAACCTCAACAAGTTCGGTGAGCTGCTGGAGGGCTTCGCCGACTGGAGCAACGACCGCAGCCTGCCCCTGGCGCTGCGCTACCTCGACATCCTGCGCAGCAGCCACGCAGCGGACGAGATCGCGGCCGTCGAGGCCACGACGGTGGGGATCGGCCTGCTCACCGCCCACGCCGCGAAGGGCCTGGAGTGGCCGGTTGTCTTCCTCGGACGCTGCACCGAGGAGCGCTGGCCGGGGATGGGGGGCTTCCCCGCCCGCCTGACCCTCCCCGACGAGCTGGTGCCGGAGCCCGCCCCGGAGGGAGAGGCGAGCCGGGACGAGGAGCGCCGCCTCTTCTACGTGGCGGCGACCCGGGCCCGCGACCGCCTCGTCCTGGTCCATGCGCGCCGCTACCCGCACTCCTTCCGCGACGAGCGCCCGAGCCCCTTCCTGGCCGCCCTGGACGGAGCCGCTTGGGTGGCTCGGCGGGCCATCGAGGGCAGCCGGCCACCCACCCGCCGCCGGCTGGCCGCCGCGGCGGGCCTGCCCACGGCGACGATCCGAGCATCTGTCTCCGATCTCGCCGCCTTCAAGGACTGCGCCCGCCGTTACGCCTATCGCAGCGTCTACCGCCTGCCGGTGCCAGCCTCGCCCCAGCGCTGGTACGGGACCCTGGTGCACACCGTCCTCCAGGCCCTGGCGGCGCTGCGCCAGACCGGTGCCGAGGCCGGGCCGGACGAGGCGGGCCGCCTGTGGGGTGAGGCATGGGAGACGTCACGGGGCCCCAAGGGTGCTCATGCCGAGCTGCGCAGCCTGGGCGAGAGCCAGCTCCGGCGCTACGCGGCCTCACCGGGGTGGCGCGACGCCGAGCCTCTCATGGTCGAGCAGCCCTTCACCCTCGAAGTGAGCGCCGGCGACGTGACCGGACGATTCGACCGCATCGACGCCGGGCCGGGCGGGGTCCAGGTGGTCATCGATTACAAGACCGGGCCGCCGCGCGAGGAGGAGTCCCTGCGCAAGGACCTTCAGGTCCGCGCCTACGCGGTGGCGCTCGCCCGCGAGCAGCACCGCGACGAGGCCACGGTCGAGCTGCACTGGCTCCAGACCGCCGAGGTCAGCCGGATGACGTTCGACTCCGTCGCCCTAGGTCGGTTCCATTTCCAGGTGGAGAGCACGGCCCGCGAGCTGGCCGAGGCCCGCCGCGCCCACGACTTCCCGCCCAAGCCGAGCAGCTGGCGCTGCGGCCACTGCGAGTTCCGGACGGTGTGCGACGAGGGGCGGGAGCAGTAGGAGGCTGGGCAGGCGGCGGGAGCGGAGGGTCGCCGCCCTCGTGCACCGGTGCCCGTCCGGGGGCGCCCAACCCTCGGGAGCGGGCGGCGCCGAGATCAGCTGGCCGGGCCGGGACCCGTCACACGCGCCCCGCCGGCGTCCGCCGCCTGCTCACCGTCGTCGAGCCAGGCCAGCGGGCAGCGGGGCCCTTCGGACTCATCCACCAGGAAGGGCAGACCATTGGCCGACGTCTGGCGGATCGGCACCACCCGGAACCCCGCGCAGGTGAGCGGCTGACCGGCGAGGTAGGCGGGGCAGTCACCGGTCGCGGTCGGGCCGGTGCAGATGTCGGCCACCCGCCGCGTGCGCGGGTCGAGCAGGAGGAAAAGCCGGTCCGCCGGAGTCGACATGCCCATCTCGGTCCCTATCTCGCAATCTCCGGACCATCGTCCGCTCCCACCCCGGCAGGGGCCATGGCCATAAGCCCCAGCCAATCTGACGACTTAAGTCACATGACAATGTGATCGGGGGCCCATAGCTTGTAAGGTCAGAGAGACGATCTCTGGGGGGCCCCCGCTGGCCGGTGCCCCCGCTCACCTTCCGGAGGACCCAATGAACAGCCCGGCGCCGTACTTGCACTGGGGATTCATCCTCATCTCGCTGCCCAACCTGATCCTGATCGCGGCGATGGTGCTGCTCTTCGTGGTCGCGCTCATAGCCCCCTTCCCCCACAACACCGCCAAGCACCGGGACGATGACGATGAGTGAGGCGAGCGGCCTGGGATCGGGCACGGGCACTCCCCCGCTCGCCGCCGGCTCCTCCGCGGAGGGCGAGCCCGGGTGGACCGCCGCGGTGCGTCGCCGCCTGGAGGGCCGCCTTCCCCTCGAGGAGGTGCTGCCCACCCGCCAGCCGGCCTTCGTCGGCTC
>PLXL01000133.1 GCA_003153215.1 Candidatus Dormiibacterota bacterium
ATCTGTGTCGAGCGGGGGGCGTCGGTGGTCGACGTCAACCTCGGTTGCCCGGTGCCGCGGGTCACCACGCGGGGCTCGGGCGCAGCCCTGGCGCGGGATCTGGCCGCCACGGCGCGGGTGATCCGGGCCATGGTGGAGGCGGTCGACGTTCCCGTCACCGCCAAGATGCGGCTCGGCTGGGACCAGGCGTCGATCAACGCCCCCGAGCTGTCGCGGGCCCTGGAGGACTCCGGGTGCGCGATGGTCACGGTCCACGGGCGCACCCGGGCGCAGCGCTACACCGGGCAGGCGGACTGGGCGGAGATCGCCCGGGTCAAGGAGGCGGTGCGCATCCCCGTCGTGGGGAGCGGCGACGTGACCGACGCCAGCGCGATCCGGCGCCGGCTGCTGGCGGGCGAGGTGGACGGTGTCGTCGTCGCGCGGGGCGCCCTGGGCAACCTCTGGTTCATCCGGCAGGCGGTCCACCACGTCGCGACCGGTGAGCTCCTCCCCGACCTCGGCTTCGCCGAGCGCATCGAGCTGACCCGGAGGCATCTGGAGTTGCTCATCGAGCACTACGGGGAGGCCCGGGCCCTGGTGGTCGGCCGCAAGTACGTGGCCTGGACCATCAAGGGGTGCAATGGCGCGGCCAAGCTCCGGGCAATGGTGCAGACCCTGGTCACGCGGGCCGACCTCGACGCCATCCTGGGCCAGGCACTCGCCGCCGGCCTCGGGCCGGGCGGCTGGTTCCAGCCGATCTTCACGAGCGGTGAGGGCTGAGCCCCCCCCAAAGCTGAGCCCCCGGGTATCCGAAGATCTGAGCCCGCGCTACCCAAAAAAAGAGGGCGCCCCTGGAAGACCAGAGACGCCCCGAGAGGGGGGGCTTTTGAGGTGCGGTCCCCGACCGCTGTGTGGATCATAGGTAGGTTATCAGATCGGGGTCAACCAGGTGGGGTCAGTTTGTTACTTGAACGTCGCCACCATCGTTTCACGCGCAGCACCTATACTCCCCTGCTTCCCCACTGATGCGCCGGCGGCGCTCGGCAGGTCCCATCCACGTTCACGAAGGTCAGCCATCGCCATGGACAAGCCGGTCTTGCTCACCAAAGAGGGCCTCGACAAACTCGCGACCGAGCTCGAGGAACTGCGGACGGTCCGGCGCGCCGAGGTCGCCGAACGGATTAAATACGCGAAGGATTTCGGTGACATCTCCGAAAATGCCGAGTACGAGGCCGCCAAGAACGAGCAGGGGATGCTCGAGGGGCGGATCCTCACCCTGGAGATGATGGTTCGCAACGCCGTGATCATCGAGCAGGTGGAGGTCGGCGGGGTGGTCCAGGTCGGCTCGACCGTCGAGGTCAAGGACGAGTTCGGGACCCAGGCTTTCACCATCGTGGGACCGGCTGAGGTCGACGTCACCTCGGGCCGCATCTCGATGGAATCGCCGGTCGGCAAGGCCCTCCTGGGCCGCCGGATCGGGGACAAGGTCGAGGTCCAGAGCCCCGGCGGGGTGCGCGAGCTCAAGGTCACCGCCCTC
Source organism: Candidatus Dormiibacterota bacterium (assembly GCA_003153215.1). Taxonomy (GTDB): domain Bacteria; phylum Chloroflexota; class Dormibacteria; order Aeolococcales; family Aeolococcaceae; genus Changshengia. The sequence goes on from PLXL01000133.1 coordinate 1,517, forward strand.
CGCTGAGTCGAGCTCAGCGTCCTCCGCTCTGGCGGCAGACGGCCAGATCGCGTCGAACCGGCTACGTCCTGCGCGGAACGGGCCGTCGCTCCGGCACCATGTACGGGCGCATGCCCGATGATCCCCTGATGGCCGAACGGAGGCGAAAGGCGGAGGCCCTCGCCGCCCTCGGCCTTCCCGTCTACAACGTCGACTTCCGGCCCGACCGCACCCTGGAGGAGGCGCGCGGCCTGCTGGTCGCCTGGGAGGCGACCGGCCCGCTCGCGGACACCCCCGGCCCCTCGGTCGCTGTGGCCGGCAGGCTCATGCTCCANNCGCATCCAGGGCAAGAGCGTCTTTTCCCACCTGGAGGACGAGGGCGGGCGGATGCAGGTCTGGTTCAAGCAGGACCAGCTCGGCGAGTCCGCCTTCGAGGCGGTGCGGCTGCTCGATCTCGGCGACATCGTGGGTGTGACCGGGACGCTCATGCGCACCCGCCGTGGGGAGCCGACGGTGCTCGTCCACACCCTGACCCCGCTCGTCAAGGCGCTGCGCCAGCCTCCCGAGAAGTTCCACGGGCTCCAGGACCAGGAGACCCGCTACCGCAAGCGCTACTACGACCTGATGTCGAGCGCCGCTCAGAGGCGCCACTTCCAGCACCGGGCCGAGCTGCTGCGCAGCGTCCGGCGCACCCTCGAGGGACGGGACTTCCTGGAGGTCGAGACCCCCATCCTCCAGCTCATCCCGGGGGGCGGACATGCAGTGCCGTTCCGGACGCATTGGAACGCTCTGCACACCGACGTCTACCTGCGGATCGCCATCGAGCTGCACCTCAAGCGTCTGCTGGTCGGCGGCTACCGCCGGGTGTACGAGATCGGCCGCGTCTTCCGCAACGAGGGACTCTCGCCGCGGCACAATCCTGAGTTCACGATGCTCGAGGCCTACCAGGCGTACGCCGACTACGCCGACATGCGCGAGCTGACCGAGGCGATCGTCGTCGATGCCGCCCGGGCCGTCCCGCCGCGGGTGGAGGAGGGCGGCGGCGCCGGTGGCGCAGAGATGACCGCTGCCGACCCGC
>PLXL01000158.1 GCA_003153215.1 Candidatus Dormiibacterota bacterium
GTGAGGGCCCGCAGGGTCCGAGTCTCACGTTTCCAGCCGGAATCAACGTACTTGCTCTCGAAAGCCACCTTCTTCATCCAGGGGCCGGTGAAGTCGACCTCCTTGCTGCTCGTGCGGGCATACATAACGGACGCGAACTGAGAGTAGGAGCCTGGCTGTAGGTTCTCCCTCTGCCTTAAGAGTGTCAAGCCAAATTGCTGCTCCGATAAGGCGGATGGTTCGGGGCATGGGATGTTATCCGGATCGCGCTGACAAGCAAGTCGCGCGAGGAGCGGGTCGGTGAAGTAGCACTTTGGGTGGGTCCCCAACGGCGCCGCATGCTCTGGGTAACCTCGAGGCGACATTGGATAACATGGCCAGCACGTGAAAGCAGCGAAGAGGTCTTCAACGCGTTCGCGAGCTGTGCTGCTCGTGGTACCGAGTTGCGCGCCGAGCGATGCCAGATTAAGGGACTGGGTCAGCGAGCCTGCTAAGAGCGCGAGCAGGAGCTGAGCCTTCGCTGGGGTGAAATCGCGAGCTCGGCGAAGCGCTTCTCCGCTGATGACGTCCCAAAGAGCATTGGTGAAATCAGGCTGGACTTCTGAGGTTCGCAGAAAGTCGCTCACAGCGCGGGGATACCCTCCGACGCTGAGAAACGCTTCCCACTGCAGGATGAGGTCGTCCAACCACGGCACAACTTGTCCGATCGCCTCGCGGCAAATCGGTTCACGGAACTCCCAGGCATTGACCCGAAGCTTCTCATCTGGTGTTTGGGCGAGGCGGGTCGTAGCTCGCCAGAACTGCCGGAATCCCATCGGGAGGAGTAGTCGCTCACTGTCGGAGGCTGGTCCGCGGCGACCTGCGAGCGCCTTGACCGCCTCGTCCAGGCCGCGCATCGAGGAGCCCGTGAGAACGACGCAGTCCTGCTGAAAGCCTGAATTGTTATCGCGGAGCCACTTGACGGTCGTCCACCATTTGCCACCTGTCGCGGTGATCTCGTCCAGAAACCAGTAGCGGGGCTCGGCCTCACTTGCCGTGGCGACGGTGCGAGCCGCGGTGACCAGTTTGCTGAGGTCCTCCGCATTCAGCTCATCACACGGGAAGTGGATGATGCGGCGAGGGGAGACGCCGGCCTCGAGCAGGCCGAGGATGGCTCGTTTCAGTTCGACCGACTTCCCGACGCGGCGCGGTCCGCGCAGGATGTAGAGGCCACCGAGCTCGAGGTTCTCCAGGGGCTTTGGCTCGTAGGAAAGCCGGGTGGCCTGGACCGCTCGGAGATCTGGATCCTGGTATTGCCAGCCGCTGGGATCGCGCCACCATGGGCAGACCGTCCCGAGGCGGGCTAGGAGTTGGCTCGTATTCACACCACAATGCTAGGCCATTTCGAGATGGATGTCACTAGTAAATGGCCATTTTATACAACTTAGCACTGAAAGTAGGGTGTAAAAATGGAGCGCACCTACGATTGATGCCCGTAAAACTTGGTCTCAATCTTGGAGGCCGCAAGTTCACCCGGCCCGACGCTCGGCCTTGCCTACCCTCCTCCGATAACGGGCATCGTTCCTTACTCCGCAACCACTGCCGTGACCAGGAGGAACCCCGGTGCCGGATTGCCTGGGCCCGCCGAGTCTGCCGCGAATGGTGCGTTTGACATCGACACCCTGGCCCAGAATCCACGCCGGCTCCGCTGCGCGCCTCCCCGCGGATAGGATCGTCGTCGTGCTCGCCTGGATGGACCTCGAGATGACCGGGCTCGACCCCGTGCGCCACGTGATCGTCGAGATCGCCACGCTCATCACCGACGACGACCTCGCCGTGGTGGCGGAGGGTCCCGATCTGGTCGTGCACGCGGACCGCGACCAGCTGCGCGAGATGGACCACCACGTTCGGACCATGCACACCACGTCGGGGCTGCTGGCGGAGATCAAGGCTTCGCCCATCTCCGTGCAGGAGGCCGGTCGGCAGACGCTCGAGTTCCTCCGCGAGCACATTCCCGAGGCCCGGACCGTGCCCCTCTGTGGCAACTCCATCGGGACGGATCGGCGCTTCCTCTCGGCACACCTCCCCGAGATCGAGGAATTCCTCCACTACCGTTCGATTGACGTCTCGAGCATCAAGGAGCTCTGCCGGCGCTGGTACCCGGAGATCCTCGTCGCGGCTCCGCCCAAGGTCGAGGCGCACCGTGCCCTCGACGACATCCGGGAGTCGATCGCCGAGCTCGCCTACTACCGCTCCACCATCTTCGCGGCGTGACCGACTCCCCGAACCGGACCCTCCGCATCGCGGTCGCCCAGTACGAGCCGCGCATCGGCGACCTGAGCGGCAACCGGGCCGCCGCGGTAGCCCAGGTCGAGGCCGCGGCGGAGCGGGGCGCCCAGCTCGTCGTCCTCCCCGAGCTGGCCTCGTCGGGCTACGTCTTCTCCAGCGAGGAGGAGGTCGGCCGGCTGGCCGAGGACGCCGATACCGGTGAGAGCGTGGCGGCCCTGGTGGACGCCTGCCGCCGGTTGGGCGTGTACGTGGTCGGGGGCCTGGCCGAGGCAGGCGCCAACTGCCGCCACAACAGCGCCGTCGTCCTCGGCCCCGAGGGCCGGCTGGCGACCTACCGCAAGCTCCACCTCTTCTACGACGAGCAGTCCTGGTTTCAACCGGGCAGCGAGCTGGTGGTCGTCGACCTTCCCTTCGCCCGCGTCGGGGTCGCCATCTGCTACGACCTCTGGTTCCCCGAGGTCGCGCGCGCCCTCGCCCTCCGGGGCGCCGAGGTCATCGCCGTCCCGACCAATTGGGTCAGTTCGTTCCGGCGCCATCTCCACGACGAGCACGGGTACTGTCAGGGGGACATCATGGCCATGGCCGCGGCGGCCGCCAACGGCACCGCGGTCGCCTGCGCCGACCGGGTGGGGGAGGAGCGCGGAGTCACGTTCCTCGGTGCCTCGATCATCGTGGGCCCCGACGGCTGGCCCATCGCCGGGCCGGCCAGTCCCGACCGCGAGGAGCTGCTGGTCGCGGACGTGGACCTGACCGCGGTGGAGCGGTCCCGCTGGCGCACCCCGCGCAACCACCTCCTCCGCGACCGCCGGCCCGCCCTCTACGCGAGCGAGCCTCCGCCCGAGGTGTCGGGCCGTCCCTCCGCCGTGGCCGACGACACGGCCGCGAGCTAGGTCACTCCCCGACGATCTGGACCCGGACGGTCCGCTCGCGGGTGCGCGAGTGGTCGAAATCCGCGAAATAGATGCGGCCGAACTCTCCCAGGGTCAGGAGAGCGTCACTCTTTGGCGCCCCGTCGGGCCGACCGAGCTGCAGCTCATCGCCGTCGCCGATTACCGGGCCTTCCCACCCCGCCTCCCGGAGCAGCCGATCTT
>PLXL01000278.1:0-11985 GCA_003153215.1 Candidatus Dormiibacterota bacterium
GCCCCGTGGCAGAACTTGTACTTCTTCCCGCTGCCGCACCAGCAGCGCTCGTTGCGCCCCATCTTGCGCGGCGATCCGGCGCCGTTGGCACCGCCCTTCGCCGCCGCCGCGGGGCCATCCGTCTGCCGGGTGCCCTCGGCCGAGCTCTCCACCACGTTGCGCACCCGAGTGTGGGGCAGCATGCCGGCAACGCCAGGGATGGACAGCGGGGGACGCACCGGGGCGCCCGCCCGAGCGGGGCCGCCTCCCACCGGTTGAGGGGCGACAAGCGGGCTCGGTGCTGGAGCCGGAGCGGGAATGCGGACCGGCGCCGGCGCCGGTCCGCCACCCTTCACCGTGGCTCGCGCCAGGGACCCGCTGGCCGCCGCCGCCGCCGGTCGGGCCGGCGGTGCCGCGGGGCCGGCGTCCCCGGGCGATCCCGAGCCGGCACCGTCGGCACCGGCCATGGGAGGCGCGTCCCCCTGCCGGCCGGAGCCGGGCTGGTCGGCACGAGGGGAGGGTGGGGCGGTCTCCCCCGCCGCGGCCTCCGAGGGCGGTGGCTCCTGGGGCGGCTGCAGAGCCTCGAACTTGACGGTGAAGAGGAAGCGGACGATGTCCCGCTGGATCTCCGCCATCAGATCCTGGAAGGAGTGGTACGCCTCCTGCTTGTATTCGACCAGGGGGTCCATCTGCCCGTAGCCGTGGAAGCCGATCTGGTCCCGCAGATGCTCCATCTGGGTCAGGTAGGCGCGCCACTTCTCGTCGATGACGCTCAGCATCACGAGCTGCTCGGCACGCCGCATCAGCTCCTCGCCGTGCTTGGCCTCCAGCTCCTCATAGAGCGAGGTCAGCTCGCCGACGAGGGTCTCGATCACCTCGGGAACGCTCTCGCCCAGGGAGGCGAGATCGACGTCGGCGACCGCCGGCAGCAGCGGGCCGGCGAACTGGCGCATGCGATCCCAGAGCTGCTCCAGCTCCCAGGTGTCCCTATGNNGGAGGAAGTTGGCCCGGGTGTCGACGCCCTCCAGGATCCGGCGCCGCTCGCCGTAGATGATCTCGCGCTGCTTGTTCATGACGTCGTCGTACTCGACGACGTGGCGGCGGGTGTCGAAGTGGTACCCCTCCACCCGGGCCTGCGAGCTCTCGATCTGCTTGCTGAACATCTTGGACTCGAGGGCGACGTCCTCTTCGACATGAAGGCGGCTCAGCATCCCCTGCACCCGCTCACCGCCGAAGACCCGCATGACGTCGTCGTCGAAGGAGAGGAAGAAGCGGGTCTCTCCGGGGTCCCCCTGGCGCCCAGCACGGCCGCGCAGCTGGTTGTCGATGCGGCGGGACTCGTGGCGCTCGGTGCCGATGATGTAGAGACCCCCGAGGTCGGCGACGCCCTCGCCGAGGACGATGTCGGTGCCGCGTCCCGCCATGTTGGTGGCGATGGTGACGGCACCCTGATGGCCCGCCTCGGTGATGATCACCGCCTCACGCTCGTGCTGCTTGGCGTTGAGGACGTTGTGGATGACCCCCTGCTTCTCGAGCATGCGCGAGAGCCGCTCCGACTTCTCGATGCTGGTGGTGCCCACCAGCACCGGCTGTCCGGCCTTGCGGCGGTCGACTATGTCCTCCACGACCGCCTTGAACTTGGCGGGCTCGGTCATGTAGACCAGATCGGGCTCGTCCCGGCGGACCATCGGCTGGTTGGTGGGGATCGGCACGACCTCGAGCTTGTAGATCTTGTCGAACTCCTCCGCCTCGGTGATCGCCGTACCGGTCATCCCGCCGAGCTTGTGGTAGAGGCGGAAGAAGTTCTGGAAGGTGATCGTCGCGAGCGTGATGTTCTCCTGCTGGACCTGCACACCCTCCTTCGCCTCGACCGCCTGGTGGAGCCCGTCGCTCCAGCGCCGTCCCGGCATCGTCCGGCCCGTGAACTCGTCGACGATCACCACCTCGCCGTCGCGGATGATGTACTCCCGATCGAGCTGGTAATGGACCCACGCCCGGAGCGCCTGGTTGACCTGGTGTGCCTCCACGGCATGCTCGATGTCAAAGATATTGGAGATGCCGGTCCACTTCTCGATCTTGACGACGCCCTCGTCGGTGAGGGTCACCGACTTGGTCTTCTCGTCGCTGGTGTAGTCCTCGTCGGCGACCAGATTCTTGATCAACCGGGAGTAGGTGTAGTACTTCTCGGTGGGCTCGCTGCCCTGGCCGCTGATGATCAACGGGGTGCGGGCCTCGTCGACGAGGATGGAGTCGACCTCGTCGACGATCGCGTAGTGGAGCCGGCGCTGGACGCACTGCTCCACGGTCATCGCCATGTTGTCCCGGAGGTAGTCGAATCCGAGCTCGTTGTTGGTCGCGTAGGTGATGTCGCACGCGTAGGCCTCGCGGCGGGCGCTGGGACGAAGGTGCTGGAGTCGGGAGTCGGGGTGGCTCTCGTCGAGGAAGTCGGGGTCGTAGATGTAGGAGAGGTTCTGCCCGGCGATGACCCCGATGCTCAAGCCCAGGAAGTGGTACACGGGAGCGTTCCACCCGGCGTCACGGCGGGCCAGGTAGTCGTTGACGGTGACCAGATGGGCGCCCTTGCCCACCAGCGCATTCAGATAGAGCGGGAGGGTCGCGACCAGGGTCTTGCCCTCGCCGGTCTTCATCTCGGCGATCTTGCCGTCGTGGAGCACGATGCCCCCGACCAGCTGGACGTCGAAATGGCGCATCCCCAGGACGCGGCGTGACGCCTCCCGGACCACGGCAAAAGCCTCAGGGAGGATCTCGTTGAGCAGCTCCTGCTGCTCTTCCTCGCGCTCCTTCTTCTCGCGCCGGGCAAACTGCCGCTCGATCTCCGCCTCGCTCTCGGCGCTGACGTTCCCGCTCGCGAACTCCGCCTCCGCCTCGGCGGCGCTCTCGCCGAGGACCTCGAGGTCCTCGACGTAGGACTGGCCGAAGCTGATGTCGGAGCCCTGGTAGCCGATCCGCTCCCGGAGCTCCTCGGTCCGGTGGCGCAGCTCGCCATCGGAGAGCGCGCGCATCTCGTCCTCGAGGGCGTTGATCTCCGCAACGACCCTCCGGTTGCGAGAGATCTCCCGCTTGTGCGGATCACCGAGCACCTTGCTGAGCAGGGACATGAGACTTCCTAGCAGGGACCTGAGGCTTCTGATCAGGAACACCGAACTTCCATGATGACGCGGCCGGAGCGCCCGGTACGCCCACGAGCGAGCAGAGCGGCTCCTTGCCGAGCTGGATCGTACCAGCCGACCGGCCGGCTCAACCCTCAACCGGCCATCGAATCTCACCCCGAGGAAGAGGGCGGGGTGGCACAGCTCCGGGGCAGTTCAGGGACGGGATGGAGGGGGGACTCAGGGCCGGGGTGGCTCGGCGTCGGCCCGGATCCTGCCCTTCCGGTCGGTCACCCGGTCGTGGTGGCGCCGCACCTGCTCGTCCACCTTGTCGATGACCCCGTCGATCGCCTCTCGGACGCTCGCCGCCTCCTGGCGGGCGGACATCCGGGTGCGGTGCACGTGGACGACGATCTCGGCCGAGGCCTCCGGGAGCAGGGCCGTCTCCCGCGCCACGGTGAGGCTGACCTCGTCCAGGTTCGCGTGGTGCTCCAGGCGGCGCAGCTTCGCCTCCGCATAGGCTCGGGCATCGGGCGGGACGTGCTGGCCGATGACGATGGAAACGCGCATCTCTCCTCCTCAGATGAGCTTGAGGACCGAGCCCCGGTCGATCCCCAGCTTGCGGAGTGTGCCGGCGGGCAGCTCGAGGGCGGCTTTGGATCCGAAGACCACGCGAGAGATCCGCCAGGGCCGGATCGTGTGGCATGCATGGAGGATCCGGCCGTCGGCGTCCACGAAGGCGACGTCCAGAGCGAAGCGCATGAAGAACATGTGGATCGAGCCGCAGTTCTGGATACAGAGCCCCTCCCCCGCCGGCAGCTCGCGGCGCCACATCAGGCCGCGGAACCTGGCGAGGAAGGTGCTGGCGACGGCGCAGCGCTCGGCGACCACCGTGCCGTCGGCGGTCTCCAGGCGGAGGGGAGCGGGCACCACGAGCGCATGGTAGCCGCGGAAGACGCGCCGTGTATGGTGGGAGGATGACGAACCCCACCGATCTCACCCTTCACATCGACCCCGCCTGCCCCTGGGCATGGCTGACCTCCCGGTGGCTCGTCGAGGTCGAGAAGGTCCGGCCCATCCGGGTCACCACCCGCCTCTTCATCCTCGCCGAGATCAACCGGGACAGTGAGCCGGACGAGCGCCACCTCCGATTCCACCGCGCCAGCGAGACCGCGATGCGGGTGATGGTCGCCGCGCGGCGGGCCGGCGGCGACGCCGCGCTGGCCCGGGTCTACACAGAGCTCGGCGAGGCCCACCACGAGCGCGGCGAGCCCCTGGACGACGATGCGGTGCTGCGCCAGGCCCTCGGCGCCGCCGGTCTCGACCCCGCTCTCGTCGACGCCGCGGCCGCGGATCCGAGCATCAAGGAAGAGATGCTGGCCGAGCATCGCGCGATCGCGGCGCGCGGGGCCTTCGGGGTCCCCACCCTCGTCCTGGGAGATGCCCCACCCACCTTCGGCCCGTGCGTCGACGCACGCATCACCGGGGAGGCGGCCGGCGAGCTGTGGGACCGGGTCTCGTGGCTGCTCACGGCCGAGCACTTCTACGAGCTGAAGCGGGAGCGCACCCAGCGGCCCGGCATCGGCCGCTTCCAGGCTAGGGCCGACGCCACCGCCTGACCCCGTCGGCGCCGCCGAAGCCGGGCGTGGCATCCCGGCGGGGGTCCAGCTCTGCGGCAGCTTCATGCTGCGAAGACGCCGGCCCGTGGGGCCGCCGTCACGCTAAGAGGTGCCGAAGACTGCCCTGACCTCGGTGCCCGCTCCGAGTGAACTGCGGATCTCGAAGGAGCCCCCGACGTTCTCGACGCGCTCGCGCATGGTGATGAGGCCAAGGGACCGGGTGCGCCCCAGCCTCGCCTCAGTGGCGCCAACGTCGAACCCCTCTCCATGGTCCGCGACGACGACCTGAAGCCGGCCGGGCAGGAAGGCGAACACCGCCTCCACCTCCTCGGCCCGGCCGTGCCGGTAAGCATTCTCGATCGCCTCCACGACCACGCGGAAGGCGGCCAGGCCGACCGCGAGAGAGAGGTGCCGCTCCTCGCCGACCACCTGGACCCGGACGGTCACGATGCCGACAAGGTCGGCCCCGGCACGGCGCACCGAGGTGACCAGACCCTCCTCCTCCAGGCCCTGGGGGCTGATCTGGAAGAGCAGCCGGTGCATCCGCGCCATGGCACGGCGGGTCACCTCTTTGCACTGGGTGACCTCGGTGGTGACGGTCAGGGCCGGGGCCTGACCGACCCGGCGTCCGATCAGCTCGACGGCGAGGACGACATCTGCCAGGTCCTCGAGGGGTCCCGACATGATCATGGCGCTGATCGCCTCGTGGTCCTGCGCGACCAGGCGCTGGAGCTGGCGCTCGGCCCGCCGGCAGACCACCTGGGGGTCGTCGGCTGTAACCAACCGTGCGCCCTGGTCGGCCCCCAGCTCCACCGCCAGCGGCCGGATCTGACCGAGCTGATCCCGCTCCGACTGCATCCCCGCGCGCCGTTCCGCCAGCCCCTCCAGGCGGGAGTCCAGGGAACGCATGCGGGCGTACAGCTCACCGCTGCGCCGCAGGGCACCGGCCAGCACCTCAGGGCGCACCAGGCGGCGGTACTCCATGATCTGCGCGCGCACCGCCTCGGCCTGGGCCAGGGCGAGACGCACCCGGGTGCGTTCTGCAGACTGCTCCGCGATCACCTCATCGAGGCCCGCGATGACCGTCTCCAACTCCTGGGCCCGCGCCTCCAGGGCATGGGAGAGGTCCCGTAGGGGTGACGAGCCGAGCGCCCCAACCCTGATCCCGTCAGACGCCATGACCACAGCAACTCTAGGCTAGCAGCCTCCCCCGGTGGTCCGCTGGACGACCGCCTCCGGGGGGTCTCCGGTCCCGGCGGCGGGGCACCCCAGATGACACCGCCGCCTCAGGCGGGTCAGTCGCGACGCAGTCGCAGCCTGATGAGATCGACCAGGGTCCCGAGCGAGTCGCGGATCGGGCTGACCCGGGAGTTCTCGGCGTGCCGCCACACCACGCCGACCTCGGCAACGCTCCAGCCGAGGCGCCGGGCTCGGAGCAGCACCTCGGCGTCGAAACCGAACCCCAGCGTCCGGAGCGGGGTGAAGCAGGCCACGGCGGCCTCCGCGGTGAAGATCTTGAAGCCGCACTGGGTGTCGTGGAGCCCGGGGAGCACGAGCAGCTGCAGCATCCGGTTGTAAGAGCGGCCCATCAGCTCCCGACTGAGGGGCTGGTGAACCTCCACCTCCGAAGCGTCAACGGCGCGCGAGCCGATGACGACGGCGGTCGTCCCCTCGATCAGCTCGCGCAGCTTGGCCAGCTCGGAGATGGGGGTGCTCAGGTCGGCGTCGGTGAAGAGGCGGAGCTGGCCCCGCGCGGCCAGCATCCCGGCGCGGACCGCGGCACCCTTACCCCGGTTCTGGGGGAGCCTGATGACCTGGAGCTGCTCCCAGCCGGCTGCCGTCTGCTCGGCCAGCTGAGCGGTCCCGTCGCGCGACCCGTCGTCGACGACGATGACCTCGTACTCCTCGTACTCCTCCCCCGCCCCGTCCAGGTACACCCGAAGTGCCTGCAGGGTCGCGGGGAGGCGCCGCGCCTCGTTGAAGGCGGGAACGATGACGCTCAGCATTCGCGGGACTCTGCCATGCCTGCCATCACTTTGGGGAGTCTTGGACGCGGCGGCGTGCCTCGCGCTGCACGGCCAGGACGAATCGGGGGATGGCGAGCTGCCGGCCGAGCCGCCGCGGCTCGCGAAGCAGGCGCCAGAGCCACTCCAGGCCGAGCCGCCGCAAGGGCCCGGGGGCGCGGCGGATGCCGCCGCCCATCTCGCGGAAGTCGAAGCTGCCACCCTCGCCGATCAGGACAGCGTGGCCGAGGTGGGGCGAAAGGCGCGACATCAGCCGCTCCTGGGCCGGGAACCCGACCCCGACCAGGATCAGATCGGGCCGGCGGCGCCGCAGCTCGACGAGCAGCTCGGCGTCACCGGCGGGATCGACCCGGCCCGGGGCTGTTCCCACGACCCGGAGCCCTGGCAACGCGCCCACCAGGTACCGAGCCGTATCGGAGATCGAGTTGTGCTTGGGCGAGCCGATCAGAAACACCCCGAGCCCCCGATCGCGGCAGGCGCGGAGGAGATCAAGGGTCAGGGTGGCCCCCGCCACCCGCTCGGGGATGACCGTTGTGACCGATCGCGGTCTGAGCACGATGGCGGCGAGCGACCGCAGCAGGTCCAGGGTGCCGTGGCCGGGCCGGCGCCCGTAGGCGGCAGCCCACTGGACGGCGACACCGTCAGCGAGGCTCAACCAGGCGCCCTCGAAGATCGCCCGGACCGCCGGGGTGGCGCGCGGGCCGAAGAATTCGACGTAGGGCTTGAGCACGTAGGCGGGAGGGCTCTCCGGATCGGCGGCACGCTCCACGATCTTGTGGACGGCCTCGGAGACGGTCAGGGGGTCGACCGCGACCCCGAGGATGCGCGGTCGCGCCGGCGCCGCTCGCCCGGACCGGCCAGAGCGATCTCCCCGGGTGGCGGCGATGTGGTCGGCGGCGGCCCGGTCGACGAAGCCGCGCACGCTCTCCCGGAAGCGCGTCGCCGTGAAGCGCCCCGCCGCGGCCACCAGCCGGTCGCGGGGAATCGGGAGATCGGCGAGCTTCTCCACCGCGGCATTCAGCGCCGGCACCGACTGCTCGTCGAAGAAGACCCCGGTGCGGTCCGCCTCGACGATCTCGGTGAGGCCCCCGCGCGCGTAGGCGACCACCGGGGTGCCGCAGGCGAGTGCCTCTACGGCGGCGATGCCGAAGTCCTCCTCGCCCGGGAAGACCAGGGCGCGAGCGCCGGCCAGGACCGCGCCGCGGGCGTCGTCGTCGAGGTGCCCGGCAAAGCGGATCGTCGACCCGGCCAGGCTCTCCAGACGGCCGCGATCCGGACCGTCGCCGATCACGACCAGCGGGCGCCCCGACGCGGTGAAGGCCCGAACAGCGAGGTCGATCCGCTTGTACTCGGTGAGGGTGCTGAGGGTCACCCAGTGCTCACCCTTGGGTGTCGATGCCAGCGCCCGGAGCCCGTCGACGTCGACCGGAGGCGGGATCACGGTCACGTCGCGCACCCCGTAGTAGCGGCGGAGTCGCGCGGCGGTCGTCTCCGAGTTGGCCAGCCAGGCATCGACACCCGCGACCCCGGCAAGGTCCCAGCGGCGGGCACGCGCCACCAGGGCGGTGACGGCGAGCCGCCTGAGGGGGCCCACCTCCATCTCCTCGACATAGCGAGGCCAGTAGTCCCAGGCGAAGCGCATCGGCGAGTGGCAGTAGCAGACGTGCAGGGTGGACGCCGGGGTGGTGACGTTCTTGACGAAGGCGACCGAGCTGGAGAGGACGACGTCGAACCCTGAGAGGTCCCAGGCCTCGACGGCCGCGGGGATCAGGGGCAGGAGGTAGCGGGGATGGGAGCGCACCGGCTCCGGCAGTCGCTCCAGCCAGGAGGTCCGCACCCGGGCGGGGTCGAGCTCTCCCGCATACCGTGCCGCGTCGAAGAGCAGGGTGTAGATGGGAGCCTCGGGGTACAACCGGGCCAGCTCCAAGAGCACACGCTCACCGCCGCCGATCGGCCGGTTGAGCCAATCGTGGACGAGGGCTATCCGTGGCATCGGCGGAGGCACGACGAGGCCCTGGCTAATCGTGTAGAGGCTGATGGCGGGGTGAGGCGAGCGCGGCTTCGCCGCGCCGCCGAGGGGCGGCGAGCCCCNNAGATGATGGGGGATCGGGCCCTCCGCTGAGGCGGATGGATCGGTCCCGGGGGCCGCCGCTAGCGCTTGGTGTACTGAGGCGCCTTGCGGGCGCGCTTCAGGCCGGGCTTCTTGCGCTCCTTCTCCCTGGGGTCGCGGGAGAGGAGGCCGGCCTTCTTGAGCACCGCGCGCAGCTCGGGATCGGCGACCACCAGGGCGCGGGCGATGCCGTGGCACACTGCCCCAGCCTGGCCGGCGACGCCGCCGCCCAACACCTTGATGGTGCCGGCAAAGCGGTCGACGGTTTCGGTGATCCGGAGCGGCTGGGTGACCACGGTTTCGAGGTCACGGCGCCCGAAATACTCGCTCGGGGAATGCCCATTGATGAGCAGGACCCCGTCTCCGAGGACGAGGCGCACCCGGGCCACCGCGGACTTGCGCCGGCCGGTCGCGTAGTAGTAGTGCTGCTCAGTTGCTGGCAACGATGATCTCCCCGAGTGGGCCGAAGGTGATGGGCGTGGGCTGCTGGGCCTCGTGGCGGTGCTCGGCGCCCGGATAGATGCGGAGCCGGGTGAGCATGTCAGCGCCCAGGCTGTTGTGCTGGAGCATTCCCTTGACCGCGTGGCGGATGGGGAAGGTCGGGTCGCGTTCCAGAGCCTCCTCGAAGGACCGGGTGCGGCGACCGCCCGGATACCCGGAGTAGCGGTCGTAGATCTTCTTGCGCGCCTTGCCACCCGTGACCACAATGTCGGCGGCATTCACGACGACGATGTGGTCGCCGGTATTGAGGTGGGGCGTGTACTGGGGACGGTGCTTGCCCCGCAGCACACGGGCGATGTTGACCGAAAGGCGCCCCAGGGTCTGGCCGCGTGCGTCGACCAGGAACCACCGCGAGGGGACCTCGCCCGCCTTGGCCATGTAGGTCCTCTGGCTCGTCTGGGTCGTCATGAATCACCTCCGGCGGCCGGGCCATAACTGACGGCCCACTGATGCAATCCTCGGGCCGGAGCGACCGTCACCCGCTCCGGGCGGGAGCCGGGATCCGCCAGTGCGGCGCCGAGCTGCTCACGGCTGAGCCGCCCGGTGGCGACCGCCACCAGCGCCCCGGCGATGGTCCGCATCATCCCGTAGAGGAAGGCGTCGGCGGTGACCTCGATGACGACGACGGGAAGGTGCTCTCCTCCGCAGACGGAGGTGGCCCGCCGGACCGAGATGTCGTGAACGGTGCGCACGGTGCCTCCCCCGGGCTTCGGGGAGCGGCCAAAGGCGCCGAAGTCATGGCGACCGCGCAGCATCTCGGCCGCGCCGCGCATGGCCGCGAGGTCGACCGCGCCGGAGATCTCCCAGGCGAAGCGCCGCGCCACGGGTGCGCGCCGCGACACCACCAGATACCGGTAGGTGCGGGAGACGGCGTGACGACGGGCGTGGAAGCCGTCGGCGGCCGGTGCGGCGGCACTCACGGTCACGTCGCGCGGGAGCACGGCGACCAGCGCCCGCCGGAGCGATTCCGGTTCCCAGCTCCGATCGGTGCGAAGGCCGACCACCTGGCCGTGGGCATGGGCACCCGCGTCGGTGCGCCCAGCGGCGGTCAGATCCACCTCGGCGTCGCCGACCCGGGCGAGGGCCGTGCGCAACTCGCCCTCGACAGTGCGCATCCCAGGCTGGCGCTGCCAGCCGTGGAAGTCACTCCCGTCATATTCGAGGGTCAGGCGGTACATGGCCACGATTCAGGCCTCTGCCCCCACCATCTCGATGATCGCCATCGGGGAAGCATCGCCAGTGCGCGGAGCAAGCTTGATGACCCGGGTGTATCCACCCTGACGCGGCGTCGGCCCCTCGAAGTAGCGCTCACGGTAGACGGTGAAGAGCCGGTTGCTGACCTCGCGATCGGTGACCCAGATCGCGATCTTGCGGCGCGCGGTCAGGTCATTGCCCCGCGAGTCGGTCACCACCCGCTCGACCCAGCGCCGAAGCTCCTTGGCCTTGGCCTCGGTGGTCGTGATGCGGCCATGCCGGAGCAGATCGGTGACCTGGTTGCGGGTCATCGCCTGACGGTGGGCGGCGGATCGGCCGAACTTGCGGCCCGCTTTACGGTGACGCATCTCTCAACTGGCCACGCTCACCGGGCCGACGGCTGGAAGAGGGTCTCCAGCTCCTCGGCGGTGACGAGATTGCGCTCGACCAGCTTCTCCTTGATCTCGTCAAGGGACTTCTGACCGAAGTTGCGCAGGGTGAGCAACTCCTCCTGGCGCATGGCGACGAGCTGCCCGACCCGGGTCACGTCGTTGGCCTTGAGGCAGTTGAGCGCCCGGACGGAGAGCTCCAGCTCCTCGATGGGCACGTCGGCGAGACGGCTCGGCATGTCGTT
Source organism: Candidatus Dormiibacterota bacterium (assembly GCA_003153215.1). Classification (GTDB taxonomy): domain Bacteria; phylum Chloroflexota; class Dormibacteria; order Aeolococcales; family Aeolococcaceae; genus Changshengia. The sequence goes on from PLXL01000278.1 coordinate 11,172, forward strand.
GCCGCGCTGCTGGCGCACCGCGGGAGCCGCCAGGTTGTCCCCGAAGCGCACGAAGAGGTCCAGGTGCTGGGTGAAGAGAGCTGCCGCCTGGCTGACCGCCTCGACGGGCTGGATGGTGCCGTTGGTCCAGACCTCGACGAGCAGCTTGTCCCACTCCGTCTCCTGGCCGACGCGGGTCTTCTCGACCGTGAAGTTGGCCTTGCGGACCGGGGTGAAGATGGCGTCCAGCGGGATGACCCCGATGGGCTGCCCCTCCTTCTTGTTCCTCTCGGCGGTGACGTACCCCTTGCCCTGCTCGACCATCAGGTCCATGCGGAGCTGGGCCTTGGGCCCGTCCAGGGTGCAGATGTGAAGATCGGGGTTCTTGATCTCGACGTCACTCGGGCACTCGATGTCGCCGGCGGTCACCGACCGCGAGCCCCGAACGTCCAGGGTGCAGCGGACCGGCGTCGAGCTGTGCGAGACGACACAGAGCTCCTTGAGGTTGAGGAGGATCTCGATGACATCCTCCTTGACGTGGGGGAGGGAACTGAACTCGTGGCTGACCCCGTCGATGGCCACCGAGGTGACCGCTGCACCGGGCAGCGAGGAGAGCAGGACGCGCCGCAGCGAGTTGCCGAGGGTCGTCCCAAAGCCAGGCTCGAGCGGCTCCACCTCGAACTTGCCGTAGTTGGCATTGCTCTCGAGCTCATGGACAACGGGAACTGCAAGGGTGTCGATCATAGGATCTCCAGGGAAGCGGCGATGACGCTCAGGCCGGTCAGATCAAGGAAGTGAGCAGCGCAGGAAGGGAGCGCACTCACGTGCGTGACCG
>PLXL01000278.1:12017-26875 GCA_003153215.1 Candidatus Dormiibacterota bacterium
CCGGGCCGGATCTGGGCCGACGGCACGCTCAACATCCGCCCGTTGACGGTGAAGTGACGGTGATTGACGAGCTGGCGCGCCTCCTTGCGGGACGCCGCCATGCCGAGCCGGTAGACGACATTGTCGAGGCGCCGCTCCAGCTGCTGGAGCAGGACGGTGCCGGTCACCCCGGTGGCACTCTCGGCCCGCTCGAAGTAGTGGCGGAACTGGGTCTCCAGCACCCCGTACATGCGCCGCGCCCGCTGCTTGGCACGGAGCTGGATGCCGTAATCGCTCACCTTGCGCCGGCGCGCCATGCCGTGCTGCCCCGGGAGCAGCGCGTTGCGCTTGTCAAACGTGCAGTTGCTCACGCACTTGGCGCCCTTGAGGTAGAGCTTGACGCCCTCACGGCGGCAGAGGCGGCACACGGGACCGGTGTAGTTGGCCATCTCCTGCCCTCCCTAGACCCGCCGCCGCTTGGGCGGCCGGCAGCCGTTGTGGGGGATCGGGGTGATATCGGTGATGGCGGTGACCTCCAGCCCCGAGGCCTGCAGGCTGCGGATGGCGGCCTCGCGACCCGCTCCCGGCCCCTTGACGAAGATCTCCACGGTCTTGAGGCCGTGCTCCATGGCGCGCCGGGCGGTCGCCTCGGCGGTCACCTGGGCCGCGTAGGGAGTCGACTTGCGCGATCCCTTGAAGCCCTGGCCGCCCGCGGAACCCCAGGCGATGACGTTGCCCTGGGGGTCGGTGAGGCTGACGATGGTGTTGTTGAACGTCGAGAGGACGTGCGCGTGTCCGACCGCGATGTTCTTGCGCTCGCGGCGCCGGGTGCGGACGACCTTCTTCTTCTTGCCCATTTACTTCTTTGCCTTGGCGCGGCGGACGCCAACGGTCTTCTTTGGCCCCCGGCGGGTACGTGCGTTGGTGCGGGTGCGCTGGCCCCGGACGGGCAGGCCCCGGCGGTGGCGGAGACCGCGATAGGTCCCGATCTCCATGAGCCGCTTGATATTGAGGGCGATCTGGCGTCGCAGGTCTCCCTCGACCCGGCCCTGGAGCTGCTTGGAGATGACATCACGGAGCCGCCCCACCTGGGCGTCGGTGAGGTCCCGGGCCCGGATGTCAGGCGAGACCTGAGCCAGGCTCAGCACGCGCTTGGCGGTGGAAGGACCGATCCCGTAGATGTAGGTGAGGGCGATCTCGATCCGCTTTTCCCGCGGGACGTCGACGCCGGCGATGCGTGCCACGTTTCTCCCCTACCCCTGCCGCTGCTTGTGCTTGGGGTTTTCGCAGATCACGCGGACGGCCCCGCGGCGCTTGATGATCTTGCAGCGCTCGCACATACGCTTCACCGAGGCCCGGACCTTCATGCCCAGCTCCCCTGGTGGCGGCGCGGCGAGGCAGGAGCACTGCCCGTCAGGCCGGCCCGGCCGTCGATTCGTCTCTCTTTCATCTCTCTCTGATTGGAAGTGGTCACGCCCGCCGGCACCGCCGGTCAGGCAAGGCGCTGGATGATCCGCCCCCGACCGGGATCGGCGGTGGAAAGTTCGACCTGGACCCTGTCTCCCGGAAGGATCCGGACCGCCTGGAGGCGGGCCTTCCCGGCCGGATGGCAGAGAACCTTGTGCCCGTCCGCCAGCTCGACCCGGTAGAGCGCGTCCGGGAGCGGTTCGATCACTCGCCCCACGAGCGGCTCGTCAGCCCGCGTCATCGGGCGTGCCGAATCGGGCTGCCGTGCAGCCACGGCCGCTGAGTATACCAGGGTGCCTCCCCGAGCAAACGCGGCGCCGGCCCCATCCGTCATTCCTCCACCCGGGCCAACTCCGGTCGCAGCGTGAGGATCTCCGGACCGGCGGCGGTGACGGCGACGGTGTGCTCGAAGTAGCAGGAGCGCAGCCCGTCGGCGGTGACCACGGTCCAGTCGTCTGCCAGGACCCGGGTCTCCGGCCTTCCGGCGTTGACCATCGGCTCGATCGCGATGACCAGGCCGGGCTTGATGAGGTTGCCGGTCCCCGGTTTCCCGAAGTTGGGCACCTGGGGGGATTCGTGCATGTTGCGGCCGATCCCGTGACCGACGTACTGGCGGACAACGGAGAAGCCACAGCTCTCGACGTAGCTCTGGACAGCATTGCCGATGTCACCGATGAAGCCTCCGGGCCGGGCCGCGTCGATGCCCCGGCGGAGTGCCTCCTCGGTCACCTCGAGCAGCCTGGCGACCTCCGGATCGGGCGACCCGGCACAGAGCGAGAGGCCGGAATCCGCCCACCAGCCGTCCAGGGTCAGACCGCAGTCCAGCGACACCAGATCGCCATCCTCGATCACCCGCTCGCCGGGGATGCCGTGCACGACCTGCTCGTTGATGGAGACGCAGAGGGAGTTGGGGAAGCCGTTGTAGCCGATGAATCCGGGGATGCAGTGGTGATCCCGGATGAAGGTCTCCGCCTCGCGGTCGAGATCGATGACCCGGAGCCCCGGCCGCGTCGTCGCGGCCAGATGGGCCAGGCAGGCGCCGAGCACCCGCCCCGCCGCCCGCATCTTCTCGATCTCGTCCGGCCGCTTGAGCCGGAAGCCCTCGATCTTCACCGCAGCGGCCTCCTCACCGGGCCGGCTCCGCGCCGAGCACGGCCAGGATCTGCTCGGTCACCTGGTCGATCGGGGGCGACCCGTCGATGCGTCCGATCCGGGTGCCCGCCCGTTCGTAATACTCCACCACGGGTGCGGTGTCGCGCTGGTAGACCCGCATCCGCTCGGCGAGCGCGTCCGGGTTGTCGTCACTCCGGCCGTCGATGGCGGCGCGGCGCAGGACCCTCTCGCGGATCAGCTCCGGGTCGACCTCGAGGTAGAGGACCAGCCCGACCTCACGCTGATTGCGCCCCAGCATCCGGTCGAGTGCCTCCGCCTGGGGCACGGTCCGGGGGAAGCCGTCCAGGATCACGCCCCGCTCGGCGTCGGGCTCCGCCAGCCGGCTCTCGATCATGCGGACCATCAACTCGTCGGGCACCAGGGCGCCGCTCTCCATGATCGGCTTGGCCTCGCGGCCCAGCTCCGACCCGCGGGCCACCTCGCCCCGGAGGATCGCCCCGGTGGAGACGTGGGGGGTGTCGGTGGTGACCGCCACGCGCTGGGCCTGGGTGCCCTTCCCGCTTCCGGGCGCGCCGAAGAGGATGACGATCATCGGATGAAGCCCCTGTATTGGCGCATCAGCAATTGGGTCTCGATCTGTTTCATGGTGTCGAGGGCCACGCCGACGACGATCAGGATCGCCGTGCCACCCAGGAGGAACTGGGTGGTCGACACCCCGGTCAGGAAGCTGGTGGCGAGCGGCAGCACGACGGTGACGCCGGCCAGGAAGAGCGCACCGGCCAGGGTGATCCGGCTCATCACCCGGCCCAGGTACTCCGCGGTCTGACGCCCCGGTCTGATCCCGGGGATGAACGTGGACGACTTCTTGAGGTTGTCGGCGACGTCGTTGGGATCGAAGACGACCGCGGTGTAGAAGTAGGTGAAGCCGAGAATTAACACGAATTCGAAGCCGTTGTAGAGGATGTCGAGGAAGACCGTGCCGCCGTTGGGCTGCCAGTTGGTCCGGAACCAGGTGGCCACGGTACCGATGCCCCCGCCGGAGGAGCCGAAGAGGTTGGCGAAGATGGTCGGGAACGCCATGATCGAGATGGCGAAGATGATCGGGATGACTCCCGCGGTGTTGACCCGGAGCGGCAGGAAGTTGCGCCGCCCGCCCGCCGACGACATGCCGGTTCGCGGGTTGAGGACGCGTTGGGCCGATTGCATCGGCACCTTGCGCTGGGCCTGCTGAACCTCGATGATCCCGGCCGCCGCGATCAGGGCGATCACCGCCATCTCGAGGATGTGGAAGACGTTGGCCCCGCCCTCGGAGCCATAGCTGTAGAGGGCGCCGGGGAGCTGGGCGATGATCCCGGTGAAGATGATCAGGGAGACCCCGTTGCCCACCCCGTACTCGGTGATCAGCTCACCCAGCCACATGGCGATGATGGTGCCCGCGGTCAGGGTGATGATGATCGTCAAGGTCTCGGTCACGCTCGGGTTGACCAGGATCGCGACGCTCGGGTTGGTGAAGAGGGCCATGAAGCCGAAGGCCTGGAGGGCCGCGAGCGGGACGGTGAGCCAGCGGGTGTAGCGGGTGATCCGCTTGCGCCCCAGCTCACCCTCCTTGGACAGCTCCTTGAGCCGGACCGACACCACGGTCATCAGCTGCATGATGATGGTGGCGTTGATGTACGGGTTGAGCCCGAGGCCCACGATGGTGAACTTGGCCAGCCCGTTGCCGCTGAAGAGGTTGAGCAGGCCGAGCAGCGTGTTGCTGCCGAAAAGCTTCTGGAGCGCCGCCGGGCTGGCCCCGGGGATGGAGATCGACGCCAGGATCCGGTAGGCGAGCAGGAGCAGCACCGTGAAGACGAGCTTCTTGCGCAGCTCGGGGATGCGCAGCGCCTGAGCGAGGGCCTGGAGAAGGTTCACTCCTCGGGCTCCGCCTCCGCCGCGCCGCCCTCAGCGGCCGCGGCACCGACGGGCGGCGCCGGGGCCGCACGCTCCTCGAGCAGCTCGACCCTGCCGCCGGCGGCCTCGACAGCCCGGCGGGCGGCCTCCGAGGCGCGGTGGACGCGGACGGTCACCGCCACCCGAACCCTGCCGGCAGCGAGCAGCTTGACCCGCTCGCCGGGACTGCGGACCAGGCCGTGCTGGAGCAGCGCGGCCCCGTCGACGATCGCCCCGCTCGCGAAGCGGTTGAGCTTGCTCAGGTTGAGCACCGTGTAGTCCACCCGCCAGCGGTTGGTGAAGCCACGCAGCTTGGGCAGCCGCATGGTGATGGGCATCTGGCCACCCTCGAAAGCGCGCGGCACCTTGGATCCCTCACGGGCCCCGGCGCCCTTCTGGCCGCGTCCCGAGGTCTTGCCCTGACCGGCCGAGATGCCCCGACCGATGCGCTTGCGCGAGTGGCGGCTCCCCGGAGCCGGGCGCAGCTCGTGAAGTTTCATGACTCTCTCCGGATCGAGCCATCCTGGGCGCCGGCGCCGAGGGGCCCGCCGGCGGCGAGCCTGGCCGCGAGCTCGACACTGTCGGCGGGGACGCCGTCCACGCTCACCAGGTGGCGCACCTTGTGCACCATCCCGCGGAGCGCCGGGGTGTCCGGGTGTTCGACGGTCTGGCGGATCCGGTGCAGGCCGAGGGCGGCGACGGTCGCCTTCTGGTCGTGGGCGTACCCAATGGCACTCTTGCGGTAGGTGACGCGGACGGTCGCGGCGCCAGTCTCGGTCGCCGCCTCCGCCGCGGACTGGGTGACGGGCGAGGGGCTCATACCGCCTCCGCCACCGCGGCGGTCTCACCCAGGATCTGGGCGGCACGCTTGCGGCCGACGATCCTCTCGGGCGGCAGCCCGCGGAGCGCCGAGACCTCGGCCAGGGTTCGCATGCTGGCGAGCGCGGCCACCGTCGCCCGGACCACGTTGATCGGGTTGTTGCTGCCGAGCGACTTGGTGAGGATGTCGTGGATGCCCGCCGCCTCGACGACCGCCCGCATCGCCCCGCCCGAGATGACCCCGGTGCCGGGCCCCGCCGGACGGAGCAGCACCCGGGCGGCCCCGAGCTTGTAGCGGAGGTCGTGCGGGATGGTCCGGCCCACCATGGGCACGGTGATCATGTGTTTCTTGGCGTCCTCGACGCCCTTGCGGATGGCGTCCGGCACCTCGCCGGCCTTGCCCAGCCCGGCCCCGACGCGGCCCTGGCCGTCACCGACCACGACCAGCGCGCTGAAGGAGAAGCGGCGGCCACCCTTGACCACCTTGGCCACCCGGTTCAGCGAGACGATCTTCTCGGTGAGCTCGCTGCCACGCTCGCCCCCACGGTCCATGCGCATAGCCATCTCAGAGCTCCAATCCTGCCTTGCGGGCGGCCTCGGCGAGAGCGGCCACGCGGCCGTGGTAGAGGTATCCGCCCCGGTCGAAGACGACCTTGGACACCCCTGCGGCCAGGGCGCGGGCGGCGACCAGCTCGCCAACCACGGCCGCCGCCCCGGCGGTCGCCCGGCTGCCGCCGATGCGGCTCACCGCCTCGGGGTCCTGGGTCGAGGCCGCGGCCAGGGTGCGCCCGGCCGTGTCATCGATCACCTGGGCGGTGATGTGGTGGAGGCTGCGGTGGACGCAGAGGCGCGGTCGCGCCGGCGTGCCGGTGACCCGGCGCCGCACCCGCAGGTGGCGTCGCGTCCGCGCCGCCTCTCGATCGTGCTTGGTGTACATCCTCGTTCGTCCTCGCCTACTTGCCCTTGCCTGCCTTGCCGGACTTCCCGGCCTTCCGCCGGATCCGCTCCCCCCGGTAGAGGATGCCCTTGCCCTTGTAGGGCTCGGGCTTGCGGAACGAGCGGATCTTGGCGGCCACCTGGCCCACCACCTCTTTGTTGGCCCCGCTCACCACGATCTGGGTCGGTGCCGGGACCTCGATGGTCACCCCCTCCGGGGGCGTGTAGCGGATCGGGTGGGAGTAGCCCAGCGTCAGCACCAGGTCCGAGCCCTGGCGGGTGGCGCGGAAGCCCACCCCGACCAGGTCGAGGTTGCGGGTGAATCCGGTGCTCACCCCCTCCACCATGTTGGCGATCAGGGTCCGGGTCAGCCCGTGAAGCGAACGGTGCACGGCGCTGTCGGTCGGGCGCTTGACCTCGACCACGCCGTCACCGACGACCACGGACATCGCCGGCGGGACCAGTCGCTCCAGGGTGCCGCGCGAGCCCGATACGGAGACGTGGGCTCCGGTCGCGACCACCTGGACGCCGGCGGGAAGCGGGATGGGACTGCGGCCGATGCGCGACATCAGATCACCACACGAAGGCGACGACTTCGCCGCCGAGACCGCGGCGCTGGGCCGCCTGGCCGGTCATCAGGCCCTGGCTCGTTGAGATGACCGCGATCCCGAGACCGCCGAGCACCCGGGGGAGCTCCGACTTGCGGGCGTAAACGCGAAGACCCGGCCGGCTGATGCGGCGCAGGCCGCTGAGCGCACGGCCCCGCGGGCTGCGCGCCTTGAAGGTGATGGTGACGACCTCCTGGGGCGTCTCCCCGCTCACGGAGTAGTCGGCAATGAAGCCCTCATCCTTAAGCACGCGGGCAATCTCCACCTTCATCCGGCTGGCGGGGATGACCACGGTCCGGTGGTTGGCCGCATTGGCGTTGCGGACCCGGGTGAGCATGTCGGCGATGGTGTCGCTGATCATCGCCTCACCACGAGCTCTTCCGGACCCCGGGGATCTGGCCCATGCTGGCCAGCCCGCGGAAGCAGATGCGGCACATCCCGAACTTGCGCATGTAGGCGCGCGGCCGCCCGCACAGAGCGCACCGATGGCGCTGCTGGGTGGAGAACCGAGGCGCCCGGAGCGACTTGGCTATCAGTGACTTCTTGGCCATGAGGCACCTCGTCGCGCCGTATCGGCGAATGCCGACGCGCGCGAACTATCTACCAACACTAACTCTTCCGAAACGGCATGCCGAAGTGGGTGAGCAGGGCCCGGCCCTCGTCATCGGTCTTGGCGCTCGAGACAATGCAGACCTCGAGGCCACGCAGCTTGTCGATCTTGTCGTAGTCGATCTCGGGGAAGACCAGCTGTTCCTTGAGCCCCAGGGTGTAGTTGCCATGGCCGTCGAAGGCCTTGGGGTCCACCCCACGGAAGTCCCGGATGCGGGGCAGGGCGACGTTGATCAGCTTGTCCAGGAAGAACCACATCCGGTCGGACCGGAGGGTCACCTTGACCCCGATCGGCATCCCGGCGCGGAGCTTGAAGGCGGCCACCGACTTCCGTGCCCGGATCACGATGGGCGCCTGGCCGGTCATCGTCTTGACGTCGGCCACTGCTGCGTCGATGGCGCGCCCGTTCTGGATGGCCTCGCCCAGACCGATGTTGACCACGATCTTCTCGATCCGTGGGACCTGCATGGCGTTGGTGTAGCGGAACTCCCGGACCAGCTCGGGGACGACCTGCTCCTGGTACTGGCGGCGGAGGCGCGGAGCCTCGGCGACTGCGACGGCCATCAGCCGGTCACCCGCTCGTAGCGCTCGCCACACTTGCGGCAGATCATCACGCGGACGCCTTCCTCGGTCACCTGATGGGCAACCCGGGTCTTCTTCTCGCAGCGGTTGCAGACCAGCTGCACGTTGCTGTAGGCGATCGGCCCGTTGAAGTCGACGATGCCGCCCTGGAGGTTGCCCGCCACGTTGGCCTTGGTGTGGCGCTTCATCAGGTTGACGCCCCGGATGACGATCCGCTGGCGCTCACCAACGACTCGCTCCACGATCCCACGCTTGCCCTTGTCCTTGCCGGTGATGACCTCCACGGTGTCACCACTCCGGATGTCGAGGGGACGCATCGCCCCATCTGCCCAGCCCTCGTGCTCCACCTCAACGCGATGGTGCCTGGCGCGGGCGGCTCGGCGGTTGGCGACCAAGCCCATCTAGATCACCTCCGGTGCGAGGGACACGATCTTCATGTAGTTCCGCTCGCGCAGCTCTCGCGCGACCGGACCGAAGATGCGGGTGCCCCGAGGGTTGTTCTGGGGGTTGATCAACACGGCAGCGTTCTCGTCGAAACGGATCTGGCTGCCGTCCGGCCGGTGAAAGGGCTGCGTGGTGCGGACGATGACGGCCCGAACCACCTCGCCCTTCTTGACTTGCGCGTTGGGCTGGGCGACCTTGACCGTCCCGATGATGACGTCGCCGACGGACCCGTACTTCCGGCGGCTGCCGCCGAGCACGCGGATGCAGAGGAGCTCTCGTGCCCCGCTGTTGTCGGCCACCTTCAGGATGCTCTCCTGCTGGATCACTGCTTACTTCGCCTTCTCGATGATCTCGGAGACCCGCCAGCGCTTCTCCTTGGAGATGGGCCGGGTCTCGGTGATACGGACCCGGTCGCCCACCGCACAGCTCCCCTCGGCGTCGTGGACCTTGAGGCGGCGGTTGCGAGTGACCACCTTCTTGTAGAGGCGGTGGGGCTTCTTCTCCTCGACCAGGACGACGACCGTGTTCTGCATCTTGTCGCTCACCACGACACCATCCCGGACCTTGCGGCGGCTGCGCTCCACGGTCGGCTCTGTCACGGGCTGCTCACTCATCTGTCTGCTCCTCGTCGGGCCCCGTGGTGCCCTCGTCTGCGATCTCGGAGCCGTCGCCGGCTGCCTCCGGGTCGTCTACCGCCTCGTCGCCGGCCGGCTCCACGGCGGTCTCGACCTCAGCGACCGGCTCCGCTTCCGCGCGGGCTCGGCGGGGACGGCGCACCTTCGCGGCCGGCTCCGGCACGACCACCGCAGTGTCGTCCAATTCAGGCTCCGCGACGGCGGCTCCGGCGTCCACCAGCTCCGCGTCCACGACCTCCCCGGCCGGGACCGCGGTCTGACGCCGGCGGAGGAGGCCGCGCGGACGCACCTGCTCCTCTGGCTCCTCCTCGACCTCCAGGTCGGAGACGAGGTGATGGCCACGGGCGAGCTCGAGCTGGATGGTCATGGTGCGAGCGATCTCCCGGCGGAGCTCGCGCACCTGCCGGTGGTTCTCCACCTGGCCGGCCGCCTGCTGGAAGCGGACCTCGAAGAGACGGCGGCGCTGCTGGCGCAGGTGCTCGTCGAGATCCTCGTTCGTCATCGTGCGGAGAACATTCACCGCCTCGGCCTGCTTGCTCACGCCGTCTCCTCCGCCTCGACCTCGTCGCCCGTCCCCTGCCGGGCGACGAAGCGCGTGGGGATGGGGAGCTTGTGGGCGGCGAGGCGCATCGCCTCGCGGGCGATCTCCTCACTGACGCCGCTCATCTCGAAGAGAACACGCCCCGGCTTCACCACCGCCGCCCACCCCTCGGGAGCGCCCTTGCCGGACCCCATCCGGGTCTCGGCGGGCTTCTTGGTGTAGGCGTGGTCGGGGAAGATGCGAATCCAGATCTGCCCGCCGCGGCGGACGTGCCGGGTCATGGCCCGCCGGGCCGCCTCGATCTGCCGGCTGGTCATCCAGCAGGGCTCGAGCGCCTGGAGCCCGTAGGGGCCGAACGCCAGCGTGTTGCCGCGCTGGGCGCTGCCCTGGCGGCGTCCCCGGTGGAGCTTGCGGAACTTGGTCCGCTTGGGCATCAGCACCGTCAGTCCTCCTCAGCCTCGGCCTCGGGCTCGCCGCTCGGGGCCGGCTTCTTGGCCGGGGTGGGACGGCGGCGCGCCGCCGCCTTCTTGACCGGGAGCTTCTCGACCTTGGCATCGGCCCCGGGAACGACCCCGAGCTCCGGGAGCTCCTCGTCGAGCTCCGCGATCTCCGTCTCGACGGCTTCTACATCCGCCTCGCCGAGAGCGGCGTCGACCACGAGCCCCGCCTCAGCAGCGCCAGCCTCGCCCACCTCGGCGCCGGCCTCGTCACCGAGGGGCACGTCGGCGAGAGCCGCGGGCGCGACCTCCTCACGGTCGGGCGCCGCAACCGCAACCGCCGGGCGCCGCTCGCGATCGGGCGCCACGGCAGGACGCGCCGCCTCGACCACCTCACGCCCCGGGCCTCCGATCATCACCGGCTCGCCGGTGGCGGTGACGTAGTCGCCCTTGTAGATCCAGCAGGTGACACCGATGCGGCCAAAGGTGGTCCTCGCCTCGGCCCGACCGAAGTCGATGTTGGCGCGGAGGGTGTGGAGGGGCACGCGCCCATCCCGGTCCCACTCCCGGCGGGACATCTCAGCGCCGCCCAGACGGCCGCTCACCTGGAGCTTCACGCCCTTGGCGCCCGCCCGCATGCTCCGCATCACGGTCTGCTTGAGGGCGCGCCGGAAGGCGATCCGCTTCTCCAGCTGGGAGGCCACGTTCTCGGCGACCAGCCGGGCGTCAAGCTCGGGCGTCTTGATCTCGTGGATGGTCACCCGGACCTTCTTGCCGCTGATCCGCTCCAGCTCGTCGCGGAGGGCGTCGACGGACGCGCCCTGCTTGCCGATCACGATACCGGGCTTGGCGGTCTGGATGATCACGGTCAGCTGGTTGGCGCTGCGCTCGGTCTCGATCCGGGCGACGCCAGCGTTGCGAAGACGGCTGCCGATCAGCCGGCGCATCGCCAGGTCCTCGTGGAGCAGCTTGGTGTACTCCTTGTCCGCGTACCAGCGGGCGTCCCACTGGCGGTAGACCCCGAGGCGGAAGCCGATAGGGTTCACCTTCTGTCCCATCAGTCCTTCTCCTCGTCGTCCTGAGCGGCGTCAGCGTCGGCTTCGCCGGCGTCGGCCTCCGCCGCGCCCGGGTCAAGGGCGTCGGTCTCGGGTGTCTCGATCTCGTCGCCGGCCGAGGTCTCGGGGACCTCCAGGGTCACCTCCTCGGCGGCGGCCGCGGCGGTGGCCGCCTCGTGCGCCCGGCGGATCTGGGCCGGACGGCGGCGGCGGGTGGCCGCCGGCCGAGTCGATCCCTGTCCTCCGGACCGGCCTGGCATCGCCACCACCGAACGGCGGCGGCGGTCCGGCTCCGGCTCCTCGTCGGTGACGTAGCACCGGAGGTGGCTCATCCGCTTGAAGAGGCTCCCGGCCATGCCGCGGGGCTTGGGGATGAAGCGCTTCATGATCCCGGCCTGGTCGACGTCGATGCGGTCGACGCGGAGCGAGGAAGCCTCCAGGTTGAAGTTGTGCTCCGCGTTGGCGGCGGCCGACTTGATCACCTTGGCCACCTCCTTGGCGGCGTGGCGCGGGGTGAAGCTGAGCAGCGCGAGAGCTTCGGCCACAGGCAGGCCGATGACGCTGTCGGCGACCAGCCTCGCCTTGCGGGAGGTGATCCGAACGCCCTTGGCGGTGGCGATGACTTTCACTTGAGGGCGGTGCTCCGCTCGGTGTGGTGGCCGTGCCCGCGGTACTTGCGGGTGGCGGCGAACTCGCCGAGCTTGTGCCCGACCATGGTCTCGGTGATGAACACCGGGTTGTGCTTGCGCCCGTCATGCACGGCGATGGTGTGTCCGACCATCTCCGGGAAGATGTCGCTGCGCCGCGACCAGGTCTTGATGACCCTCTTCTCCCTGCTCTGGTTCAGCTTCTGAACCTTGGCGAGCAGGTGATCGTCGCAGAACGGCCCTTTCTTGAGGGAACGGCTCATGGTCTCACTTCTTCCGGCGACGCACGATCATGCGGTCGGTCTTCTTGTTGCGGCGGGTGCGGTAGCCGAGTGCCGGCTTGCCCCATGGGGTCTGCGGGTGCCCACCGGCGCCGCTGCGACCCTCGCCGCCTCCGTGCGGGTGGTCGAACGGGTTCATGGCCATGCCGCGCACCGAGGGCCGCCAGCCCCGCCAACGCGACTTGCCCGCCTTGCCGATGTTCTGGTTCTCGTGGTCGGCGTTGCCGACCTGGCCCACGGTGGCGAAGCAGCGGACGTCGATCCGCCGGACCTCCCCGGAGGGCATCCGCACGGTGGCGAAGTCGCCCTCCTTGGCGATCAGCTGGGCCGCGACGCCGGCGCTGCGCACCAGCTGGCCGCCCCGGCCGGGGAGCATCTCGAGGTTGTGGATGGTCGTGCCGAGCGGGATGTTGGCGAGCGGCAGGGCGTTGCCGGGCTTGATCTCGGCGCCGACACCGGCGCTGATGACGGTCCCGACGGTCAGCCCCAGGGGGGCGAGGATGTACCGCTTCTCGCCGTCGGCGTAGTGCAGGAGGGCGATCCGGGCGCTCCGGTTGGGGTCGTACTCGATCGCCGCGACCCGGGCGACCATGTCGTGCTTGGTGCGCCGGAAGTCGATCATCCGGTAGAGCTTGGTATGGCCGCCCCCGCGGTGACGCACCGTGATCCGGCCGGTGTTGTTGCGGCCGCTCGCCTTCTTGAGGTGGACGGTGAGGCTGCGCTCCGGGGTGGTGCTGGTCACCTCCTCGAAGGAGCTGACGGCCATGAACCGGCGGCCAGCGCTGGTCGGCTTGTATTTGTTGACTGGCATCGGTCTATACGCCCTCGAACAGTCCGGGGATCTTCTGCCCGGGAGCCAGCGTCACCACCGCCTTCTTCCAGTCGGGGCTCTTCCCGATCAGCCGGGTGCCGCTGCCGCGCCGGTACTGGCGGCTGCGCACCTTGCCGTGGATGGCCATGACGTTGACCGCGGTCACGGTCAGCTTCTGCTCGGGGAAGGCCTCCTGGATGGCGCGGCGGATGTCGATCTTGGTCACGTGGGAGGGGCAGGCGAACGTGTACTTGTTGAGCCCGCCCATGGCCGCGTACGATTTCTCGCTCGAGATCGGCCGCAGGATGACCTGGTGGAAGGCGCGTCCCTGGCTCATCCCCATGCCTCCGCGATGTGCTCGACGGCATCCCGCGTCATGACCACCGTGTCGGCGGTGAGCAGGTCCCGCACCGAGATGTTGCCGGCGAGGATGACCCGGACCTCGGGGAGGTTCCGGGCGCTCAGCTCGAGGGCGTCGTGATGGGAGCCGAGCACCACCAGCACCCGGCGGCCGGCCTCGAGAGCCTGCAGGAATCCGGTCACCACCTTGGTCTTCGGCTCCTCCAGCTCGATCCTGTCGAGGACCGTGATCTGGCTCTCCGCGGCCTTGACGCTCAGCGCGCTGCGCAGAGCCAGGCGCCGCTGCTTGCGCGGCATCGCCAGGCTGTGGTCGCGGGGGGTGGGCCCGAAGACGGCGCCACCTCCGCGGTAGTGAGGTGCCCGGATCGACCCCTGGCGGGCTCGACCGGTGCCCTTCTGCCGGTACGGCTTGCGGCCACCACCCGACACCTCGGTGCGGGTCTTGCTGTCATGGGTGCCCTGGCGGGCGTTGGCGAGCTGGCGGAGCAGCGCCTGGTGCATCACGGTGGCGTGCGGGACCACGGAGAAGACCGTCTCGGGAAGCTCGAGCTCCCCCTGGCTCTCGCCGGTGAGGTTGACGACCGGAGCGGTGCTCATGAGACCAGCGCTCCGCTGCGCTCGCTGTCGCGGACCAAGACCACGGAGTGGCGGTGCCCGGGGACGGCTCCACGCACCAGCAGGAGGTTGCGCTCGGGGTCGACGCGCACCACCTCGAGGCGGAGAACGGTGGCGCGCGACGCGCCCAGATGGCCGGCCATCTTCAGCCCCTTGAAGACGCGGGCGGCGTCGGTCGAACCGATCGATCCCGCCTGCTTGATGTTGTGCGATCCGTGGCTCACCGGGCCGCGGTGGAAGTTGTGACGCTTGTGCTGCCCGGCGAAGCCCTTGCCCTGGGTGATGCCGGTGACGTCGACACGCTCACCTGCCTCGAAGAGCGACACCGACAGCCGTGTGCCCACGGCGGGGCTGCCCGCGTCGCGGACCTCGGCGAGGTGGGCGAGCGGCGGCGTCCCGGCGCGCTTGAAGTGGCCGGCCTCGGGTTTGGTGGTGCGGCGGGGCTTCTTCTCTCCGAAGCCGAGCTGCACCGCGTCGTAGCCGTCGACCCCGGGGGTCTTCACCTGCACGACGTGGCAGGAGTCCGCCTCGAGGACGGTGACCGAGACCACCGTGCCCTGCTCGGTGAAGAGCTGGGTCATCCCCAGCTTCCGCGCCAGCAGTCCTTTAGACATCGGAAGACTCCGGTGTGCCGCTCAGGCGGTTCACCGCTGGTCTCCCAGCTTGATCTCGATGTCGACCCCGCTCGGCAGGTTGAGCCGCATCAGGGCATCGACCACCTTGGGGTTGGGATCGAGGATGTCGAGGATCCGCTTGTGGGTGCGCATCTCGAACTGCTCACGGGAGTCCTTGTCGATGAAGGGCGAGCGGACGACCGTCCACTTGCTGATCCGGGTGGGCAAGGGCACCGGCCCGGCGACATGCGCCCCGGTACGGACCACGGTCTCGACAATCTTCGAGGCGGCCTGATCCAGGACCCGGTGGTCGTAAGCCTTGAGCCGAATGCGAATTTTCTGCGCCATGGCGATGCCGCTGCCTTCTCCCCTACCG
>PLXL01000221.1:0-2126 GCA_003153215.1 Candidatus Dormiibacterota bacterium
GCGATGACCGCCCGCATGTACTACGACGCCGACGCCGACCCGGCTGCCCTCCAGGGGCAGAAGATCGCCATCCTCGGCTACGGCTCCCAGGGCCACGCTCACGCCCTCAACCTGCGCGACTCCGGGTTCGACGTCCGGGTCGGGCTCCCCGAGACCAGCAAGAGCCGGGCGGCTGCCGAGGCCGAGGGGCTGCGCGTCCTCAACCCCGCGGACGCCTCCGCCGAGGCCGACGTGATCATGGTGCTGATCCCGGACACCCGCCAGCGGGCCCTCTACGACACCGCCATCGCGCCCAACCTCAAGCCGGGCGACATGCTGATGTTCGCCCACGGTTTCAACATCCGCTACGAGCTGATTCACCCCCCTGCCGGGGTGGACGTCAGCATGGTGGCCCCCAAGGGGCCCGGCCACCTGGTCCGGTGGACCTACGCCGATGGCCAGGGCGTCCCCTGCCTCTTCGCCGTGCACCAGGACGCGACCGGCACGGCCCGCGCCCGCACCCTGGCCTACGCCCGGGGCATCGGCGGCACCCGCGCCGGCGTGCTGGAGACCACCTTCGCAGAGGAGACCGAGACCGACCTCTTCGGGGAGCAGGCGGTGCTCTGCGGCGGGGTCTCCTCGCTCGTGAAGGCCGGCTTCGAGACCCTGGTCGAGGCCGGTTACCAGCCCGAGCTCGCCTACTTCGAGGTGATGCACGAGCTGAAGCTCATCGTCGACCTCATGTACCAGGGCGGTCTCTCGTACATGCGCTACTCGGTGAGCGACACGGCCGAGTACGGCGATTACGTGAGCGGCCCCAAGGTCGTCAACGAGACCAGCCGCCAGGCGATGCGCGCCCTGCTCAAGGACATCCAGGACGGGACCTTCGCCAAGCGCTGGATCGAGGAGAACGAGCTCGGACTGCCCAACTTCCTGGAGTATCGCGACGAGGATCGACATCACCCGGTCGAGAAGGTCGGCGCCGAGCTCCGCTCGAAGATGAGCTGGCTGGGGGCCAAGACCGCGCCGGGCATGGAGGAGGTGCTCGCATCCGAGGGTGACGGCACCGTACAGAGGACAGAGTCATGAGTGATTCAGTNNCTTGGCGTGGACGTGATCGAGGCCGGATTCCCCTACAGCTCCCCCGGCGACTTCGCCGCCGTCACCGCCATCGCCGAGCAGGTCGAGGGGCCGGTCATCGCCGGCCTCAGCCGCTGCTTCGAGGAGGACGTCCGCTCCTGTGCCAAGGCGCTCGCGAAGGCGAAGCGCGCCCGCATCCACGTCTTCATCGGCACCTCGCCCATCCACCGCGAGGGTCAGCTGCGGATGACCCAGGCCGAGGTCTACGAGCGCTCGGTGAGCATGACCCGCCTGGCCAAGTCCTTCCAGGATGACGTCGAGTACTCGGCCATGGACACGACGCGCACGGAGCCGGACTACCTGGCCCATGTGCTGAACGGCTGCATCGAGGCGGGGGCGACCACGATCAACCTCGCCGACACGGTCGGCTACGCCACTCCCGACGAGTGGCGCCAGCTCATCGAGTGGCTCTACGTGCAGATCCCCGCCCTGAAGGACGTGACCGTCTCGGTGCACTGCCACAACGACCTGGGCCTCGCCACCGCCAACTCCCTCATCGGCATCCGTGCCGGCGCCCGCCAGGTGGAGGGCTGCATCAACGGGATCGGCGAGCGCGCCGGCAACACCGCCCTCGAGGAGGTGGCCATGGCCGTCCGGCTTCACCCCGAGGTCTTCGGGGTGGCCACCCGCTTCGACCACACCCAGCTCTTCCGCACCTCCCGGCTCGTCTCCCAGCTGAGCGGCATGCTCGTGCAGGCCAACAAGGCGGTGGTGGGGGGCAATGCCTTTGCCCATCAGGCCGGCATCCACCAGGACGGCATGCTCAAGGACCGCCGGACCTTCGAGATCATGGAGCCGCACGAGGTCGGAGCCGGCTCCAGCCTGGTGCTCGGCAAGCTGAGCGGGCGCCACGCTCTCCGTGAGCGCCTCGCGGCCCTCGGCTACCGCCTGGACGACGAGGACCTCAAGCGGGCGTTCGTCCGCTTCAAGGAGCTGGCCGACCGCAAGCGCGAGGTCACCGACCGCGACCTCGAGGCGATCGTCGCCGACGAGCGCCAGGCGGCGGC
>PLXL01000221.1:2157-3495 GCA_003153215.1 Candidatus Dormiibacterota bacterium
GTCCAGGCGATCACCGCGGGGATGGACGCGGTCGGCGAGGTGACCGTCCGGCTCCGTCACGAAGGCACGCTGAGCGCCGGCCGCGGCGCCGACACCGACATCATCGTGGCCGCGGCCAAGGCCTACGTGCAGGCCCTCAACCGGGTGGCCGCNNGCAGGTGTCAGAGAGCGGGAGCGCCCGCCGCGTGGGAGAAGGGCCGATGACGGAGGGCGCACGGACTCTCTTCGACAAGATCTGGGACTCCCACGTCGTGGTCGAAGAACCGGAATCCCCCGCGCTGATCTACGTCGACCTCCACCTGGTCCACGAGGTCACCTCGCCGCAGGCCTTCGAGGGGCTCAGGCTGGAGGGACGGAAGGTGCGCCAGCCGGGCCGGGTCGTCGCCACCATGGATCACAACGTGCCCACCACCCAGGACGTCCTGGGCGGCGCGGACGAGATCAGCCGGACCCAGATGGAGACCCTTCGCCGCAATTGCGAGGAGGCCGGCATCACCTGCTACGGCGTCGGTCACAAGTGGCAGGGCATCGTNNCACGTGCTGGCCACCCAGTGCCTCCGCCAGTTCCGGCCCCGGGCCCTGGAGGTGAGGATCGAGGGCGCGCTGGAGGCCGGGGTCACGGCCAAGGACGTGGCCCTCGGCGTGCTCCGCACCATCGGCACCGCCGGCGCCGCCGGCCACGTGGTCGAGTACACCGGGCAGGCGGTTCGCGACTTCTCCATGGAGCAGCGGATGACCCTCTGCAACCTCACCATCGAGGGCGGGGGGCGGGCGGGGATGATCGCTCCCGACGCGANNGTACGACCAGACCGTCATCATCGACGCGGCCTCGCTGGAGCCGACCGTCACCTGGGGGACGACCCCGGCGCAGTCGGTGCCGGTCACCGGCCGCGTGCCCGACCCGGAGAGCTTCGGCGACCCGAACGCTCGGGAGTCGGGGCGGCGCGCGCTCGCCTACATGGACCTCGTGCCGGGAACGGCGATCGAGGACATCCCCGTCGACGCCGTCTTCATCGGCTCCTGCACCAACGGCCGGATCGAGGATCTGCGGGTCGCCGCATCTGTGCTCGAGGGCCGGACGGTCAAGGACGGGCTGCGTGTCCTGGTGGTCCCGGGATCCGCACAGGTCAGGGCCCAGGCCGAGGCGGAGGGCCTCGACCGGATCTTCCGCGCCTCCGGCGCGGAGTGGCGCAACACCGGCTGCTCGATGTGCCTGGGGATGAACCCCGACATCCTCCAGCCCGGGGAGCGCTGCGCCAGCACCAGCAACCGCAACTTCGAGGGTCGCCAGGGCCGGGGCGGGCGCACCCACCTGGTCTCCCCCGCCATGGCCGCGGC
>PLXL01000221.1:3526-3946 GCA_003153215.1 Candidatus Dormiibacterota bacterium
GAGTACCGGAGCGGCACCCTGCTCGTCGCGGGGCGCAACTTCGCCTGCGGATCGTCGCGCGAGCACGCTGTCTGGGCGCTCAACGACCAGGGCATCCGGGCGGTGATCGCGCCCTCCTTCGCCGACATCTTCCGCAACAACGCGCTCAAGAGCGGACTGCTGCCGGTGATCCTGCCGGAGGANNGGACCTCAGCTTCCACTTCGAGATGGACCCCTTCGAGCGCCGGTGCCTCCTCGACGGCCTCGACGACATCGGCCTGAGCCTCATCCACGAGCCGGCGATCACCGCCTACGAGGCGCAGCGACCGGCTTGGATGCCCGACCTCTCGCGCGGCGTGGAGGCCGGCTGATGGGCGCGCTGAGCGCCCATCTGGGGCGGGGTGAGCCGGGACCGGCTTCGCCGGGCGCGGCGGGGGGCGG
>PLXL01000159.1:0-19829 GCA_003153215.1 Candidatus Dormiibacterota bacterium
ACCTCGACTCCGACTTCCGCCTCCACCCAGAGTACTTCGCCTACATCACCTGGAACTTCCTGCGCGTCGACCGGGCGCTGACCTCGATCTGGCAGCCCGTCCCCGTCTTCCTCAACAACCTCTGGCGGGTGCCGGCGGCGGTCCGGGTCATGGCGACGGCGGCGACGCAGTGGCAGATGTTCCTCCACCAGCATCCCGAGCGCCTCGTGATGTTCTCCTCGTACACCATGTCGATGAAGCTGCTCACCGAGACCGGGTACTGGGACGACGACGTCATCCCCGAGGACTCGCGGTTCTTCTGGAAGGCCTTCTTCCGGTATGGCGAGCAGCTTCAGGTGCGGCCCGCATTCCTACCCGTCTTCGGCGACGCTCCCCGGGCGCGTGACTACGCCGCCACTCACGTCAGCCAGTACAACCAGATCAAGCGCTGGGCCTGGGGCGCGACCGATGTTCCCTACGTCTGCGTGCGGCTGCTCAACCATCCCGAGATCCCCTGGAGGCTGCGGGCACGCCGCTTCCGCTACCTGATGTTCAACCACCTGACCTGGGCGACGCTGCCCCTTCTGCTCCCCATCGGGGGTTCGCTGCCCGCGCTCATCGACCTCGACTACAGCCTCTCGCCGACGGCCACCGCCCTCGGCCTGCTCACCACCGTGATCCTGACCATGACCCTGCTCAACACGCTGGTGCTCATCGTCGTGGACCGGGCGATGTGCCCGAAGCCCGGCGAATGGGGACGCTGGCGTCGCCTTTACGCCGACTTCCAGCTCTTCCTCTACCCGGTGGTCGGACTGGCACTGTCGGTCATCCCCGCGCTGGAGGCGCAGACCCGCCTCATGTTCGGCGCCTACCTGGAATACCGGGTGACCGACAAGGAGTGACGGCTGCGGGGGGCGGGGCGGACTGGGCTGGGTACTTCCTCAGAGGCTGACGGGCCGATCGCTCACCACCGCGGCCGCCAGGAGGTAGGCACCGGCGCTCCAGCTCTGCCCGGGCGCCCCCTCGGGCTCTCCGGTGCGCGCGTCGATCCACTCGTGGAAGCCCCACCCGGATCCGGAGCCCCGGTTGAGCCGGTTCGCCGCGGTCAGCCGGGCGAACTCGGCGCGGGCCTCGGCCACCATCCCCACCCGCCGCAGGGCGACCACGTAGAGGGCGCCGATGAAGGGCCAGACGCCGCCGTTGTGATAGCGGCCGGGGGGGTTGCGCCACCGCTCGTCCTGGAAACGCTCCAGATCNNCCGTCGACGTGCGAGAGGTAGTGGCGCCGGTCCTCGCGTATCGCGTCGCGGCGCGCGGCCGGGCCGACCGGGTGGGGGAAGCCCGGGGCGGAGCCGGGCTGGTGGCCGACCCCCTCGAGGAGCTCACCGTGATCGGCACCGGGCTCGGGCCAGAGCAGCAGGTCGATCTTGCGGCGGAGCAGCGCGGCCCGCGCCCGGTACGTCTCGGCGTCGCCCGGGCACATCTCCGCCATGCCGGTGAGCGCTCGATGGTAGAGGGCGTTGACGTAGAGCAGCTTCCCGGAGCGCTGGAGCGTGGAGTCCATCCAGTCGCCGCCAGACGGCGAGTCGATGAGGGTGAACTGGTTGGCATCCTGGTCCGCCAGCCAGCGGATCGCCCGCCTCAGGTGCGGCCACAAGCGGCGCTGGAGCCGGCCATCCGGATGCGCGTTGAGGTGTTGGGAGGCGGCCACCACGAAGAGGCAGGTCGCGTCGGTGCAGCCCGCCTCATGGAAGTCCCAGTAGCCGCGGCGGGGCCACCACGCGTTGGGCAACTGCCCGGACTCTGCCTGGAGCTGAGCCAGGCCCACCAGGCTGCGCGCCACCGCCGCGACCAGCTCGGGGTCGTCCGAGACGTCGGCTCCGAGTGAGGCGAAGGCCACATCGCGGGTCCACACGGCCGCGTAGTGAGGGAGCTCTGCGGAGGCGAGCAGTCCCTCGGGGGCGGCTGCGGCGCGGAGCACGGAGAGCGCCTGGCCGACGCCCTCAGCGAGGTCGGGGGAGGCCTCAGTCCCGATGCCCGGTCTCGGCGTGGAAATGGTCGGAGATCTGCTGCCAGGCGGCCGCGTTGGCCTTGCCGGGAAGCGGGCTGTTGCCGTCGAAGTAGCGGACGTCACCCGTCTCCACGTTGCGGTACTCCCCCGGGCTCACCATCGTGCCCGGTGCGAAACGGACCTCATGGGTGACCTGGTCGGGCATGGTGTGACGGACCGGGCCGGCGGACTCCCCAGCGTGGTAGTGATCGGAGATCTGCTGCCAGGATGCGGCGTTGACCAGGCCGGGCAGCGGAGAGCTGCCGTCGAAGTAACGGACCCGGCCGGTCTCGACGTTGCGGTACTCCCCGGGGCTGACCATGGTTCCGGGGGCGAAGCGGACACCTTGCTTGGACATCGTCGAAGCCCTCGATCTCTCCGGTGGTGGAGGCGTGACCCCAGTCTAGACCGCGGTGCTGGAGACGGCCAGCCCGCAGGCCTCGCGTGCCATGTCGAGGGTCTCCCGGGCCGCGACGCGGGCCCGCCGCGCGCCGTCGCCCAGCACATCGTCGACCAGATGGGGCTGCGCGGCCAGCTCGGCCCGCCTCTCGCGCATCGGGGCGAAGTGGTCGGTGATGGCCTCGGCGAGCCAGCGCTTGACCTCGACGCAGCCGGTCCGCGCCTCCCGCTCGCCCTGCCAGATCTCCTCGTAGCGATCGGGGCTGAAGAAGCGGTGCAGGCTGCAGACGTTGCAGCGCTCGGGGTGGCCCGGGTCGCTGCGGCGCGGCCGCTCGACGTCGGTGACCATGCTCATCACCGTCTTGCGGATCTGCTCGGGGCTGTCCAGCATCTCGATGGTGTTGCCGCGGCTCTTGCTCATCTTGCTGACCCCGTCGGTCCCCATCACCCGGGGGATCTCGGTGAAGAGCCCCTGAGGTTCTGGAAAGACCTGGCCAAAAAGATGGTTGAAACGGCGCGCGATCTCCCGGGTCAGCTCGATGTGGGGGGCCTGGTCCTCGCCGACCGGGACCCGGTCGGCACGGCGGAGGAGGATGTCCGCGGCCTGGAGCACCGGGTAGCCGAGCAGCCCGTAGTTCTGGTTGTCGGGGAACTGCGCGACCCTCTCCTTGTAGCTGGGCACCCGCTCCAGCCAGCCGAGCGGNNGGGATCGGTGACCGTGGTCAGCGAGTGGTAGTCGGCGACGAAGAAGACGCACTCGTACTCGTCCTGGAGCTGCACCCAATTGCGCAGCGCGCCCAGGTAGTTGCCGATGTGCATCCGCCCGGTCGGCTGCATGCCGCTCAGCACCCGGAGCCGCCTCCCGGAGGGCGCTGCGCCCGGGCGGGGGCTCTCGACGGTGGCGTCCGGCATGGGCCTGCGATTCTACCGGGTACCCGGCACCTCGCCGCCGCTGTCGTCTGCCCTGGCGCGGTGGGGAGCACGGGCACGGGCGCGGGCTCCGGACCGCGCCGGCCACCAGAGACGGAGAGCTGGGGGCGGCGGCTAGAGGAGCGGCTCCCCGAGGGCCGCCTCGTACACGGCCACGGTGGACCGGGCAGACGCCGCCCAGGTGAANNGCGGCGTGGAGCGCCGGCTCGTCCCCGTCCGGGACGAGCACGGCGGCCTCGCCGGCGACCTCGGGGAGGGAGCTGTTCTGGAAGCCCACCGCCACCGCGCCGCAGCCCATCGCCTCCAGGAGCGGCAGCCCGAAGCCCTCGTAGGAGCTCGGGAAGACGAAGGCCGCCGCTCCCCCGAAGAGGGCGACCAGGTCCGCGGTNNTCGAAGAGCCCCTGCTGACCGGCGACCACCAGGTCGATGTCGTGGTCGCGGCGCAGCCGGCGGGTGACCTCCACCAGGTGGGGAAGGCCCTTGCGCGGCTCGAACGTCCCCACGCCGAGGAGGTAGGGCCTCCGCAGGCCGAAGCGGGCCCGCGCCGCCTCGACCGCCTCCGGGGGCGCCGGCCGGTACCGGGGCGACAGGCCGTGGGGGACCACGTGGATCCTCTCGGGATCCACCCCGGCGATCCGGATGCAATCCCGGGCGGTGGCGTCGCTCGGGGCGATGATCGCGTCCGCGCGGCGGAGCAGCCGCAGCCCCGGACGGCGCAGCAGCCTCGATCTCCAGGAATACCCGGGGAGGAGAAACGGGATGAGGTCGTGGACGGTCACGACCACCGGGATCGCGGCCTGCCGGGGCTGGCCGTACTCGACGGCGTGGTAGAGGCGGGCCGGGTTACCACGCAGTGCCCGCGCGGTCAGGTAGGGGTCGGCCAGGACCTGGGCCCGGCGCTCCAGCCGGGGCGTCCGCGCCCCCACCTCGAGACCACGTCCGGCCAGGTCGCCCGGCTCGGGGGCGCCGCGGCCCAGGAGCACGGCCATCTGGGTGGCAAAGCCGATCCCGGCCATCCCATCGAGGAGACCGCGGAGGTAAGTGCCGATGCCCCTGCTCGCCGAATCGCCCTGAAGGGGGCGGGCGTCGATCAGGACGGGTCTCATTCCCGATACGCCGGCCGGTCCGCCCACCCAGCTCTCGCCCCGGTCGTGATCAGCTCCTCCAGCCGCCGCACCACGGCGTTCCAGCGGTAGTGGAGGGCAACGAAACGGCGTCCCGCATCTCCCAGACGGGCCGCCTCGGCAGGGTCGGCGACGANNCTGGGGACGACCACGGCCTCCGCCCCCGCCAGCGCGGCCCACCGCTCGTCGTCGTCGAGCCACCCCAGGCTGACGACACCCTCCGGCGGTGTCGCCAGCCCGCCGGGGTCCCCGATCAGCACCAGGGAGACCTCCGGGTGCCGGCTGCGCAGCAGCGCGTAACCGTCGAGGAGGAGGTCCACTCCCTTGCCCGGGGTCGCTCGNNCGGCGACCGGATGGATCGCCTCCAGCAGGCTTCGCTCCTCCTCGGTCAGGTACCAGAGCGCGTCCGCCGCCGCCACCGCCCGCCCGACGGCGCGGAGGCGCAGCGCCGGCTCGTCGTGGGCGGCGGGGATGAGCAGCCTCGGGTGCGGCGCCGCCGGGAGCCCCCAGATCGTCGGGTGGTAGAGGTAGGGCATGAAGAGGGTTGGCCGATCGGCTCCGGTGGCGAGCGCGTGGATCAGCGCGGGGGAGAACGGCCCCTGGCTCACCAGCCACGCCGTCTCCGGCCGGAGCGCCGGAGGAAGCCGAAAGACCGCCCTGCTCACCTGGTGGAAGAGGCGGGGCCGCCGCCTTCCCACCACCTCGAAACGCCGAACCCGCACCGCGCCGTCCAGGTCGTCCCCGGGGGGAAACGCCGGCGACCAGGTCGCCTCGTCGCCCGCCGTGGTCGTCCAGACCTCGACGTCCCACCTCCGAGCCTGGACCGTCTGGGCCAGCCTCCGGATGAGCTGCTCGCTGCCCCCGCTCACGCCGGGGCCGTAGCGGGGCACCACCAGCCGGAGGCGGNNAAGCCGACCCGGCTCCCGCTCATGTACAGCTTCCAGACCCGTGCACGCGGGACTCCGACCAGCTGGACGGCCTCGTCCCACCCCGCCTCGAGCCGTTCCACCCAGTTGCGAAGGGTCAGCGCGTAGTGCTCGCGGAGGCTCTCCACATCGCGGACCTCGAGCCCACTCGCCTGCAGGGCGGTGACCATCGAACCCGCCTCCTGGAGCTGGCCGTCGGGGAAGACGAAGCTGTTCAGGAACGCGCCGATCCCTTTGACTCCGGGCCGCGTCGTGATGCCGTGGATGAGGGCTCGCCCCTCGGGGCGGAGCAGCCCGCGGACGGCGTCGCAGTAGCCCGCCATCGCCCGGCGGCCGACGTGCTCGACCATCCCCACGCTGGCGATGGCGTCGAACTCGCCGTCGAGGCCGTCCCGGTAGTCGGCAAGGCGCACCTCCGCCTTCCCCTCCAGCCCCAGGGTGCGCACCTGCTCGGCCGCCCACTCCGCCTGGCGGGGACTGGCGGTGATCCCGAGCGCCTGCACCCCCCAGTGCTGGGCGGCGTGGAAGACCAGGCTTCCCCAGCCGCAGCCGATGTCGAGGAACCGCTCCCCGGGGCGCAGCCGCAGCTTGCGGCAGACCAGCTCCAGCTTCGCCTCCTGAGCGGTGTCGAGGTCGGTGTCCGGGGTCTCGAAATAGGCGCACGAGTAGGTCAAGGTCCGGCCCAGGAAGAGCCGGTAGAACTCGGGAGGCTGGTCGTAATGGTGGCGGATGGCCTCGCTGTCGCGGGCGCGGCTGTGCAGCCGCCCGCGCAGGCGCGCCTCCACCCGGATCCGGCGGGGGTCGGGCCGAGCTCCCAGGGCCAGCGCGGTGGTCAACATGCGGGGGAGCAGTCGAGCCATCCTGCTCATCGAGAGGTCGTTGACCCGCCCCAGAAAGGCCTGGAGGCTCTCGACCTCGAGGCTGCCCTCGACGTAGGCTCGGCCGAAGCCCCGGTCCGGCAGGTCGCCGAGGAGCCGGTCGAGGGCCCTCCGGCTCCGGAAACGGAGGACGAATTCGGGGGTCTCGGACTCCCCCGCGCTGCTCCCGTCCCACAGCTCCAGGCGCCAGCGATCGGTGTCCCAGATTGCGGTGAGGACGGAGAAGAGCCGGCGGGTGGCACCGGGGTCAACGCTTGCACTCGGCTTCATGGTCACCGCTCCCAACGTACTCGGATGCCCGGGATGGTGGCACATGAGGGGCGCGGCCTACCCGCGAGGCGCCGCCCTCGGGCCGCCCTGGCCGGAGAGGTTGAGGCGATCCAGCAGCTCCGCCATCCGTTCTCTCAGAGCCGCGTCCGAGAAGTCGCCGAGCCGGCGGCGTCCCCGCTCGATCAGGAGATGCCGGAGCGGCGCGTCCCGGATGACCCGGTCGATCACGGCCGCCCACACCAGGGGGTCGTCGGTGTCGAGCAGGATGCCCGCCCCCCCCACCGTCTCCGGGACCGCGGCAGCGGCACGGGCGACCAGGGGGAGGTCAAACGCCCAGGCCTCCAGCAGGTGCATGCCGAAGCCCTCGTGCTCGCTGGCGCAGACGGCCACCGTCGCGCCGGCGTAGAGATCGCCGAGCTCCCGGTCGCTGCGCCGTCCCGGCAGCTCGACCGCGCCGGCCACCCCGAGTTCCCTCGCCAGCCGGCGGAGCCCGGCCGCGTAGGTCTCAGTGTCGTCCCAGCCGCCCGGCAGCACCAGGGTCGCCTCCGGCTGCCAGCAGGCACGGAGCGCGGCCAGCACCCGGATCAGCTCCTCCTGCCGCTTGTTGGGGGCGAGCCGCGAGACGAAGATGAGGCGCGGGGGGCCGGCGGGGTGGGCGGGGCGCGGCGAGAGACGCGCCAGGTCGACGGGGGGAGGGATGACCATGGTTGCCGGGCAGCCGGCGGCTCGCAGCTCGGCGGCGTTGTAGGCGGAGTCGCCGATCCCCAACTCGACCACGGGGGCCAGCCGGGTGAGATCGCGCCGCCCCTGGTCGAGCCAGTACGCGACCCGCGGGCTGGTCGTCCGGTAGTAGGGGGAGGGGGTGATGTTGTGGTAGACGATCACCCGTCTGCAGCGGAGCCTGGCGAAGAGCTGCGCCGACGGGGCGCCGATGCTCAGGTGGTAGACGACGACATCCCCGGCCCCGACGCATCCGCCCAGTTCTCCGGCGGGCCGTGCCTCACCCAGGAGCTGCTGGTGGATCTCCTCGGCGAAGATCTCCGAAGCGAAGCCGGCCTCCCGGAATGCGGACCGCATCCTGTGCACCGCCTGGCCGATGGCGTCGCCAGGGGAGAGGACGGGAAGAAGCTGGTGGACGGCGGTCACGCGGATCCCCGGAGGCCCCGGCGAACGACGGGCGCCGAAAAAGCAGCGTCGACGGCCGGCCTCACGAGCCTCCCTGCTGCGGCGCCTCGGTATCCGGCTCAGGCCCTGCCGCGGCCTTCGACCCCTCGATGCGGGCGACCCGCTCCTCCAGATCGCGTACCTCGCGCAGGATTGCCAGATTGAAGCGGGTCTGGTCCTGCGCGATCGGCGCGACGTACCAGGAGAGCAGCCGGCGTACCACCCGCTTGCAGAAGACGGTCACTCCACCTACGACCGGTCGGGTGGAGTGGAGGGGACGTGCGCTCTCCACCCGCACGCTTGCCTCGGGGGGTTCCGCGCCCTCGTCGGGATGAAACGGGGTCTCGAGCCGGGCGATCAGGGATGCCGGGTAGGTGCCGGCGCTCCGTCCGCGGGCGACCTCGGCCGTCAGCTCGGCGGCCACCGCGTCCAGGTCGGATCCGCCCGGCTCCCCAGCGTCGACCACCGGCTCACCGCCGGCGACCACGGGCGCCTCGTCAGCGAGGGAGGGAGCCTGGTCGCTCATCTCGATCAGCCTACCCGAGTGGGTCCTGCCAGGTGTCGGGAGGTTGCTCCCCTGCCACCACCGACCAGACCCCACCGGACTCCACGACTCCGCGGCGGGCACGCTTGTCGATCACGCGGAAATGGACCGCGTGCTTGAGGTGGTCATAGATGGCTCCATCCCGCCTTCCCTGGATCTCGATGTCGATGCTGTAGGCGCCGTCGAGCAGCGGAAGCTGGGGAATGTCGAAGCGGATCGTCCCGCCCGCCTCCCGCTGGCTGTCTCCGACCTGGGCGTACTGGCTGACCGGGAGGCTGGCCTCCGAGACCATCAGCCCGTCGTCCCGCAGCAGCCAGACCACGCAGACGAAGTCGGCGATCGCGTCGTGCTGGATCCCGTATCCAATCTCGACGCGGACGGAGCCTCCGGTCGCGGGGTTGAGGTCCACGAGACCTCGGCTGTCCAGCATCCTGACGCCGGTGACAACCACATCCCGAGAGCCCCAGCGCTCGACCTCGGTGCTGGTGAGCGAGCCGTCGGCCGCGAGACCGATGGCGCGCCGGTATTGGGCAGTCACGTCCGCGGCGGCGCCGTCGGCGACCAGCCGGCCGTGGTCGAGCAGCAACGCCCGGTCACAGTAGGTCATGACCGCACCCAGCTCGTGGGTCACCAGCACGACGGTGCGACCCTCACGCTTGTAGCGGGCAAAGATGTCGAAGCACTTCTGCTGGAACGAGGCATCGCCCACGGCGAGCACCTCGTCCATCATCAGGATCTCGGCGTGTGCCTGGATGGCGAGGGAGAAGGCGAGCCGGACCTCCATCCCCGACGAGAAGTTCTTGAGCTTGTGGTCGACGAACTGCTCCAGCTCCGCGAAACCGATGATCTCGTCGAAGAGGCGGTGCAGCTCGGCCCTGCCCAGCCCCAGGATGGCCCCGCTCAGGAAGATGTTCTCTCGTGCGGTCAGCTCGGGGTTGAAGCCGACGCCCAGCTCGAGGAAGGGCGACACCTTGCCCTCGACCGCCACCACCCCCGCGTCGGGCCGGTAGATCCGCGACAGGATCTTGAGCAGGGTGCTCTTGCCCGAGCCGTTGTGCCCGATGATGCCGATGAACTCGCCCGCGGAGACCTCGAAACTGACGTCGCGCAGCGCTTCCATGATGCGATAGCGCGTGGCACTGCGCCAGTGGGTCATCCGGTGCTTCAGGGTCGCGCTGCGGTCGAGCGGGATGCGGAAGCGCTTGGAGAGGTGCTCCACCCGGATGGCGAGGTTGGGATCGGCGCTCACAGGGTTTCCGCGAAGTTGCGCGCCCTGGCCCGGAAGGTGAAGGCGCCGGCGGCCAGGATCAGGGCGACGACCAGAAAGGGCATCGGGAGGAGCCAGGGGACGTCCAGGGCCGCGTACTGGTGGACGGCTGCCAGGTGGCCGGTCACGATGGTCTCCGTCCACGGCGCCTGCGGTGTCACCAGAGCGTGCCGGAGGTCTTCGCAGATCTGCATGATGGGATTGCACACGACGAGCCACGCCATCCAGAGGTCGCGCGGCCGATAGTTCGTCGTGACTCCCACTCCCCGGGCCAGATGCAGCCGCTGCAGGACGTAGCTGAGGCTGAACATGACCCCCGACCCGTAGAAGAGAAGTTGCATCAGCACCTCCCAGAGGTGGCCGACGTCCCGGTACTGGACGAAGAGCGATCCGAGGAAGAAGGAGATGCCCAGGGCCAGCATGTAGAGCTCGAGGAGCAGGGGTATCACCGCCACGATGCGCAGCCCGATGTCGATCTGATGAAGGGCCGCCGCGATCACGATGACCAGGCAGAGGTTGATGAG
The DNA here is from genome assembly GCA_003153215.1 of Candidatus Dormiibacterota bacterium. Taxonomy (GTDB): domain Bacteria; phylum Chloroflexota; class Dormibacteria; order Aeolococcales; family Aeolococcaceae; genus Changshengia. Next base: position 10,055 of record PLXL01000159.1, read on the forward strand.
GAAGGTGAACAGGGAGGTCAGGGAGGCGGCGATCACCAGGATCGAGCGGGGGAAGTATGCTTTGCGGATGAGCCCGCCGTTAGAGGCAATCGCCTGCATTGAGAGGGCCGTGCACTCGGCGAAGAAGGTCCAGACCACGATGCCGAGCAGGAGCTGGATGCCGTAGTACTGCGTCCCATCCCTCACATCGAAGAGTACGACGAAGATCACGTAGATGATCCCGAAGATCATCGCTGGCTTGAGCAGCGACCACAGATAGCCCAGCACCGACTGTGTGTACCGCAGCTTGAACTGGCTGATCGCCAGTTCCAAGGTGAGGTGCCGGTAGTGGCTGAAGCTGTTGAGCTGCGCCCCATTGCCGGTGGCGCCGGCGGGCACTTCGGTGTCAGCGCGGGCGGACATGGATCATCGGGAAGTGAGAAAGCAAATCATGGTGTCGGCGCATGGCCGACGGGGCAGTGTAGCAATCGCGCCACCACCCCCGGTGGCACGGGTGGGCTCCCTGGTACTCGCCCCGCGCACCCGGGGCTCCTCCGTTCGGAGGGAAAGGCTGCGGCTCTTCCTCCTCACTACGTCACCCCTGGTAGCATCCGGCGGCGTGAGCGACGACCCCATCCCTCCCGGCCCTCTCGGCGAGCGCCTGCGAGCGCTGATCCGGGATGTGCCCGATTTCCCGCGCGAGGGGGTGCTGTTCAAGGACATCACCACCCTGCTCGGTGACGCCGAGGCCTTCCGCACCGCCATCGACGGCCTGGTCGACGCCTATCGCGACGCCGGCATCGAGGTGGTTGTCGGAGTGGAGTCCCGAGGTTTCGTTCTGGGAGGGGCGCTGGCGTACCTGCTCGGAGTCGGCTTCGTCCCGGTCCGCAAGCAGGGCAAGCTGCCGGCCCAGACCATCTCCGTCGCCTACGCTCTGGAGTACGGCGAGGCGGTGCTGGAGGTCCACGCGGATGCCATCCGGCCGGGTCAGCGGGTGCTCATCGTCGACGACCTGCTGGCGACCGGGGGGACGGCCCGCGCGTCCGCCGAGCTGATCGAGCGGCTCGGCGGCCAGGTCGTGGGGATCGCGTTCCTCATCGAGCTGGCCGGGTTCGGCGGAGCCGAGGCCCTGGGCGAGCGGAGTCACGTTTCCCTGATCCGTTTCTGAGCGCAGGGCGCGCCCGGCCCTCGGGTACCATGGCCGTTCGACCCACTCGCATCACCCTTCGCCAGGAGATGGCATGACCAGCAGCACCGGCACCTCCACATATGACGTCGCCGATCTCTCCCTGGCCGACGAGGGCGACCGGCTGATCGCCTGGGCGGCCCGTGAGATGCCGGTGCTCGGCCTGATCCGGGAGCGCTTCGAACGGGAGCGGCCGCTTGCCGGCCTCCGGCTCGGAGCCTGCCTCCACGTCACCAGCGAGACGGCCAACCTCGCCATCACGCTGCGAGCCGGCGGCGCCGAAGTCCGGCTCTGCGCCAGCAACCCGCTCTCGACCCAGGACCCGGTCGCCGCCGCCCTCACCGCCCATCACGGCGTGCCCACCTTCGCGGTCAGGGGCGAGGACAACGCCCGGTACTTCGACCACATCAACGCGGTCCTCGATCACCGTCCCAATCTGACCATGGACGACGGCGCGGACCTGGTCGCCGAGTTGCACAAGACCAGGATAGAGCTGATCCCCGAGGTCCTGGCGGGGACCGAGGAGACCACCACGGGGGTGATCCGGTTGCGTGCCATGGCTGCGGCCAAGGCCCTGCGGTTCCCGATCGTCGCCGTTAACGAGGCGCTCACCAAGCACATGTTCGACAACCGCTACGGCACCGGCCAGAGCACCCTCGATGGGCTGATCCGGGCCACCAACGTCCTGCTCGCCGGCAAGACCCTGGTCGTCTGCGGCTACGGCTGGTGCGGACGCGGGCTGGCCAACCGGGCGGCGGGCCACGGCGCCCATGTCGTGGTCACCGAGGTCGACCCGGTCCGGGCGCTGGAGGCCGCCATGGACGGCTACCGGGTGATGACGCTTGCCGAGGCCGCTCCCCAGGCCGACTTCATCGTCACCGTCACCGGGGACATCAACGTCATCGATCGCCACCATTTCGAGCTGATGAAGGATGGCTGCATCGTCGCCAACAGCGGGCACTTCAACGACGAGATCAACCTGGCAGCCCTCGACGAGATGGCCTCGGGAGTCTCCCGGCCCCGGCCCTATGTCGAGTCCTACAGGCTGCGCGACGGCCGTACCGTCAACGTGCTCGCCCAGGGGCGGTTGGTGAACCTCGCCGCCGCCGAGGGGCACCCGGCGGCGGTCATGGACATGTCCTTCGCCAACCAGGCGCTCTGCGCCGAGTACGTCGCCCGCCATCACGCGGAGCTGGAGCCCCGGGTGTACGACGTGCCGGCCGACATCGACGCGGCCATCGCCGCCCTCAAGCTGGCCAGCATGGGCATCAGCATCGACGTCCTCACCGAGGAGCAGCGCCGCTACCTCGCGTCCTGGGAATCGGGCACGTCCTGAGCGGGCGAGGTACCTTTCGCTCATCACACCTGGCCAGGAGGTCATCAGAATTGCCCCGCGTCTCCCGAGCTTCGATCCTCCCGCTCCCGCTGGCGGAGCCGCGGGTGACCACCCTCTCCAATGGTGCGACCCTCCTCAACGCGCCCTCGGTGAGCCGCAACGTCGGCGTCTTCCTGATCGTCCGGGCCGGGTCGCGTGACGAGACGGCGGAGACCGCCGGCCTCGCCCACTACCTGGAGCACATGTTCTACAAGGGGACCGAGCGCCGGCCCACCACCCAGCAGATCACCCGCGAGATCGACCGGCTGGGAGCCTCCACCAATGCCTACACCGACACCGAGGAGGTCGGCTACTTCGCCGAGGGCCCGGCGACGGCGATGCGCCACCTTGCCGACATCGTCACCGACATGCTGAGCCGGCCCCTCTTCGCCGTCGAGGAGGTCGAGCGGGAGCGCAACGTGGTGCTCCAGGAGCTGTCCGCCCGGCTGGCCGACCCCGACGGCTGGATCTGGGACCGGCTCGGCACCGTCACCTTCGGCGCCGACCAGCCGGTGTCGTGGTCCGCGGCGGGCTTTCCGTGGGTGGTCGAGAAGGCGACCCGTGACCAGCTCATCGAATACCACCGCTCCTTCTACGCGCCGGCCTCGATGTGCCTCGTCATCGCTGGCGGGGCCCAACTCGAGCCCGAACGGGCAGAGGCGCTCCTCGCCGACGTCCCGACCGCCCAACCACGGCCGCGTGCCCAGGCACGGTGGGGCCTCGGCGACCGCTACGCCGCCAACGTGCGCCCGTTCACTCCGTCCGAGGAGCCTCAGATCAAGATGGCCCTCGCCGTGCCCGGCATCCCCACTCTGGACGAGGACCGGACCGCCCTCTCGGTGATGACCTACATCCTTGGGGGAGGGATGTCGTCACGCCTCTTCCACACGGTGCGGGAGCGAAACGGTCTCGCCTACTCGATCTTCGCCCACCACGAGTCCCTGGAGGACATCGGGGTGTTCGCGATCGCCACCGGCACGCGCCCCAAGGACGCTGCCAAGGCGGTGCGCCTCTCGTTTCGGGAGCTGCGCCGGATCGCCGCCCGACCGGTCCCCGCGACCGAGCTGGCCGCCGCCAAGTCGGCGATGGTCGGGCGGATGCTCCGGTCCACGGAGACCGCGATGGCGAGCGCCCGCTATTACGCCACCCGCTGGCGGGCCCGACTTCCGCTGGAGACCCCCGACGATCGGGCCGCGGCGGTCAGCCGCGTGACCGCCGCCCAGGTCCAGCGGGTCGCCGAGCGGATCGCCGCCGGCATCGAGGACGTCCGGCTCGCCTTCGTCGGCCCCAAGGACCAGGGCGACGCGCTCCTGGACGCCGCCCTGGACCGCCGCTCCGGCTGACTCACGGGGGGCCTCCCCTGGGACCGGCGCTCACCCCGCCAAGGCGCTGCGCAAGGCCTCCGCGATCCGTAGCAGGTCGGAGTCCCTCACGCCCGGATGCACCGGCAGGGATAGACAGCGCCGTGCGACGTCGGCCGCCCGCGGAGTGTCGTCACGGACCACCCCCGGGTGGCTGTGAAACAGCGGGTAGTCCCACACCAGCCGCGGGTAGTAGACACCGGCCCCGATCCCCTGCTCGGCGAGCCGGCTGACCACCAAGTCGCGATCCGTACCGGGCGGGAGAAGCACGGTGTACTGATGCCAGGCGTGGACCTGGTCTGTGGGAGTCCTGGGGGTGACGGCGCCGCAGTCCGGGCCGATCAGCGCGGTGAGCGTCTCGGCGTTGTGGTGCCGCTCTGCGGTGATGGTGTCGAGACGCTCCATCTGAGGGATGGCGAGGGCGGCGGCGAGGTCCGTCATGCGCCAGTTGTGGCCGATCGTCGTGTAGTCGTAGCGACCGCGCATCCCCTGGTTGCGAAGCAGCCGGAGGCGTTCCGCGAACCCCTCATCGGACGTGGTGACCACTCCGCCCTCGCCGCTTGTCACGTTCTTGGTGGCGTAGAACGAGAAGCAGCCGAGTCCGAAGCTGCCCGGCCGGCGGCCCCGGAGGCTCGCCCCATGGGCCTGCGCAGCATCCTCGATGATCCCCAGCCCGTGGCGTTGAGCCACCTCCCCGATCCTCTCCATGTCGGCCATCAACCCGTAGAGGTGGACCGGCAGCAGCGCCCGCGTGCGCGGGGTGACCAGGGCCGCCATCGACTCCGGATCCACCACATAGTCGTCGGTGATGTCGGCGAAGCGGGCTGTGGCTCCGCGGCGGAGGATGGCGTTGAGGGTGGCGACGAAGGTGAAGGGCGCGGTGATGACCTCGTCCCCGGGGCCGACCTCCATCACCTCGAGGGCGGCGTCGAGCGCGGCCGTGCCGCTGCTCACGGCCACCGCGTGAGGGACGCCTGCCATGCCGGCGCACAGACCCTCGAGGCGGGCCACCATGGGTCCCTGAGCGATCGCACCGCTGCGCAGCACCTGCAGGAGGAGTCTCTCCTCCGCCTCGCCGAAGCGCGGGGCTGAGATCGGGATGAAGGGCGGCCCCGTGGGCGCCTCCGGCGCGTGCGTCACCTCGTCTCCTCCGATGCCGTGAGGGGTGCTGGCCCGGGGTCGACCCGGCGGAGCCGGCGGCGCAGCGCCACCATGCCGGCGAGCATCCGCCCGGTGTCGCGCAGCGGCCTCACGGTCGACCGGGTGGCGGTGCGCGGGTAGACCACGGGAATCTCGAGTGGCCGTGCCCCGAGGCGGACGGCCCAGGCCACGATCTCGGTCGTGACCAGGTAGTCGGTGCAGCGGAGATGCGGCTCTACCCGGTGGGCCAGGGGTCCCGAGATCAGGATGGATCCCTGGGTGTCGCCGGCGGCTAGGCCCAGGATCAGACGGCGGGCGCTGCGAAACCCGACAGACATCGCCCGGCGGCCGGCGGAGACCCCGAGCTGCGAGCGCGGGTGACTCTTCGAACCCAGCACGAGCAGTGGCGGGTCATCGAGCGCCAGCCACTGGTCGAGGTCGGTGAAGCCGAAGGGCAGATCCACCCCGATCACCACCACCAGGTCACCGCGGGCCATCTGGAGCCCGCGCCGATGGGCGTTGCCGAGCCCCTTCGGGACCGAGTCGACCCGGACCTCGACCTCCTCCGTGCTCAACCGGGCAGACAGCCGGCGAGCCAGCTCCAGCGAGCCGTCCGTGCTCCCGTTCTCGACCAGGATGACCTCCGATCCCGGAAACGCCCGCAGTCGCTCCACCACGCGGGAGACATTGGCCTCCATCCACCGCGCCTGGTCGTGGACGGCCAGCGTGTAGGTGATCCTCATCCCGCCGCCCCCGGGGGAGCCGGCTCGCCTGCCGCGACCCGCTCGGCGGTGCGGTGGGCTGGGAGGATGCCGGCGATCTCGGCCCGGGGGTCGGCACGTCCCTCGACCAGGTCGATGAAGTGCTGCAGCTGCAGGGCCAGCGGCTCGCCCGCGTGGCGGACAAAGGGGATGTCGATCACTGTCTCGGTACGAAATCTGGGGGCGTCCGCCATCATGTACTCGGCCCGGATGTGGCGATACACGGTCACGTCCTGACGAAGGAGATCGACGTCGTACACGGCCTCGGTGGTGGTGACCACCATGGTGCGCAGCTTCCGCTGGCTCATCCGGCTGGCGGAGAGGGTGGCGATCGGGCCTCCGGCGAAGCGGAACGTGCAGTCGGTGAGCTCGCTGAAGGCCTTCCCCTCCGGAACCAGCGACTGGGCGGTCACCTCGACCGGCTCACGCCCACCGGAGAGCCGTAGGACCAGATCGATGTCGTGGATCAGCAGGTCCCAGATCACCGACGACCCGGCGGTGGGAGAGGCTGGTGAGTGGCGGAGCGTCATGAGGTGGAGCAGCTCGCCGTCCAGACCGGCGGCCAGGGTGACGACCACCGCGTTGAACCGCTCGACGAAGCCGCACATGAGAGGCACCTGCCGAGCTTCCGCGAGAGCGCAGAGTGCTTCGACATCGACGCTCGAGGTGGCTATCGGCTTCTCGATGAGGAGCGGCAGCCCCTCTTCGAGAAGCAGCTTCCCGATCTCCACGTGGCGGTCGGTGGGAGCGGCGACCACCACCGCCTCACACGACCGCACCGCCTCGAGGTCACCCGAGGGAGTGCCACCGTACGCCTCCGCCAGACGCGCTGCACGGTCGCGGTCGGGGTCCACGACCACTTCCAGGCTGGCGTTCGGAGCCTGGCCGATGACCCGGGCGTGGTTGGCTCCCATCGAGCCCGCTCCGACCAGGGCGATGCGCAGCGGCGCCCTGTCTCCGCGGCGGCGCCGGTGGGCTGGGCGGGCGCGGGACTCCAGGCCGGGCATCAGTAGGACATCTCCGTCCACCGCCCCGGGTTCCGGCCCAGCCACTCCCATTCCGCGGCCAGGCCCTCCTCCAGGCTCGTGTGGGCTTCCCACCCGAGCAGCCGGCATGCCTTCTCGGGCGACTGGACGAGCGTGCGGAGCTCCTGGGGGAGGCGGCGCCGGGCGAAGTGCGCGGAGGTCGCTCCCTCCGCCACGTCCTCGTGGATCACCGCGACTTCGCGCCCCGTGACTCGGAGGGCCAGCTCCGCGAGTCGATTGACCGTGACTCCCTGGCCGGTGGCGACGTTCAGCACCTGATGCAGCGCCGCGGGATCGCCGATGCAGCGGCGGTGCATCTCCACCACGTCGCCTACGAAGACGAAGTCGCGGACCTGTTCACCGTCGCCGAAGATGATCAGGGGCTCGCGCTCCAGGGCGCGCTTCAGGAAGATGGTCAGGACCCGCCCGTACCACTCCCGCGGGCCGTAGACGATGCCGTAGCGGAGGCTGGTGATCTCCAACCCATGCACCTCGCGCATGATGGCCGCGTACTTCTCATTGGCCAGCTTGCTCACGCCATAGGCCCAGTTGGGATCGGTGGGATGGTCGTCCTCACCCTGGGGGGTGCGCACGGCCTGGCCGTACACGCCTGCCGAGGTGGCCTGGATGACGCGCCGGACGCCCGCCTTCGCGCAGGCGGCAAAGAGATTGAGGGTCCCGATGGTGTTGGTCGTCAGATCCTCGATTGGATCGTCGATGGCTCTGGTGATCTCCAGCTGAGCTGCCTGATGAGACACGAGGTCGACGCCGCGCACCGCGCCGTCGAGCGCTTCGCGGTCGAGGATGTCGCCTCTCACCACCTCGANNATCGCCGCGCACCGACGCCAGATTCTCCTCCTTGCCGGTGCGGTAGTTGTCGAGCACGCGCACGTGGGCCGCACCGTCGGCGAGCAGCGACTCGACGAGGTGCGAGCCGATGAAACCGAGCCCCCCCGTCACCAGCACTCGCTTGCCCGAGATCTCCATGAGGATCAGCGCACCTCCGTCACGTCGATCGCCAGTGCTCCGAGCTGCCGTGCCGCGGCGAGCTCCCAGGGAAGATCGCCGACGTACACCAGGGCATCGCCTCCCCGGACCTTCTGAGTGGCTTCGGCGCAGCGCCGGAACCCTCGGGAGAAGGCCGCGGGGTCGCGCTTGGAGCCACGGAGCGTCTCCCGACCGGCCACGGCCAGGCAGAGGGATCCGAGCTCGGGCCGGCGGTCGAGGAAGGCGTCCACCGCCGCCTGGCTGTTGCCGGTGAGTACCGCGAATCCCTCGCAGCGGGCCAGGGCGGAGACCATGAGGTCGACCGGCTGAGCCTGGCGAGCGGCGGCAACCTCGGCTTCGGTCACCGCCCGCCAGGCTTCGCCCTCCAGTTCGCCGCCGCCACCGGCGCCCGCCTCCGTCGTCCAGAGCTCGTCGAGGGATGTGATCCCGAGACGCGCGCGCAGCCCGTCCCAATCGACACCGAGTCGGGCGAGCGTGCCGTCAAAGTCAACGATCGGCGCGCGGCCAAGCATCGAGCCTGTCTCCTTCTACGAGGACATAACCCATGTCCACCATCCGGATCCAGTAGAGGTCGGCGGGGAGGGGTGAGCTGGGGAGCCGGGGGAGCCGCTCTCCGAGAGCGCACCGCACCAGCATGTCGGGCATGTTGAGGCCAGCGTGGGCGAGGAAGTTGGACGTCGTGAAGAAACGTCCGGCGTTGACCTCGGTGACCCGCGGATCCCCGGAGGCATCCTCCTTGATGTCGACGCAGTAGGCGCCCTGCGGGCGTGAATCGAGGGCCCTCACCGCGGCCAGCGCGAGCGCGTCGACCCTCGGCTCCTTCACGGTCCGGGCCACGGCCGGCGTCGAGGTCTGGCCATGCGGCGTGAGGAAGCCGTAGAGGTACTCGACCCGCTCGCGTGCCTGGCCCGCCACCAGCTCGCCGTCCTGCCAGACGGATTGGTACGCGAACTCCCGACCCGGCAGCATCTCGGCGGCCATGAACTCGTCGGCGCGCATCTTCTTCTCCGAAGTCCACCAGCCGATCCACGCTCTCGCCTGCTCGCCGCTGCGCACCGGCAGGGAGGCTCGAGACCCCGCGCCAGTGCGGGCCCGAACCCAGACCCGTTCGTGATCGTGCAGCATCACCTCGGTTTGCGCGACCACCGTCGAGAGGTCGGAGTATGGAGTGCTCTGGGGGACCGGCACTCCCGCCCGAGCCATCCGCGCGGCGAAGCTCGCCTTGTCTGCCGCCGTCTCCAGGGCCGCCTGCGAGGGCAGAAAGGTCATTGCCCCCAGATGCTCCCGCAGCGCGCCGACGGCGATCACCTCCGGATCCGGCTGCGGATGGACCATATCGACCCCTCGGGTCTGTACCAGCCGGCGAAGCCCATCCGCATAGCCGGGGTCGGTGGGTCGGCAGCCGACCACCCTTTCGTCGGCGAGCGAGAGATGCAACCTCACAGGCGAGATATCAACGCCGACGACGCGGTAGCCGCGGCCGCTGAGCCGGAGGGCGTCGACCACGTTGGCGCCGGCCGACCCTCCCGCGCCGAGCAGCAGCACGGTCGTCATCAGATGCTCACTCCCGATTCCCGAGCCTCGGGGCGCCCACCGCCTCCGAGCCCGGGTCTTCGCCGAATTGTCACGGCGGGCAGAGTGGATGAGTGGCTGCGGAACGGGATCGTGACCGCGATGCGGCGTGGCGGTGCCAGTCTCGCCCGGCCGTCCCTCAGCGGCCCGCCGTCTCAGTGGGTGCAGACGTAATGGGCCGTCTGGCTCGCGCTCCGCCCCTGCGGGGAGAGGATCTGGAAGGTCACGGTGGCCTCGATGGGCCCCGGACCGGTCAGCTGAATCGGCGTCGTGAAGCGGAACGACTTGTCGGCGGAGATCGTCACGGATAACTTGGTGAACGTCGGGCTCCCCCCGGTGCTCCTGACCCACTCATAGGTGAGCGTCCC
>PLXL01000159.1:19887-21475 GCA_003153215.1 Candidatus Dormiibacterota bacterium
CGACGCCGGCGTCGCCGAGGCGGTCGGGCGCTGCCGTCCGGCGAGCCGGCCCCGGGCTCCGAGCCCTGTGAGCCGGCCAGGGCGGCGAACGGGTCGGGACCGACCTGCACGGCCGGGCCGGGCAGCGCCGCCACCCCGTCTCCCTCCGGCGCCGAGTTCAGGGGTGAAGGCTCGGCGGTAGGGGCGGTCGCCGTCGCCGGGTCGACGAGAGTGGTGGCCGGCTGGTCGCTGTGGAGTGGATCCGCCGGGGTCGCGGAGAGGCAGGGCGCTGATGGCGGCGCACCGGCCAGGCTCACGGTAACGGTGTGGCCAAGGCGGCTCCGCGGGGGCTGAGGACCGAGTGAGCGGGTGGCGCGGGCGGCGAGGTCGCTCCGGACCCTCCATCCCGGTCCGAGCAGCTCGGTCGCAACGACCTCCAGCTCCTTCCGGAATTCCGTGGCGGTCGTGAGCCGCGCCTCCGGCACGCCGGCGAGCGACCGGTTGATCAGGCGCACCAGCGTTGGGGGCTCGCGCACCTCGCCACTCTCCTCCGGGCGCATGCCGCTGACCAGCTCGCGGAGGAGGGCTCCGGTGGCGTAGAGGTCGACTGCGAGGCTCGGAGCGCCGCCCTCGGGCGGTTCCACCGCGGGCCACGCGGGCATGGCCGGGTCCGCGGCCAGAACCGCGGCCACGCCAAGCTCGGTGATGCGGACCGCGCCTCCCGGGGTGATGACGATCACGTCGGGAGAGACGTCCCCGTGGGCGATGCCCGCGTGGTGGATCCCCTCGAGACCGGCCAGCACGGAGTCGACGATGAGCATCACCGCCGGCAGGGGAAGGGAACTTCCGGCCCCGAGGAGGGCGGGGAGGCTCCGGCCGCGGACCAGTTCGGTGACGACGTAGAGATGCTGTCCGACGTGGACGAGGTCGTAGACCGCGGCCACGTTGGAGTCGGCCACGGTGGCGGCCTGCTTGGCGGCGAGCGCCAGCCGCTCCACGAAGTCCGGGCGCTCGAGGAGAGGGGCGGGGACCGCCTCCAGGGAGACCGGGTGACCGCTGGGGCGGTAGCGGCCGGCGCTCCGCGGACCCATCAGCCCCTCGCCGATGACCGCGCCGACGACGTAGTCGGCGCTCACGTCCGGGACGCTCGCGCCGTGTCCCGGCGGACCGGCGCTGTGGCTGGGGAGGGCGGGTCGGTCACGGCCGCCAAATGTAACAGCCGCCTGCTGGAGCCCGTGCCGCCGGTGACGGCGGGCCACGGTCCGAAACGGGCGGCCGCATATACTCCGGCGACTATGGACCTTCCGATCGAGGTGAGCCCTCAGGAGGCACATACCGCCCTTGCCGGGGGGGCCTTTCTGCTCGACGTCCGGGAGCCGTGGGAGTCACAGGAGCGCCGGATCCCCGGGGCCGTGCTGATCCCGCTGATCGAGCTTCCGGGCCGTGTCGGCGAGCTCCCTGCGGACCGTGACCTCTACGTCCACTGCCGGGTGGGCGGGCGGAGCCGCCGCGCCGTCGACTACCTCCGGCAGGGTGGCCGTCCGCGGGCGGTCAACGTGACGGGGGGCATCGGCGCCTGGGAGGCGGCCGGACTTCCGGTGCTCCGCTA
>PLXL01000205.1 GCA_003153215.1 Candidatus Dormiibacterota bacterium
GGGCGTGACCGCGCTCTCGGCCGCGGACGTCGCCGACGTGGTCGCCTTCGCGGTCACCCGGCCGGCCCACGTCAACCTCGACGAGATCGTCATGCGACCCATCCAGCAGGCGGCCGCCCACAAGGTGGTCCGGCGCAGCTGACGGAACTCCTCAGTTCTTCTCCCCTCCCAGGAAGCCCACGATGACCCCGAAGATGGTGATCGAGAGCGCAAAGAGGGTGGTGTACGAGTTAGTCAGTTTGAGGGCGTCCGTGGTGATTCCACCGGCCAGGAGCAGGAGGAAGATGCCGAGCGCGACCAGGAACCGCCCGGTGTTGAACTTGGCGCCGCCGAGGAGCTGATTGCTGAGGTCGGCGGCGCTGCTGCTCGCCTGAGCGTCGGCGGCCGCCGGAGACGGCGGGGTGGTTGCCAGCGCCTTGCTCACGGCATTGACCACTGGCTGATGCTGGCCCGCCATCTGCGCAGAGAGGGTCTTGCCCTGCTCCCGGTCGGCCGGGGGCTCCGCCGTCAGAGCGGTCCGCAGCAGCTGGGTCAGTGCCGGATCGGCCTGTCGCTCAAAGAAGACGCCCATGACGCATTGCCCTCCACTCATGCGTGATCGCCCCGCCGCGGGGGTCTCTCACCCGCTGCAGGAAACTCCTGCGTTTCTGTCACGCGGGGCTGGGGGGCGCCAGAGGGGCGGGAGCCGGCCCCGCGGAGCGCTCCGGGGAGGTGACTCGCCCTTGCCAGGCTCGGGCCCACCTGCTACTGTGCAGAGGACTTCTATTTTCAAACTACTTTGTAGAAGAGCGAAGATGATCAGTCCTGAAAGCGCCCGCAGTCCCGGTCATGCCGCCGGCCCCGATGACGCGTCGCCCTCCGTGGGAGCATCGCTCTCGTTCATCACTGCCTGGAGGCGCCAGACCGTCCGGCGCCTCTTCGGCAACCCTGAACTCGTACTCGCGGCCTGGGGCGGCGCATGGCTCCTCGGGTTCGGCGCCTGCTATCTGGCCTCCTCACCGAGATCCGCCCTCGCGGTCCCCGGCTGGCTCGCCTACCTGGTCCTCGGGGTGAGCTGCGCAACGGCGGGAGTGATCTCGGCGGTCGAGACGGTTCGTCCGGGGCGAGGTGTCGTCGGACCGTCGCGCCAGGTCACCACCCTCTATTGGTGGAGCTGGCTCCTGGCCACCGGAGGGCTCTGCCTTCTCATGCTGGGGCTCGGACGGGCCGGGCTCTCCCCTGCTCTGCTGTCACTGGCGTGGCCCGGCCTCGCCGTGCTGGTCAGCGGCGTTCTCTACGCCGTGGGCGGAGCTCTCTGGCAGGATCGCCTCTACGACGCGCTCGGCGCTTGGACGGNNTGGGCAGAGGCGTGAGCACCAAAGCGGCGCCCGCGGTCATCCCCAGCCTCGACCCGGTCATCCACGCCCAGCCCCGCCTGCGTGTGGTCGTCGCGCTGGCGACCCTCGGGGAGCGCGACCAGATCGCGTTTCCCCGCCTCCAAGAGGTGGTCGGGATGACCGCGGGGAATCTCTCCACCCACCTGCGCAAGCTGGAGGAGGCGGCGTATGTGAAGGTGGAGAAGACGTACCGGCGACGCACTCCGGTGACGTACATCTCGCTCACCCGCGCCGGCCGGCGGGCCCTCGAGGATTACACCGCGGCGCTCCAGACATTGCTCACCGAGGCTCCGAGCCTCACTCACGAGGAGGACGGATCATGACGATCGAAGTGCCACCTCGCGGCACGCGGGGCGCGCGGAGCCCCGGTGCAGTGTTCCAGTTCCTCTTCGGTCCGGTGATGAGGATGCAGATCTCCCCTTATCGTCGCAGCCGGGGTCCCGAGCAGCCGCGGACCTTCGGCTTTCCGGCGCTGCTTCCGACCACCGTGGGGGCCAGGACAGGGCTGCGCCGGACCGTGATCCTCGGCGGCTTCCCGGACGGCGAGGATGCCTGGCTCGTGGTGGCGTCCAACGGCGGTGCCGCCACTCATCCGGCGTGGTTTCTCAACATAGCACGCCACCCCGAGCAGGTCTCCGTGCAGGTCGGCAGTCGCACCGTCAGCGTGGTCGGAGAATCACTGCGCGGGGAGGCACGCGCGGAGGCTCTCCGGAAGGTCGCGGCGATCGCCCCGCGCTACACGGGCTACCAGACCAAGACCGATCGCGAGCTCCCCGTGATCCGGCTGACCGCGGCTCACGATCCCGGCTGACCTCCCCGCTTCTCCCCGCAGCGGGGCAGCGCTACCCGGCGCGTTCGGCGAACGACACCCTGATGAGGTTGCCGGCGAGCAGGCAGATCCACAGCTGGCAGACGACCACCAGAACCCGCTCGGCGATGCCCTGCGCGGCACCAGTGAACAGTGCGATGGCAAGGAGGCCGTAGAGAGCCGGCGTCACAACGCCCGCGACCAGCAGGATCGGCTTCAGACTCTTCCAGCCAGGCAGCGAGGTCACGCGCCGCGCAAGGGGGAAAGGCGTGATCGCCAGCACCCAGAGGGCCACCCCACTGAGGAGCGCGTCCGTCAGACCGCCGACGCTCAGCAGCTGGCTGGTCGCGGTGCACGCATGTGCCGAGAGCTGACAGGGGATCAGGGGGAAGGAGTTGCCCAGCGCGAGGCCGGAGAGACCGATCTTCCACGCTGCAGCCCAGCTCACACCCGCCAACGCAGGACGCAACCCGAAGAGGGCGAAGCCGAAGGTGCCGAGACCTCCCAGCGCGAAGCAGAGGACCGGGAACCAGACGTGGGGAGCGGTCGCCGCCTGCAGGTCGCTGATCGTGTCCGTCACGGGGCTGTACCTCGGCCCCTGCCAGGTCTCGGCGATCACCCATCCGGCTGCGAAGACCACTTGTGCCAGCAGACCGATGACTCCCCAGGTCAGGGCCTGGGGCCGGCGCCGGCGCTCCAGTCCCAGTCCGGCCGCGCCGGTCACCCGCTCATTCCGCAACCAGGGTCAGATCCATCGACGCACCCGAGCGCGGTATGCGTCGTACACCGGCCCGAAGGATCGGAGTGAGGTCTCCTCGACGGGGATGACGAACCAGTTGACGTACACGACGGTGAGGACCAGCAGCAAAAGGGGCCACACCTGGAGCAGCATCCCCTGCTCCCCGAGGTAGGCGAGGACCAGACCCACATACATGGGGTTGCGAGTGAATCGGTACGGGCCCGCTGTCACCAGGATCGCCGGAGCCTCGCCCGGAGTGGTGGTGGTCCCCCCCGATGGAAGATGACCAGTCCCCACCCTGCAATCGTGGCGCCCGCAGCGAAGAGTGCTACGCCGGCAAACCTGACCAGAAGTGAAAGTGTCTGCGAACGCGGGGTGAGGGGGACGAGGAGTTGCAGGCCCACCCCGAGGAGATAGGCGATCACGAAGACCCACGGCACGGGCATGTGCAGGAAGGGTCGGCGCGTGGCGCGGGCGGATCGATCGAGGGTCGGGTTCAAAGCGACTCCGCTGCCGACTCCTCAGCCCACCGGGGGCGCCGTGAGCGTCTGGTCTCGCGCTCGGCGGTGGCGTGCTTGTCGACCTCCAGCCTCTCGAGGAGGCGTGTGAGGGTCACCACGTCCGAGGCGTCCCAGTCGGCCACGAAGGCTACGAAGCGAGCCACGCCGACCTCCTGAAGCCGGCGCATCTCCTCGTACCCCCGGGCGGTGAGGGAGACCAAGCACGACCGATGGTCGGCGGGATCACGCGTCACCGCCACAAGGCCGTGCCCTTCCAACTCCTGCACGTGCCGGGTGACGAGGGATGGGCTCACCTGCAGGGTGTGGGCGATATCTGAGGGGCGCTCGCCCTCGGGGGCTGTGAGGACCTGGAGCACGGACAGCCTGCCCGCACCTGGGCTATCACGCCGGGCCCGGTCGAGTCCGGCGTTGAGGGTGAAGAGGGCGACCACCATGCGCTCGACGTCGGCTCGATCAGGGCCCATCCCAGGATCGTCTCATAGTTGCTTGAGAGAATCAATGATTGCGCTAAGCGCGCGGCGCCTCCCGTTCCCGGCGAGCCGCCGCCGCGACGATGGACCCGTGACCCGAGGTCCGCTCCCGTCTTGAGGTGACCCGTGTCCAGCGCCACGGTCATGTCGGCGATGAAGCTGTCCACGGTCTCAAGTCGCCTCGGTTGAGCTGCCGGGAGTGACCCTTGCCGGGCACGATGGGCTCCAACGGGGGCGAGGGGAGCGAACGAGCCTCCTTGAGAATGTGGCTACTGTTGCAACAATTTCAGCTGCAACGGATCTAGTCGCAGTTACCGCTGCTCTGTTCCCAGCGCAAATGCTAGCGGTGTCCTCGCGATCAACGCCGAGAGCGCGATGCTTAGAGCCAGCGTTATCCCAACGAGCGAAACGAAGCCAATGAGGCCATCCACGACGTCCACGAAGAGCAAATGGTTTAGCCACATGGCGACGGCATACAGGATGATCGGATGGACGATGTAGATGCCAAGAGAGTATCTGGAGACAACCCGTACCCATCGACGCAACGCTCCCCAGCCCCGCGTCATTGCCCCAGGGCATGCCAGAAGGAGGATGGCAAGGCCGGTTACTAGGATCGGCAGGAACGGTGTAATGAATGCTCCCGTGCCATGCGCGTACGCAGCATTTGGGGCATCCTGGTACGTCATGGTCAGCACTAACCATCCGCCACCTAGAGTAAGGAATAACCCTAGCCACAAGGCGCCCCCATGTTGCCGCAACCTTGCGATGAGCTCTTCCATAGCAATTCCAATTGCAAAGTACCCAATCCAGTAAGGAAACAGAAGAAAGCCATACCAAATCGTCACCACGTCGAACCAAGAGGAGGTCGTTGGTCCATATAGTCGAACGATGGATAGGCAAACCTGCACAACGAGCGCCGCGCACGCAATGGGCAGCCGATGCCGTCGTGGCCATATTGGAAACAGTGCGTACAGCTGCGGTATAATCAGCAAGAAATAGAGATGACCTCCGCCTGACGCCCACCACTCCCATACGGACGAAGAATTGCTCGCGACTTGTCCTGTGCTCAACGTAAAGCCGAACAAGATAGGCGCCCAGATCAGCCACGGAACAATGGTTCTGCGCGCACGCCGCCACACGAACGATAGTCCGGGAGTGGTGTATCTGTATCTGCGAGCCAGCAGGAAACCAGCAAGAACCACAAATGCTGGAACCGAAAAATCGGAGAGGGTTGCAAACACCCGGTAGGGGGCGGAATCCAGCGTTGACGCAGATGCGAACCAAGCGCAGGCATGGATGGTGATCACGGCGATTGTTGCTAGGACGCGAAGGAGGTCGGCGCCAGCATGTCGCCCGGCGGGCGTGGTGAGCGACGGCTGCTCGATACTCTCAACGCGATTCTGTGTCTGAACCGCCCCGGGTTTCATAGAGGCTCCGGTTATTGGGAAGCGGCCATCGGGGCCTGCTCCTGGTGAGGGTACTCGGCTTCGAACTCAGCCGGCGGGCGCATGCCGAACTCGGTGTGTAGCCGCCGGTGGTTGAACCAGTCGACGTACTCGAGGGTGGCGAACTCCACGTCGTCGAGCCCGGTCCAGGGGCCGCCTTTCCGGATCAGCTCGGCCTTGTTGAGGCCGTTGAACGACTCGGCCAGGGCGTTGTAGTAGGAGTTGCCCCCGGATCCCACCGAGGTCACCGCGCCGGCGTCGGCGAGGCGCTCGGTGTGGCGGATCGCCAGCTACTGCCGCCGCGATCGGAGTGGTGGACGAGGGCTCCGAGCTCCTCGCCGCGTCGCGCCCAGATGGCCATGGCTGCCCTGGAGATGGCCCTCGTCGGGGCGCCCAGACTCGAACTGGGGACCTCTTGCTCCCAAAGCAAGCGCCTTCGACTTTCGTCGTTCGCATAGGCCTTCTTGAATTCGCTTGGTGCACTTGCTTCAACATCCGTGCCTATAGCCGACACTTGCTTCAAGGGTCCGGCGAGGCTCCAGAAGCAATAGGACGGGCGGTAGGAACGATCTTCATCCGGCGGCGGACCACCGGCCACGCGCCTCGCCTTCGAGCCAACACGCGGTAGAGGTCCCTGTGCCGCGCCGCGGGCCGGAAGAGGCGCAGACTCGGCGGCTCGTCGGAGGCGGCCTCGCCCTCCGCCGACGCTTCAAGGGGCCCGAACGTCTGGTGCAGATCGTCGTCGAACCCGGACAGGAAGAGGCTCTTGGCTGGGGCGGGGTTCGACAACGCCCGGGTGGTCGATCTCGGCTGGCGGAGCCGGCTCGCGCTGTTCGTGCGCGCCGAACTCACCCGGCAGGGCGACCAGTACGCGCGCGCGATCAGGAGGGCGATCGACGGGCTCGACCGTCGGTTGGACCAGCGGGTCGAGCGCGCACAGCTCCTGGCCGCCGACGCAGTTCTGCGCGCCAGCCTGCCAGATCAGGACGCTCGCGAGCAAGCGCTGCGCCTCGTCTCGCCGCCCTGACGACATCGCCGGCGACCTCCTGTGCTCCCGACTCTCCCAGGACGCACGGCGTGAGTGCGCCCAGGAAGGCGCTGCGCTTGGTCGTCCAGCACCGCCGGCTTACCCGATCGCTACTCCCGCCTGAGGGTGATCCAGAGATCGCTCTTGACGAGTGCCGCCAGGAGCTGTGGCCAGCCGTACCTGGGGCCGTGGCACCGAAAGCTCACCACTTCGTCCTCCGCGATGTCGAAGGTCCGCGGCCGGCTGAGATGGCGACCTTCACCAGGTCGCAGCGTGTGACGACCGGGCGCCGGGGACACCTCGACCGTCTCCTGATAGGCGATCGTCCCAGCCACCCTCCCGTCAAGCGCGATGTTCCACCTCTCGCTCTTGCCACTCCCAACTCCACTTACCGCGTTCCCACTCCAAACCCTTGACAGCCTCAGCGTCGCCTCACCCACTGTCGATCCTCCTACGCTTGAATGCATCGCATCTCGTCGTACCGCGCGTCGGACGTCTCGCACTGCCTGGATGCCCGCGCAATCGATACCGGCGGTCGTGTTGGCTGACAGCCGCGGCCAGCGGCGCGGACGTCACCGCCGCCGCCTCGAGCCCGGACGCGACAGGAAGAACGACAGGGAAAGCCGATGAGCGCAGCCGCCACCACGATGCCGATGATGATCTGGACGACGTGGGTGCCAGAACCACCCAGGATGCCTGCCACCATGGCTGCGGCTCGCGAAGCTATGGGCATGAGTTGCGCCTGCCTCCTCTGACGAGTGTTACCTCGAAGCCCTCGGAGGTTCCAGCGCGCCGCATCTCGGCATCCGCCTCCTCAGCTTCTTCTGAGCGTGATCCAGAGGTCGGGCTTGATCAGCGCCGCCACCATCTGCGGCCAGAACCTCGGGCCGTGGCAGTGGAACTCGACCACCTCGTCGGCGGACACGTCGAAGGAAGGCTGGGGGCTGACGTGGCGACCGGCGCCGAGCCGCAGGGTGTGATGCCCGGGCGGCACCGAGACCTCGACCGTCTCCTGGTGGGCGATGGTGCCGGCCACGATGCCGTCGATGGTGATGTTCCAGGTCTCACCCTGCCCGCCGATGGCCACGCCGCTCCATATCCGCCTCAGCCTGAGTGTCGCCTCACCCAACGTCAGTCCCTCCGGTGAATCGGATCCGCCGCACCTCACCCGGCCCGACGCTGCCGCCGGGGCCCACGCCCGTTGTCTTCGCGGCACGGGAGCCGGTGATCAGCCGCTCCCGGTCGAACGTGGCCACGACCCCCCGCCACATGGCGATGTCGATGACCAGCAATCCGAGTCCGAACCCCACCGCCGTCCACACACCCAGGGGCACTATCTGGAACGACACCAGGGCAGTCACCGCAAGGGGCGGCAGGCTGGCCAGCGTCCCCAGCTGCTGCGCGACTCGCACGTCGCTGGATCGCGCCGAGATCGCGGTGCCGACCCCGATCGACCAGACGGCGAGCAGCGGCGCGAACAGCGCCTGGGCGAGGATGTGCGAGCCTTCGGTCAGAGTCGCGGCCACCGTGGGGTTGCCGGCGAAAAAGTGGGCCAGGATCACCGCCAGGGCGAACAGGATGTAGGCGATCCCGACCGCGGGCACGGCGGCGACCAGCGCCTTGCCGATCAGGATCTCGCCTCGTCGCACCGGCGTGGTCAAGAGCGGCTCCAGGGTGCCCTGATCCCGCTCCCCCACCACCGAGTAGGCGGCGATGCTGGCGGGGATGACCGCCGGCACCACCAGGAGGACAAGGAAGGTGGCGCCCACCGCCTTGGCGACCGTCGCGGATTTGACGGTGGCACCGATCGCGAAGATCGTGATCACCGGGTTGATCATGAAGATGAGCGGAAGCACCGCCATCGCGCCGATGATGAACGGCGTGCGTCGGTACTCACGCGCCTCCTTTCGCGCCACGGCGGCCAGCCGTCCCACGTCGAGCCCGATCATCGCCCTGCCTCCGGGTCCGCCTCGACCAGCTCGAGATAGACGTCCTCCAGCGAGTGGTGCGAGACTGCGATCGACACCACGTCGGCCCCGGCGGCCACCAGTGCGCGAGTCACCCTCGGCGCGGCCATCCTCGGTTCGGCGACAGTGAGCACGTAGGCAGCGTCGCCGTCGGGGGTCCACTTGTCCACTCCCATCTCCGGGGTGAAGATGGCCTCCGGGGCGGGCAGACGCGCGGCCGTCTCCACCACCAGTGAGCTGCGGAACAGCTGCGTCCTGAGCTGCTCCGGCGGCCCAACGGCGAGAAGCCGCGTGTTGAGAATGGCAACGCGATCGCAGAGCCGCTCCGCCTCCTCCAAACGGTGGGTGGTCAGGAAGACGGTAACGCCGCGCTCGCGCAGGCTGGCGATCAGGTCATGCACGTCCCGCGAAGCGACAGGGTCCAAGCCCGACGTCGGCTCGTCCAGAAACATGACCACCGGATCGCTCAGCAGGGCGCGAGCCAGACCCACCCGCTGCCGGAGGCCCTTCGAGAGGCGCCCGCACAGGTCACGCGCTCGCGGCGCCATATTGACGGTCTCGAGGACACCGGCAATCCGCGCGCCGGGCGAAGCCAGGCCGTAGAGACCGGCAAAGAGCTCCAAGTTCTCCTGGACGGTGAGCCGGACGTACAGGCCGGGGTTCTCCGGCATGACGGAGATGAGCTGCCGGATCTCGGCTCCGGTGGCCGCCGAGAGGGGTATTCCGGCAACCACCGCAGACCCGGAGGTTGGAGCGATGAGGGTCCCCAGCGTCCTCACCGTTGTCGTCTTCCCGGCCCCATTGGGTCCCAGGAACCCGAACACCTCGCCGCGGGCGACCTCGAAGGAGACGTCCTCGAACGCGCTGCGGTCGCCGAAACGCTTCGTCAGGTGGCTCACCACCAGAGCCGGGGCTGCCCCGTCCGTCAGCTGCTCCTTCGCCATGGGAGATGCGGCCTCTCCTGCCATATCTAGATGATATCGCCGAGCTAACGGCCAATCCTTGACGAGCCGCATCTGAACGGCTGAGCGTCTCAGACCCCTGGCCGGACGGCGGCACCAACTGTCATCAGGCTCATGACGCTGCGGCATCCCCTTCTGTCACCACATCTACAACGGCGTGCCGCTCCGCCTGATCGCCCTCATCGATGACTGCTGTGCCCACGGCAACTTCCGGACCTGGGCCAGGTTTACCCTCCACGCCCAGCGCCTCATCGAGGCGAACGGCCGGGAGGTTCTACGGGCTGCGTGGTGGTGACCCCGACGCCCGGGACCCAGAGCGTCGGTCTTTCTCCACAAGATCATCGCCGCCGCCGGCGTGACTGCCGTCCCTGCAACGGGCCAGCCGACCCGCGGCCTGGTCACGGCCACCATCTCCGTGCTCCGTGGGGTCGGTGCTCGGGACCTCCATGTACTCCGCGCTCACCGGCTGACCCCCCGAGCTGGTGGTACTTGCTGGACATCGCGGAGTGAGTACCCCTGCGGCTCTGGCTGGTGATGCACCAGGAGCAGCCTGGCCGGGCCTAGCTGCGGGTGCTGGATGGCTATCCCGTACGCTGGCACCTTCCCTCACCACGGGCCTGGGCTCCCCTCAGACTCCCATCGTCATGGGGCGTTCGCCGTGATCGGTTCACATGTCACTCGTGAGCGCGAGCCAGTGACCCCTTCGTGAGCGTTCCAGTGACTGGGAGCGCTAACACTCGGGGTGAGCTTCGTCCACCCGAGCAACCCACGATGCTCGTTGCGCCGGCCCTTCTTCAGAACCGGGCCGCCTCCATGCTGACTAGGGGCGACCGCTCGCCTCGCTGCCGATCCAGGCCGGCGGCACAGGCCGCTGGCTCATCCTGGCTGCCCTGGCACCCGCTCCCGGAATTCTGGCTGCTTCCCAGCCTCAGGCGGGTCGACGACGGGTCTCGACTACCATGAAGCTAAACAGCATGGGGGCCGAAACTGAGAGAACGTCAGGCTGGCCGGCCGAGCACATGCCGGGGAACCCCGTGGGTCAGTTCATGCCGGTGACCGTGGCCCAGGAGCGACTGCTCGGCCTGGTTGCGTCACGCGTCACAGCGGAGGAGCTCGTGCCCCTCGACCGGGCGCGGGGTCGGGTGTTGTCACGTCCGGTGATCGCCAGGTGGGCGCTCCCCGGCTGTGACAACTCGGAGATGGACGGCTTTGCGGTCCGCGCAGATGACTGCGCCACCGCGTCGCCCACAACCCCGGCGCGGCTCCCCGTGGCCGGTGACGCCCGGGCTGGGGCGGTCATCGGGGCGCTCGCTCGCGGCACAGTGGTCGCCATCGCCACCGGGGCGGCGGTGCCCCTCGGCGCCGACGCTGTCGTGCCGATCGAGGACACCCGTCAGGATGCGGAGGGCAGCGTTCTCATTCTCGCCGCGCCACGACCAGGACAACATGTGCGCCATGCAGGTGAAGACCTCGAATCGGGAAAGGTGATGCTCCCCCCGGGGCGCCGGCTGCGTCCGGTGGACATCGCTGCCTGCGCTGCCGTAGGAGGCTCCTCCGTCTGGGTTCGACGCCGTCCTCGGGTCGCGGTCCTGTCGGGAGGCGACGAGCTGGTGCCCGTGGGTGCGGTGCCGGCGCCCCACCAAGTCACGGACAGCAACGCGGCGATGCTGTCCGCCGCCGTCGCGGAGGCAGGTGGCGAGGTTATCGCCCTCGGCATTGTCGGGGACTCTCCCGACGCCTTGCGCGAGCGGCTGCTTGGTGCCAGCGGGTGTGATCTGATCATCACCAGCGGGGGTGTCAGCGTTGGCCGGTACGATTACGTGGGGCAGGTGGTCGGCGAACTGGGATCGATCGAGGCGTGGCGCCTGGCAATGCGCCCCGGCAAGCCACTCCTCATCGGCAGGGTCGGCGACGTGCCCATGCTCGGGCTGCCGGGAAACCCGGTCAGCGCCGCGGTGACATTCGAACTCTTCGGGAGGCCCGCGCTCCTCGCGCTCCAGGGGGCCTCCCAGGTCCACCGCCGTCACGTCGCGCTTCGAGTTGGGGAGGACCTGGAAACCCGAGCGGACCTGGAGACTTACCTGCGCGTGCGCCTCACCGACGCCAGCGACGGTATTCCGGTCGCCACCCTGAGTGGTGGCCAGAGGTCATCCATGCTGCGATCCCTCACCGACGCCGAGGCTCTGCTCATCGTGCCCGTCGGGATGTCCCNNTGCTTCGGTGCCCTGCGAGAGCGCCTCGGGACTGAGATCCTGGTCCGGGAAAAGGTGACGACTGTCCTCGGCCTCTGGTCGATGGTGACGCGCGACCATCCTGACCTTCGGGATCCACAGGGGCGGGTCAGGCCAGCCCGCAACTTTGCGTACTGCGACTGGCAGACGCCGGTCGAGCCCGGCGACGAGGTGGCGTTCATGCCTCCGGTTGCCGGTGGGTCCGTGGACGAGGAGGCGGGGCCCCGACTGCACGCGGCGCTGGTGACGGACCCCATCGACGTCAGCCGTCTCGTGGCGGAGGTGCGAGGCGACGGCGACGGCGCGATCGCGGCCTTCGTCGGTTCGGTGCGCAACACGAGCGAGGGCCGCCCGNNCCGCATCGGCGGCCCGCCCTGCTGGCCTGTTCGGAGGCGGTGGAAGCTCTCAAGCGCGATCTGCCGATGTGGAAGCGCGAGCATGACCCGGACGGGGCACGCTGGGTGGGCGCTCGCGACCTGGATAGCGCACCGTCGCCGGACGGGCCCGCTTCCCTTGTCGGATCCGGGGATCCCCGCGGGAAGGCGGTAGCGGATGCGGCTCCTCTCGGTCATGACCCGATGCCTGCGCCTGATCCCCATCTCCTCTCCCACCTGGGCCCATCCGGCTCCTTCCTCATGGTGGACGTCAGTGACAGGCCGTCCACGCTCCGCGCTGCCCTGGCCGAGGCGGTGGTGCGCTTCAGCGACCCGGCCACGCTGGCCGTCCTGCGACACGGTTCACCGAAGGGCGACGTGCTCGCCGCCGCCCGCCTCGCCGGGATCATGGGCGCCAAGCACACCCCCGAGCTGATCCCCCTCTGCCATCCGCTTCCCCTCACCCACCTGGATGTGCAGGTGACCGTCGAGGAGTCCCCACCCGGGGTCCATATCGTGAGCTCTGCTCGCTGCGCTGGATCGACCGGTGTGGAGATGGAGGCCCTGACCGCGGCCACGGTGGCAAGCCTCACTGTCATTGACATGCTGAAGTCCGCGGATCCGTGGATGACCATCGAGTCGGTGCGACTGCTCAGCAAGAGCGGCGGCCGCAGTGGCGACGTCCACCGTCCGTGATGAGGTGGCGGGCCGCGGTCATCACCGTGAGCGATAGCCGGGCGCGCGGCGAGACCACGCATGATCCGAGCGGTGACCTGATCGTCAGCCGGCTCGCGGAACTGCCTGCCGACATCACTGACCGCCGCCTGGTGCCGGACGAGATCGAGGCCATCCGGGCGGCGCTCCGGGCCGTCCCGGTGGGGGCGCACCTGGTCGTGCTCAGCGGCGGCACCGGCCTCGGGCCCCGCGACGTCACGCCGCAGGCGATCTCACCCCTTCTCGACTACGAGATCCCGGGCATGGCCGAAGCGATGCGCCGGGAGGGCCTTCGCAGCACACCCCACGCCATGCTATCGCGACAGGTGGTGGGGGTTAGCCAGGGCCGACTCGTGATCGCGCTCCCGGGTAGCCCTCGGGCCGTTGACCAAGGACTGAAGGCACTCTGGAAGGCGCTGCCCCACGCACTGCTGCTGCTCGCCGGCGATACCGCTCACGGCGCGACATCACCCGCCGATGTAGGACATCTCGATCCGTCGTAACGAGGAGGTGAGGGATGCCCTCACTTCGGAGTAGCGATCAGCGCGCCGTTGCCAGCACGCACTCACAAGCTGACGCAGGTCATCGTCGCCAGCGCCGCCGCGGAGCGCCCCACGAAGATCCAGCCCGGAGATCGCGAAGAGGCAGGTGTACAGGTGCCCGTCCGAGCCAAGCCGGGCCCGGGTGCAGTCGCCGCAGAAAGGCCGGCTCACCGAGGCGATGACACCCACCTCCCCGCGTCCGTCGGCAAACCGGTAACGCCGGGCGACGGCACTCGGCTGGCGAGCCTCCTCCACCAGCGGATGCTCGCGGCTCACCACGTCCAGGATCTCCTGAGCCGTGACCACTTCGTCGCGCCGCCAGCCGTTCGACGACCCGACGTCCATATACTCGATGAAACGGAGGATTAGCCCGGCAGAGCGGGCGAGATCAACCAGGCCGAGGATGCTGCCCTCGTTCACCCCTCGCCGGACCATNNACCATGCAGTTGAGCTTGATCGGATCGAGGCCGGCCGCCTGAGCGGCGGAGATCCCCGCCAGCACCTCGGCAAGATCAACCCGTGAATCGCTCATCGCGGCGAAGATCGCCGGGTCGAGAGAGTCCAGGCTGACGGTGAGGCGGCGGAGCCCAGCGCGCGCCAGGGGACCTGCCAAGCGATGGAGCAAGGCTCCGTTGGTGGTGAGGGCAAGGTCCGGGATGCCGAGACCGTGCAGCCGGCGCACGATCTCGACGAGGTCAGGGCGGAGCAGCGGCTCTCCCCCGGTGAGGCGGATCTTGGTCACACCCAGGGAGACGAAGATGCTGGCCAGCCGAACGATCTCGTCGGCGCTGAGCTGCTCACCGACGGGAAGGAATCGGTGACCCGGACCATAGTGGTCCCGGGGCATGCAGTAGGGACAGCGGAAGTTGCAGCGATCGGTGACCGATATGCGCAGGTCGCGTAGCGGGCGATCCAGAGAATCGTGGAGAGGTACAGGACGACCTTCACCGTCCCGCGGAAACGCGCCGTCTCCGTCTGTCAGGGCGCGACGAGCCGCGGTCGCAGTACTCATCGTGGGCTCACCCCAGGTACCTGCATAGCTCCGAGAATTCATCATAGCCGAGCCGCAGTCCAGCACCGACCATCCGGGCCCAATCCCGGGCCCCTACCCCGCGCGCAAAACGAGGGGCCTCGGCGACGTGGTGTGGGAGCCGGTCAGCGGAGAAGAGGCGGCGGCTGGGTAGCAGAATGGTTCAAACGGACCCACCACCCACTGTCGAGGGGCTTGTGCTATGACTGTGTGAATGGCCAGGGAGAAGGATCTCACTGTGGGCGAGGCGGCGCGGGCGATCGGGGTCAGCGTGGACACTCTGCGTCGCTGGGATCGCGCCGGGAAGTTGCGCACCCATCGCGACGCGGACAATCGACGCCTGGTGCCCGCTGGGGAGGTGCGGCGCCTGAGGGCAATTCCGGAACGCCACCGGACGGGAGCGCATCTCTCCGCTCGCAACCGCATGCTGGGCCGGGTGCTCTCGATCGAGGCCGACGGGGTGATGGCGCTGGTGGAGATCGAAGCCGGTCCGTTCCTGCCCACGGCGGCGGTGACCCGTGACTCCATCGAAGAGCTCGGGCTTCGCGAGGGCGACGAGGTGGTGGCATTGGTGAAAGCGACCTCGATGATGATCGAGAAGAGCTGATTGCCCGGCTTCGCGAATCCGGAGCGGGCGCGAACGTAACGGGCATCATCGTGGCGAGCTGGGCCGGCGCCCCGGCGGGTGCACACGGCGCTTCGGCATAGGAAACGTGAATCCGCCGTCCGGGGCGGGTCACGGGTCAACGGAAGCGAGGGGCATCGCGGTCCTCTGCGCGCGCCCCGCGGCGCTCCTGTCCGCTATGTGGACGCATAGGCAACTCCGAGGTTATCCCTCGTGGAACTGGTCTTTGAGCCTATGCTAGAGTTATGCGCGATCAGTGATGGTCATCGATGAGGGGGCGGACGGAGGTGGAGTTCGTGCGTGCTTTTCGTTCGAGATTTGCTGTCGCACTCACAGCGCTGGTGACGTTGGTCGCGGGGGGCTGCGGGTCCGGCAGCGCCGTCTCATCCAGCCCCACGGTTTCACCCAGCACAGTGATCCCCAGCCTGGCCAACGTGGCGAGCGCCGGTTCGCTCCAGCTGCTGATGGACAAGTACATGGGGCCGCCCTTCATCGCGAAGACCGGCGACGAGTACCAGAATCAATCGGCCGGCAGC
>PLXL01000037.1 GCA_003153215.1 Candidatus Dormiibacterota bacterium
GCAAGTTCGAGAACGTGGTGGCGACGGGGGCCGACGTGCTCGTGACCGAGAACGTCTCCTGCCTGGTGCAGCTGCGCGTGGGAGCCCGGCGCCACGCCCCGCATGTGCGGGTGATGCACCTGATGGAGGTGCTGGACGCCGCCATCGGTGCAGCCGCCTCGACAAGCTGAGGGCCTTCTCCTCGGCCGGGCCGGGGTCCGGGGCACTAGGATTGCCGGCGATGGCCAGCTCTCCCGCGATCGTCTTTGAGGGGCTGACCAAGGACTACGGCGCCAAGCGGGCCCTCGACGGCGTCGATCTCGAGATCCGCTCCGGGGAGATCTTCGGCTACCTGGGGAGCAACGGCGCCGGCAAGACGACGACCATCCGCTGCCTGCTGGGCCTGATCCGGCCGACCGGCGGTCGCGCCACCCTTCTCGGCCTCGACTGCCGCACGGACAGCGTGGAGGTGCGCCGGCGGACCGGCTACCTGCCCGGCGACCTCCGCCTCTACCCGCGCCTGACCGCCCGCCAGCTCCTCACCTACCTTGGCCATTTGCGAGGCGGCGTGCCCGCCAAGCGGATTGACGAGCTAGCCCGACGGATGGAATGCGATCTCGGCCAGCGGTGCGGGGCGATGTCCCACGGCCAGAAGCAGAAGGTGGGCGTCATCCAGGCGCTGATGCACGACCCTGCCATCCTCATCCTCGACGAGCCGACCGCGACCCTCGATCCGCTGATGCAGCGGAACGTCCACGACCTGATCCGTGAGGCGCGGGACCGCGGGGCGACCATTTTCGTCTCCTCGCACGACCTCCCGGAGGTGGCCCGCCTCTGCGACCGCGCCGGCATCCTGCGCCGTGGCCGGCTGGTCGCCGTGCAGGACGTCAACGAGCTCTCCGAGCAGGGTGGGCACGTCCTCTCCATCGAGTTCTCCGAGCAGGTCGATCCCGCCGTCTTCCGGGCCATCCCCGGGGTCTCGCAGGTGTCGGTGAGTGACCGGACGCTGACGATCACGGCCGGCGGCGACCTCGACGCCGTGGTCAAGACCGCAGCGCGCTTCCGCGTGCACGCCCTGCGCAGCGCCGAGGTCGACCTCGACGAGGTGTTCCACGACTACTACCGGACCGAGGGTGCCGACGCGGCGAGCGGCGCGAAGGCAGGCGACGCGGGGAGCGTCGTTGCCGTGAGCACCGGTGCGAAGAACGCCCCTGCCAAGGCCGATGATGCGGAGGCCGCCGATGCGTCTTGACGTCTTCCGCCGGGAGCTGGCCGATCGCCGTCGCTCGCTGATCGGGTGTGGCGTCGGGGCCTTGCTGCTGGTGGCGCTCTACGTCTTCCTCTACCCCTCCATCAAGAGCAGCGGCGCCGGCGTGCAGCAGCTCCTCGACACCCTGCCGAAGGGATTCCGGACTGCCTTCATCCCGGCGGGCGTCAGCTACCTCTCACCGCCCGGCTACCTCGGCACCGAGCTCTTCAGCGCCATCGTGCCCGTGTTGCTGCTGGTCATGGGCGTGCTCGCCGGAAGTCGGGCACTGGCGGGAGAAGAGCAGAACGGCACCATCGACCTCCTCCTCTCGACCCCGGTCCGTCGGACCCGGCTCACCGTCGAGAAGGCCTGCGGCGCTCTGGTCCCCCTGTTTGTCGTTGCCGCGGCCATCTGGCTCGCGATCGTGGTCATCGGGCCGTCGCAGGGGATCGTCCTCAGTCTGGGCAACCTCACCGCCACCGTGCTGGCAGTGGCACTGCTGGGCGTCGGCTTCGGAATGCTCGCGTTCCTGGTCGCCTCGGCCACCGGCTCAGTCGGGATCGGCGGCGGCAGCGCGGCCGCCCTGGCGGTCGCGATGTACGCGCTCAGCATCTTCGGCTCGCTGGTGCCGTGGCTGACCGGTTTCGCCAACGCGGTCTCGCCCTTCCACTGGACTGCCGGCTCAGCCGCCTTGACCCTCGGCGTGTCGTGGTCGGGGATGCTGCTCCTGATCGTCTGCCCGATCGTCCTGCTCGCGGTAACAGTGCTGCTGTACGAGCGTCGCGACCTCGCCGCCTAGGGGCAGGAGTCCGCGCCTGCTCTGACGGATCACTCTCGAAGGCGGCCCAACGGTCCCANNGATTCACGCCCGGAGGCGTTGACTGTCGGCGATGGCCCCCTCGGCCCCCACCGACTACCATCCGGTCGTCCTCGATCGCCCGGGACTTCAGTCCCTGATCGATGCGCTGGTCACCGACGGCCGTCGCGTGATCGGTCCCACCGTCCGAGACGGGGCCGTCGTCTACGAGGAGATCACCCAGATCGGGGAGCTGCCAGGCGGTTGGGGGGACGATCAGGGACCGGGCCGCTACCGGCTGCGGCGGCGGGACGACGATCTGCTCTTCGGCTACGCGGTCGGCCCTGACTCCTGGAAGCGGTTCCTCTTCCCGCCCGTCTCGACCACCTGGCGGGCGGAGGTGGGCCGCGAAGGCGTCGAGGTCGCCCCTCCGGCCGAGGTACCCCGCTACGCGTTCCTCGGGGTGCGCGCATGCGAGCTTGCCGCGATCGCCGTCCAGGACCGCGTGCTCGTCCACACCAACTACCCCGATCAGGACTATGCGGCCCGACGCGAGCAGGCCCTCTTCATCGCGGTCAACTGCTCCAGCCCTGCAGCGACCTGCTTCTGCCCCTCGATGGGGACCGGTCCTCGGGTCGGCTCGGGCCACGACCTAGCCCTCACCGAGATACCGGACCCCGCCGGCAGCCGCTTCCTTGTCGAGATCGGCTCCGAGAGAGGAGCCGCCATCGCCGCAAGGCTCCCCACCCGCGAGGCAGCCCCTGCCGACCGGGAGGCCGCGGCGGCGGTGTGGTCGGGCGCAGCGGCGGCGGTCAGCCGGGCCCTCCAAGC
This sequence comes from Candidatus Dormiibacterota bacterium, assembly GCA_003153215.1. GTDB lineage: Bacteria > Chloroflexota > Dormibacteria > Aeolococcales > Aeolococcaceae > Changshengia. Next base: position 2,856 of record PLXL01000037.1, read on the forward strand.
GGACGGCCTCAAGGATGTGCTCGTCCACAACCTCGAACATCCCCGCTGGGACACCGTCGCCGCCCGGTGCCTGGCCTGCGCCAACTGCACCATGGTCTGCCCCACCTGCTTCTGTGCCGACTTCCGGGAGGCGGCGAGTCTCTCCCCCGATCACACCGAGCAGCACCGGACCTGGGCGACGTGCTTCAGCGTCGACCACTCCCAGCTCCACGGCGGCTCGATGCGGTGGACCACCCGGTCGCGGTACCGGCAGTGGATGACCCACAAACTGGCGACCTGGTACGACCAGTTCGGCACCTCGGGATGTGTCGGGTGTGGGCGGTGCATCGCCTGGTGCCCCGTGGGCATCGACATCACCGAAGAGGCCGCCGCAATCCGCGCCACCGATGGGCTCACCCGCCTCCCAGCCGGAGCAACGCCATGAAGACGATCGCCGAACTCCTCGCCGAGCAGCCCTTCTTCCAGGGGCTGGATCAGGGCAGCCTCGATTTCGTCGCGGGCTGCGGCCGCAACGTCCACTACTCCGCCGGGGACCNNGCGGGGCGGGGTCATCATCGACACCATTGACGGCGGCGACGTGCTGGGCTGGTCGTGGCTCTTCGAGCCCTACAAGTGGCAGTTCGATGCCGAGGCTCGCGACGACGTCGCGGCCGTGGCATTCGACGGTGTCTGCCTGCGGAACAAGTGCGACTCGGATGCGCAGCTCGGATACCTGCTGGTCCAGCGATTTGCCAAGGTCATGCTGGCCCGGCTCCAGTCTGTCCGCATGCGGATGCTCGACATCTATGGCCCTGGCACTCGCAGCTGACGTCCGCCCCGCCGACGCCATGGTGCCGGTTCCGTACCGGGTGGTCGGACGCGCCCGGGAGACGGCGGACACCGTCACCCTCAGTCTCGAACCGGTGGGGTCGCCGATCGCCACCCCGGCCCCGGGTCAGTTCAACATGCTCTACGCGTTCGGCGTGGGCGAGGTCCCGATCTCGATCAGCGGCATCGACGCGGGGCACCGGGTGCGGCACACCGTGCGCGCGGTGGGGGCGGTGAGCCAGGAGCTCTGTGCCGTCGAGGCCGGGGCCATGGTGGGGGTCCGGGGCCCCTTCGGGACGGACTGGGGCATCGACTCGGCTGCAGGGGGCGACGTCATCGTCATCGCCGGCGGCATCGGCCTGGCCCCGCTGCGTCCGGTGGTCCATGAGCTGCTCCGCAACCGGCGCCGGTTTCGACGCGTCACGGTCCTGGTGGGCGCGCGGTCTCCGGAGGAGATCGTGTTCCGCGGTGAGGTGGCGAGCTGGCAGGCGAGCGCCCGGATCACGGTCCGCACCACGGTCGACTACGCGACCGCCGCCTGGAAGGGCGACGTCGGCGTGGTGCCCACACTCATCGAGCGCGTCACGATAGATCCCGAGGTCACCACGGTCATGATCTGCGGGCCGGAGGTGATGCTGCGGTTCACCGCGGCCGAGGTGCTCGGCCGCGGCGTCGCCGCCGAGCGAGTACGGGTCTCGATGGAGCGGAACGTCCAGTGCGGAGTCGGCCGCTGCGGCCACTGCCAGCTCGGACCGGTGCTGATCTGCCTTCATGGACCCGTCTTCCCCTGGTCGCGGGTCGGCCCGCTGCTGGCCCGGAGGGAGCTGTAGTGGCAGAGCACTCGACCCCGAAGCTCGCGGTCTGGAAGTTCGCCTCCTGCGACGGCTGCCAGCTCTCCCTGCTCGATTGCGAGGACGAGCTGCTCGCCGTCGCGGGCGCCGTCGAGATCGCCCACTTCCTGGAAGCCTCGTCGGCGGTCGTCGATGGCCCCTACGATGTCTCCCTGGTGGAGGGCTCGGTGACGACCCCCCAGGATGCGGAGCGGATCCAGGAGGTCCGGCGCGTCTCCCGACACCTGGTCGCCATCGGCGCCTGCGCCACCGCCGGCGGCATCCAGG
>PLXL01000180.1 GCA_003153215.1 Candidatus Dormiibacterota bacterium
CACGCCCGCTTCTTCGTCGACTGGGCTCAGGTCGAGCCCTTCGTCGGCCATGTCCCCACCTCTCGCCTGCTCATGCCAATCCGCCGGCTGCGCCGCCTCCACCCCGCCGAGATCGCCGACATCGTCGAGAGCGCCTCGCACGATGAGGGGGAGGAGATCATCTCCGCCGTCCACGCCGATCCGGAGCTGGAGGCCGACGTCTTCGAGGAGCTCAACACCGAGCACCAGGTGGAGTTTCTCCACGCGCGATCCGACGCCGAGGCGGCCATGGTGCTCGCCGGCATGGGCGCCGACGNNCGCCGCCGACCTGATCACCGAGCTGGAGCAGGCGCGGCGCGCCGCCGTCCTCGCCCTCCTCCCCCCCGCCAAGCAGGCCAAGGTGCGGGCCCTGCTCAGCTACAGCCCGGAGAGCGCGGGCGGGCTGATGAGCCCGGACTTCGTGGCGGTGGCCGAGGCGGCGACGGTGACCGAGGCGCTCGCCGCCGTGAAGACTGCCGGCCTCTCGCCGCAGGTGCTCGCCGACGTCTTCGTCACCGACGCCTCGGGTCGCCTGGTCGGTGCCGTCCCGCTGGTGAGCCTGATCCAGGCTCGGGGCAACGGTGGGGTCGCCAAGCTGGTGCAGCGCGGCGACACCGCGCTGGAGTCGGGCGACGATCTCCCCGAGGTGGCCCGGCTGATGACCGACTTCAACCTGAGCGTGGCCCCGGTCGTGGACGACGGGCGCCGCATCATCGGGGTCATCTCCGTGGACGACGTGCTGGAGGCGATGCTCCCCGACTCCTGGCGCCGCCGCTCCGAGGCCGACCACGGTTGAGGCGGAAGATTAACGGTCGCTGATCCCTCCGGGCGGGGGTCGGGAGGTTCGCCGCCCCCTGGTAGACTGGCGCCGGCAGTCAACAGCCAGAGGTGCCCATGGAAGACGGCGATAGTAGGCGGTCCGGGGCTCCATCGACGTCATCTGCGACGCCGTGGCGCACCGGCGCAATGGGGCACGTTCGCACAGGGGTCTGACATCGTCGTGACCTCCTGAGCGGCGGGCCCGCTCAGTTGTGCTGCCCCATCCGGCAGCGGGAGGTCCGGCTTGGTCGACGAGAGGCACCGGAGCGCCGGGGAGGCGCGGAGCAGCGCGGTCCTCGACGACGCCCATCTCGGCGACATCAAGGGTGCCTTCGGCACCATCCACGAGCAGGAGCACGGCACCCGGCGGACCTGGCGGCGGAGGCTGCTCGCGCTGGCTGTGATCATGGGCCCGGGCCTCATCGTCATGGTCGGCGACAACGACGCCGGCGGTGTCGCCACCTACGCCCAGGCTGGGCAGAACTACGGCACCAGCCTGCTCTGGGTGCTCGTCCTGCTGATCCCGGTGCTGATCGTCAACCAGGAGATGGTGGTGCGCCTCGGTGCGGTCACCGGGGTCGGGCACGGGCGGCTGATCTTTGAGCGCTTCGGCAAGTTCTGGGGGTGGTTCTCGGTCGGCGACCTCTTCCTCCTCAACTTCCTCACCATCACCACCGAGTTCATCGGGATCGGTCTCGGCGCCGCCTACTTCGGGGTGAGCCCGTATATCGTCGTCCCCGTCGGCGCCCTCTTCCTGATCGGCATCACCGTCACCGGCAAGTTCTCCACCTGGGAACGCCTGATGTTCGTCGTCCTGGGCGGCAACGCGCTGGTGATCCCGCTGGTCGTGCTCGCCCATCCCACGCTCGGGCCGCTCCTGCACGGCTTTCTGGTCCCGGGCATCCAGGGTGGGCTCAGCTCAAACGGCGCACTGCTCATCGTCGCCATCGTGGGGACGACGGTGGCACCGTGGCAGCTCTTCTTCCAGCAGTCGAACGTCGTCGACAAGCGCATCACCCCGCGCTGGATCGCTTACGAGCGCACCGACACCGTGGTGGGCGCCTTCGTCGTCGTCGTCGGCGCCGCGGCCATCATGATCACGACGGCGACGGCCTTCCACGGGACAGCGCTCGCCGGCCAGTTCGGTGACGCGCAGACGGTCGCCGAGGGGTTGGCGAGACACGTCAGCTCGGCGCTGGGCGCCATCTTCGCGGTGCTGCTCATCGACGCTTCCGTTATCGGCGCCAGCGCCGTCACCCTGGCAACGTCGTACGCGTTCGGGGACGTCTTCGGCATCCGACACTCGCTGCATCGCTCCTGGCGAGAGGCCAAGCCCTTCTACGCCGTCTTCACCGCCGTCGTCGTGCTGGCCGCGAGCATCGTGCTGATCCCCCACGCCCCCCTCGGTCTCATCACCACCGCCGTGCAGGCTCTGGCCGGGACCCTGCTGCCGAGCGCCAGCCTCTTCCTGCTCCTGCTCTGCAACGATCCTGCCGTGCTCGGCCCCTGGGTCAACAAGGCTTGGCTCAACGTGCTTGCGACGGTGATCCTCGCCATCCTGGTGATGCTCTCCCTGATCCTCGTCTTCTCCACCATCTTCTCCGGGGTCAGCGTCACCCTGCTGCTGATCGTCTTCGGCAGCATCCTCGTGGTCGGGCTGGTGGGGATCGGCTTCTTCACCCGCGGCAGCCTGGCGCCCACCGTGAGCGCACGGGATAAGGAGGACCGCTTCACCTGGCGGATGCCGCCCATCGCCCTCCTCTCCCGCCCGGTGCCGTCAAGGGGTCGCAGGATCGGGATGACTGCGATGGGTGCCTACATCCTGGTGGCCGTGCTCCTGCTGCTGGTCAAGGCCATCGAGCTGGGCCTCGGTCACTGACCGGCGTGGGCCCGCTCCTCGTGGTTGCCGTTCGCCGCTTGATGTGACAATGGGTCGCATGGCGACCGACAGCGCTCGAGAGGGGGCGCGGCCACGCCTCGATCCGGTCGACCTCTACGCCGTCGATCAGCTCCTCTCCGACGAGGAGCGGCTCACCCAGCTGACGGTGCGTGACTTCGTCCGCGATCGATTCCTGCCCCATGCCGGCGAGCACTTCGCGGCCGGGACCTTTCCCCGCGAGCTGATCCCCGAGCTGGCCGAGCTCGGGCTGCTCGGGATGCACCTCGAGGGGCACGGCTGCGCCGGCGCCTCGGCGGTGGGGTACGGGGTGGCCTGCGAGGAGCTGGAGGCCGGGGACAGCGGGCTGCGCTCGTTCGTCTCGGTACAGGGATCGCTGGCGATGTTTCCCATCCACCGCTTCGGCAGCGACGAGCAACGCGAGCGGTGGCTTCCGGAGATGGCGGCCGGGAGGGCGATCGGCTGCTTCGGGCTCACCGAACCCGACGCCGGCAGCGACCCCGCGGCGATGCGCACCCACGCCCGCCGCTCGGGAGGGGATTGGGTCGTCTCCGGCACCAAGATGTGGATCACCAATGGCTCGCTCGCCGACATCGCCGTCGTCTGGGCACAGACCGACGAGGGCATCCGCGGCTTCCTGGTGGAGCGCGGCACACCCGGCTTCTCGGCCCGCGACATCGAGGGCAAGCTGTCGTTGCGTGCGTCGGTGACCTCCGAGCTGATCCTCGACGAGGTGAGGGTGCCCGAGGCGTCCATGCTGCGCGACGCCCGCGGACTGGGCGCTCCCCTCGCCTGCCTGGACGAGGCCCGCTTCGGCATCGCATGGGGCGTCCTCGGCGCTGCCCGGGCCTGCTTCGAGGCCGCCGTCGAGTACGCCCGGAGCCGCGAGGCCTTCGGCCATCCGATCGCGCACTTTCAGCTCACCCAGGCCAAGCTCGCCGAGATGGCGACCCGGCTGGTCCAGGGCCGGCTGGTGGCCCACCGTCTCGGCACCCTGAAGGACGCCGGCCGCGTCCATACCGTCCAGGTGTCGCTCGCCAAGCGGGCCAATACGCGGGCCGCCATCGAGATCGCCCGGGCGGCCCGGACCATCCTGGGGGCCAACGGGCTCACCCTCGACTACCCGGTCGCCCGCCACATGGCAAACCTGGAAGCGGTGCTCACCTATGAGGGGACCGAGGAGGTGCACACCCTCATCCTCGGGAAGGCCATCACCGGTGAGGACGCTTTCGGCTGACGCGAGGGCGGGGTGCCGCCGGGGCACACCGTCTCGGGGGGCACCGGCAGCCTTCACGGCGGTCGGTCCCAGCCGGCGACGAGTACCGGGCGCGTATCGTCTGAGAGATGCAGCAACGCACTCTCGGCCGCACTGGGATCCAGGTCAGCCCACTCTGCCTCGGCGCCATGATGTTCGGCGCCTGGGGTAACAAGGATCACGAAGACTCGGTTCGCATCATCCACCGCGCCCTCGACGCGGGGATCAACTTCGTGGACACCGCCGACGTCTACTCACGGGGGGAGTCCGAGCAGATCGTCGGTAAGGCCCTCGCCGGGGGACGGCGGGACCAGGTCGTGCTCGCCACCAAGGTGCACGGCCAGATGGGCGACGACCCCAACGCCCAGGGCAACTCGCGGCGCTGGATCATCCGGGAGTGCGAGTCGAGCCTGCGCCGCCTGCAGACCGATTGGATCGATCTGTACCAGATCCACCGGCCCGACCCGAGCTGCGACATCGACGAGACCCTGGGCGCGCTCACCGAGCTGGTGCGGGCGGGCAAGATCCGCGCCTTCGGCAGCTCGACCTTTCCCCCGTCGCAGATCGTCGAGGCCCAGTGGGTCGCCGAGCGCCGGGGCCGGGAGCGCTTCGTCTGCGAGCAGCCGCCGTACTCGCTGCTCGTGCGCGGCGTCGAGACCGAGGTGCTGCCCGTCTGCCAGAAGTACGGCATGGGCGTCATCTCCTGGAGCCCGCTCGCGGGTGGGTTCCTCTCCGGCGCCTACCAGCGCGGCGAAGCGGCACCAGCCAGCAGCCGCGCCAGCCGGCTGCCCGATCGCTACGATCTAACGCTCCCGGTCAACCAGCGCAAGCTCGATGCCGTCGACGCGCTGACCAAGGTTGCCGCCGATGCGGGCATCAGCCTCATCCACCTCGCCATCGCCTTCGTCATACGCCACCCGGCGGTGACCGCGGCGATCATCGGGCCCCGCACCATGGAACACCTGGAGAGCCAGCTCGGCGCCGCCGAGGTGACCCTCGACCAGGCCACCCTCGACCGCCTCGACGAGATCGTGCCCCCCGGAACCAACATCAACTTGGCCGATGCCGGCTGGGCCCCGCCCGAGATCACGGAGAGCCGGCTGCGCCGCCGCTGAGGCGTCCTTCTCTGGCGGGTCGCGGCTCCTCGGGCGGGAAGCTACGGCCCTGCCACTGGATTGCCGGCGTATTGCCACTGCACCAGGTGGG
>PLXL01000018.1 GCA_003153215.1 Candidatus Dormiibacterota bacterium
TGGCTGTGACGGCGTCGAGGGCGAGGCAGATGGCCCCGATCATCTCGGCCCGCCCACCCAGCGTGCTGGGCAGGATCTCCACGGCCCGGGCGGCGGCGGGCACGGCCCGCTGAGCCACCGTCTCACGGAGCGGGCCGAGGATCACCTCGCCCGCCTGGGCCAGCATCCCGCCCACCACCACCCGCTGAGGACTGAGGAGATTGCACAGGTCGGCGATGACGACACCGAGGGCATGACCGGCATCAGCGAAGGCCCGCCGGCAGCGGACGTCTCCCCGGTCGGCCAGCTCGAGGACCCGGGAGACGGTCAGCTCATCGCCGTAGGTGCCGCGCAGCATCTCCAGGAAGCTGTCGGTCCCGACCACTGTATCCAGGCAGCCGCGATTGCCGCAGCGACAGAGCTGGCCGTACGGATCGATGCTGATGTGGCTGACCTCTCCGGCGGTCCCGGCGGCGCCGTGATGAACTCGCCCTCCGATGATCAGACCGGCGCCGACGCCGGTGCCCACGTTGAGGTAGACGAGGTCTTGGCAGCCCCGTCCGGCGCCGAACCGCAACTCACCCAGGGCCCCGAGATTGCCGTCGTTGTCGACGACCACGGGCAGACCAAACAGCTCGCGCAGCGTGCTGGACGCTTCCAACCCGGCCCAGCGGTGGAGGATGGCGTGCCATCCCACGCGTCCCAGGCCCTGGTCGATGGGTCCGGGAAGCCCGACCCCGGCCTGGATGAGGTCGCTGCGCTGGAGTCCGGCCTTGGCGAGAAGGCGCGCCGTCATCGCCGACGCCTCCGCACAGCTCTCCTCCACACCCAGGTCCTGCGGCAGCGCCCTCTCCTCGTCGCCCAGCACCCGGCCGCCCAGATCGGCAACCCCGACCCTGACGTGGCGGTGGCCGAAATCGACGCCGAGCACTGCGTTGGATGAGCGGCCGATGACGGCCTCCAGGGCCCGGCGGCTGCCGCGCAGGCCCCCGCGGGTGCGCACCAGCCCGCGCCGCTCGAGTTCCGCAACCAGGTTGGAGACTGTCGCCCGGGAGAGTTCCGTGCGCCTCGCGACGTCGGCCTGGGTCAACCCCGCGTTGCTGCGGATGGTTTCCAGAATCCGCTCCACGTTGGCCTCGCGCAGAGCTCGGAGGGCACCTCCAAGCCGGGGCGGTGGAGCGCCGGAGGTTGCCCAGCGTCCAGGGCCATCATCATCAGACATTGAACGAACCTGTTGTCCTAAGGCGCGCTGCCTCCGCCGCACCGAGAGGCGGGGAAACTGGAAACCAGTCCGCGTGAAGGGTAACCGACCCCGTTGGGTGGAGGCAACACGCCACCTATGTCCAAAATATCGACAACATCACCCAACCTATGTTCAAAGTATCGACAAGATCACCCCACCGGGTGATCTTGCTGTCTAAACCTTGACAAGCTCCGACGGCGCCGATCACACTCCGTTCGCGGCTCGCCAGAGTGCCGTCGAGGCCCCCGAAGGGGAAGACCTGCGCCGCGTCGCTGCCGGAGGCTCGCGGAGGCAGTATCCACTGATTCCGGTTGGGAGGTAGGACCCCATGAACATGGGAGGCAAACTCGGAGCTGGCCGCCACCACGGTGTGCGAGCGATCGGGCTCGTGGCCGCGGTCGTCGCCCTGGTGGGGGCCGCCTGCGGGTCATCTTCGACCACGCCCGCGTCGTCGTCGGGGACGAGCACGGTGGGCAGCAACACCATCCCGTCGGGGCTCAGCGCCACGTCCTTCACGAGCGACATCGCCGCGACGATGTCCGGGTTCAAGTCGCTGACTCAGTACGCGACCAAGGAAGCCAACTCCCTGCAGGTCGGAGTCATCCTTCCCGACACCACGTCGTCGACCCGCTACGTGGACTTCGATGCGCCCTATCTGACTGACGCGTTCGCGGACGCTGGGTACACCACGACCCAGTTCCGGATCGACAACGCCCAGGGCAGCGACGCGACGGAGCTGGACGACGCGACGGCTGACATCAACCTGGGAGCCAAGGTCCTGGTCATGGACCCGCTCGACGGACCGACCGGGATTGCGATCGCGCAGCTCGCGGAGTCCAAGGGCGTCACGCTGATCAGCTATGACCGCGCGACCTTCCAGGGCTCCAACACCTACTACGTGAGCTTCAACAACGAAGAGGTCGGCACGCTCATCGGCAACGGCTTCCTGAGCTGCCTCACCTCCGAGGGAGTCAGCGCTGCGCAGGTGTTCGTGCTGAACGGCGGCGAGGACACCGACCCCAACGCCATCTCCTTCGCCACGGGGTACAACAAGGCCGTCTGGGGCCAGGCGGCCAAGTCGGTCACCGCGGGTGCGAAGAGCACCACCGGTGGAGCCACCCTGGTGGGTGAGAACTTCGCACCCGGCTGGAGCAACACCGCCGGTGGAACCATCTTCCAGCAGGAGTACACGGCCAACAAGACTATCAACGCCAGCATCGAGGCCAACGACGGGCTTGCTGGCGCCGTTATCACGGACCTCCAGGCCGACGGCGTGCAGGCCGGCAAGTTCCCGACCACCGGGCAGGACGCGACCGCTCAGGGGATGGCCTACATCCTCGAGGGTTGGCAGTGCGGCTCGGTCTACAAGGCGGTGTACCAGGAGGCCCAGGACGCGGTCGCCATGGCCACCATCCTTCTGGCCAAGGACAAGGTCCCGGCGGCTCTGCTGAACGGGACCACCACGGATCCCGCGAACGCGAGCATCACGGAGCCCGCATCCCTGCTGACCCCGGTGTGGGTCAACAAGGCCAACATGGAGACCACCGTGGTCAAGGACGGTTTCGACACCGCCTCGGCCATCTGTGCTCTGGCAGGTGCTGCCCTCTGCACGACGGACAGCATCTCGTAACCCTCTGAAAGTGCGCTACTGACGACCCCATCCTCGGTGGCGCCGCTGGGCTGCGCCCGCACCGTGCGGGCGCAGCCCGGTCGACGCCCGGGCCGGGGCAA
>PLXL01000244.1 GCA_003153215.1 Candidatus Dormiibacterota bacterium
CAGCATCGCCCGCGCCACCCTACGCGGCTGGCCGCCGGGTCGACACGTAGTCTCCGGCCGGTCGGCGGAACCCGACGCTCAGCCGGTTCCAGACATTGATCAGGGCGATGGCGAGGGTGAGGGTGACGGTCTCTTCGGGCGAGAAGACCGTGGTCAGGTCCTGATACACGTCATCAGGGGCGCCGCTCGTGGGCAGCAGGGTGATCGCTTCCGACCAGGCGAGTGCCGCCCGCTCGCGCTCGGAGAAGCACGGCGCCTCGCGCCAGACCGCAACCAGGTGCAGTCGCTGCTCCTCCTCTTCCAGGGCGCGAGCGTCCTTGGTGTGCATGTCGACACAGAAGGCGCAGCCGTTGATCTGCGAGGAGCGCAGTTTCACCAGCTCCACCAGCCTGGGATCCAGCGTGCTCCGCGCCACCAGCTTCTCGACCTCGGCGAGAGACTGTGGAGCGGCGGGGAGGATTTTCGCGTAATCGAGGCGCATCGTCATTGCTCCTTCCGGACCGTCATCGGTGGTCGCCCCCGACGTTCGCTCTGTCCGGTGTCACCAACTTCACACAACTATCAGCGAGGGGTCGGGGCCAGAGCCAGCCGGCCGGAAACCCTATGCATATTATTGATGCTCATTACCATCATAATATCCTGGAGCCGGCTCCCTCGTCAAGCGCGCCTCCCGAACGGTGACTGGCTTGGTGCCCGGGCCGAGCGGGCAGGAGGGGGACTGGCGACATCCGCACCCTGATCGTGAAGCTGGGGCGCACTCCCGGCTCGAGGCCGTCAACCGCAGCTTAGAACTCTGCTCCTAGTGAGCTCGGCGCGGGGGAAGTCCGGTCCTTCGCGGTGAGCGGGGGTGAGAGAGCACACGCTGCAACACGGGCCGAGGGCGTGGGACTTAATCAAGCGGAGGCACCCGCCGGCATCCCGAGGCAAACGATGCGCATCGTCCCCTCGACGAGGAGCGCGTCCTAGGATGGATCCATGAGCATGACGAGACCGACGCCCATCGTCGGTCGACGTGGGCTTGCCATCAAGTGCGTCCGGGACCCGGTATCCCCGGAGGACGGCCGGCGCATCCTGATCGATCGTCTCTGGCCGCGCGGGATCTCCAAGGAGCGTGCCCAGCTCTCCGCGTGGTTGCGGGTCCTCGCCCCGAGCACCGAGCTGCGCAAGTGGTTCGGCCATGAGCCGGCTCGGTGGGACGAGTTCCGCCGGCGCTACCGCCGCGAGCTCGAGGACCGGGGCGAGCTGGCAACGCTGCGTNNCTGTGGCTCATCGCGATCATCCCCTTCTCCCCCGTTGCCCTGATCCCGGAGTGGAAGGGCTGCACCGACCGCCGCGCCGAACCCTCACGAGGACCCGGAACCGGGCGCTCCGAGCTTCAGGGAGGCCCAGGCATCGCCCTCACCGGCTGCCGGCGTAGTCACCATTTCCCCGCTCGACCTGCGGAAAGTGGGAGACGGTGGCGGCGCGGGTGCCGATCTCGCGGCTCACCGCGTCCAGGTCCTGGTCGCGGAGCGGACGCAGGACGACTTCAGCCTTGCGACGCGACGACCATCGGCCTCGGTCGCGCGGGGAAGCCCGGGATGTCGTGGTGCTGGGACGCCCAGGTTCCGCTCATGGACACCTCCTTGCCGGGGACCCATCACCCCAGACAGGTGTCCAGGGGCATCCTGGGCGGGGGGATTTGGACGATCGCAATCGTCCATAATCTCCACACAACCGCATTAACCAAGCTCTTTAGTCGTCAATCCGGAGCAGAGAGCCAGTCAGCCCGACCGGGCGGCACCAGAAGCGATTGTCTGCGGTCGAATGCAGGAAGCTGTGCGGTATCGGCTATTACCGTGGGGCGGAGATCACGGCCGGTGATTTTGCACGCGTTACTGGGTTCGAGAGCCCACTCGCCAGCCCAAGGGCGGCTTGCCCGACAGTCTCATCGGTGGCTGCGCTTGCCTCATCGGTGACATGGGGTGGCCGCGGTCGCGCATGCTCGCCGCTCAGCTCGATCTGGCGCTGTCCCGCCTCTCACGACGCCCTGCATGCACGTCCTCGATGAGATCCCATTGGACTCCCGTGAACATCTGGATCGCGTAGGGGAACAAGTCCTGCTCCTCGATGAATATGTGCAGCTGGAGCCTGCGGACCGCATCCAGGAGTGCTGCCATGCCCTCGCCGGTTCGCGGCGACGACTCGATCAGCCGGCCAACCTCCTCGTGCTCCCCAAGGAGGTTCGCCACGTACTCCGGCGCGCCTCTCGCCATCTCACGATAGAGCCCCAGTTCCTCGTTCCGCTCATGCGGCTCGAGCATCGCGACGAGAGCCGCCACCGCTTTCCGCACCGCATCGGGGTTTCCGGAGCTCACCGCGTCCGTCAGCCGAGTGCTGGCACCAAGGATGGCGAGGTGATCCTCGTGAAGTTCCCGAAGCGGACCGAACCCCTCGCAGCCGCAATGCTCACACACGTCAGGCGCCTACGGGGTGACGGCCGACCTCGATCATCTTTTCAGAATAGCCTAGGCTCCCTTCAAGAGGGGGCCCAACGCCAGCGGCGCTGGATCGCCTCCGAAGACGACAAGGCGGCTCCTCGCTAACGTTGCCGCTGCGCTAGACCGGGCCGCCGTGGGCCCACGGCCCCACGTTGTGGACATGCCTTCACCCGGAAGCGGGCCTCGGCCACGTCGGTGCAACCGTCGACGCGGCTGCCGCTGCGGTCCTCCGTGTACCGGTATCCCGACCCCGCCAATCCCCCTCCTACCCGCTCGGCCCGGATCCCACGCCACCCCCGGCCCGGGAAGCACGCTTGACGGGAGACCCGAGGACAAGAGTATTATGATGGTTATGAGCATCAATATTCTTAGCTGGGTCCCGGCCGTGCGGGGAC
>PLXL01000136.1 GCA_003153215.1 Candidatus Dormiibacterota bacterium
GACGCCGACGGCCGCGGGGTCTCGATCTGGGACACCTACAGCCACACCCCGGGTATCACCCGCAATGGCGATACCGGAGACGTCACCTCCGACCACTACCGCCGCCTGGACGAGGACCTCGACCTGATCGCCGACCTCGGCGCCCCCGCCTTCTGCTTCTCGGTGGCCTGGCCCCGTGTCCAGCCCCTGGGCAGCGGCCCGGCCAACCAGCGGGGCCTCGACTTCTACCGCCGCCTGGTCGACGGGTTGCTCCGCCGGGGTGTGACGCCGGTTGTGACGCTGTTCCATTGGGACCTCCCGCAGCCGCTCGAGGACGCCGGGGGCTGGCCGGCGCGCGACACCGCCGGCCGCTTCGCCGACTACGCGGCAATCGTCGCCGGGGCCCTGGACACGGGGGTGAAGATGTGGGTCACTCACAACGAGCCGTGGTGCGCCTCGTGGATCGGCTACGCCGAGGGCGGGCACGCCCCCGGACACCGCGACGTCGGACTGGCGACCGCGGCCACCCACCACCTGCTGCTCTCCCACGGGCTGGCGGTGCAGGCCATCCGAGCGGCGGTACCCGGTGGCCGGGTCGGGATCGGCCTCAACCTCCAGCCGATGCGGCCGGCGAGCGCCCACGAGGACGACGTGGCCGCCGCCCGGCGCGCCGACGGCAACCTGAACCGGCTCTTCCTCGATCCGGTGCTCCGCGGCGAGTATCCGGCAGACATGCTGGCCCACTACGCCGCCCACAAGCCNNCCACCCGGATGGCCGAGGCGCGCGCCGCCGGTTACTGGGTGCCGGCGTCCCCGCCCGTGGACCCCATCAACGCCGACCTCGGAGATGTCGAGGTGCACCGTCCCGACTTCGCGCGGACATCGATGGATTGGGAGATCGAGCCGGCGGCGCTCACCGAGCTTCTGCTCCGGATCCACGACGACTACGCGCCCCCTCCTCTCTACGTCCTGGAGAACGGCATGGCGCTGGACGACTATGTCGCCCCCGACGGCCAGGTGCGCGATCCTGAGCGCATCGCCTACCTCAAGGGTCATCTCGGCGCCGTCCTCGATGCGATCTCCGCCGGTGTCGACGTTCGCGGCTACGTCGTCTGGTCGCTGCTCGACAACTTCGAATGGCGGCACGGATTCTCGAAGCGATTCGGCCTCGTCTGGGTCGACTACCCGAGCGGNNCGCCTCCACCCTGGTGGTGGTCAACCCGGTGAGCGCGGGCGGCCAGACCGCGAGGCGCTGGCCCCGGATCCGGACCGCGCTCCGAGAGGCGGGCATCGAGATCCATTCCCACCTCACGGTCAGCCGTGGGGACGCGACCGCCGTCACCCGAGAGGAGATCACCCTCCGGCGCGTCCGCAGGGTGGTCGCGGTCGGCGGTGATGGCACCCTCAACGAGGTCGTCAACGGCTGCTTCGACGAGCGGGGCGTCCCGCTCGCACGCAGCCTCACCGTGGGGCTGATCCCGAGCGGCACCGGCAGCGACTTCCGGCGCACCCTCAGCCTGCCCACCGACCCCCACGCCGCCGCCCACCTCCTGGCCGGTGGGACCACCCGCACCATCGACCTCGGCAGGATCGTCTTCGCCGACGGCAGCCAGCGGCTCTTCACCAACGTGGCCGACTGCGGGCTGGGCGGTGAGGTCGTCACCAGGATCAATCGCAGCCGCCATAAACGCGCGGGCCTGCTGGGCAGCGCCGTCTTCCTCGGTGTCTCGATGACCGAGCTGATGAGCTTCCGCAACCGCGACGTGCTCCTCACCATCGACGGGGTGACCTCGCGCGCGAGGGTGCAGCAGGTGGTGGTCGCCAACGGCCGCTGCTTCGGTGGCGGCATGCGCATCGCCCCCACCGCCGACCCGGCGGACGGGCTGCTGGACGTGGTCGTGGTGGGGGACATCTCCCGCTTCGGGGCCCTCCGAGCCGTCCCTCGCCTCTTCCGGGGTACGCACCTCAGCCTCCCGGCCGTCTCCTCCCACCGGGTGCGCTCGATCGGGATCGCCGTCGCCGAGGGCGAGAGCCCGCCGCGCTTCGACGTGGACGGGGAGCAGGTGGGGAGCGCCCCCGCCGAGATCACCGTCCTGCCCCAGGCGCTCCGCTTCGCCGTCCCGGCCCTGGTATGCTGACCCGGACCGACAGAGGGCCCGGCCCAGGGACGGGCACGCCCGCTCCCGAAGCCCCGCTCTCGGTCCGGCGACTGGCCCACCCGGGCCCCATGGAGAGACCCCCCCTTGCCTGAGCTTCGCACCAAGACCGACATCATCGCCGAGCACCGGCGTCACGACACCGACACCGGATCGCCCGAAGTCCAGATCGCGGTCCTCAGTGAGCGCATCACCGGCCTCACCGAGCACCTGCGCGAGCACACCAAGGATCACGCCTCGCGCCGCGGGCTGCTCAAGATGGTCGGTCGGCGCCGCCGCCTTCTCGACTACCTCTCCCGCACCGACGTNNCGGGCTCCGGCGATAAGTGACCCTCGTGTCACCGCGAGCCGGGCCCAGTCGAGACCAGAGCGCCCTTCTTCCCACTGGTGCCGGCGGCCCCCACGCCACGGTGGCGTGCGATGCCGCGGCACTCTGGCAAGTCATGACCGCACCCGACAGGAGGGCAGTCCCGCACTTTACCTGAGCCCCTCGGCTCACCCGTATTTCATCAACGGCCACTTCCACAACGTACGGCGATCGAAACGAGCCGGCGAGACGTTGGGGACTGCGCGCCAGGGTCACGCAGCCGCTCCGCGGCGCGAACCCATGACGCGGCCCGCAGCCTCCAACAGCCTCGCCTTCGGACACCACCGCCTGCAGTCACGCCAGTGGCCCCTCCGGAGCAAACATGGCTGACAAGCAACCCAAGACGTTCACCACCGATTACGCCGGCCAGACCCTCACCGTCG
>PLXL01000238.1:0-1504 GCA_003153215.1 Candidatus Dormiibacterota bacterium
CGGGCGTACCACCCCCGCGGCAGGCCGCGTGCGGGCCCCCGGGTCCGACAGGGGGCCTGGGGCTACCACCGTTCGAAGGGCCGGCCGTCCCAGTCGTCCAGCCGCGGATACCATGGCTGGTCGGCCAGCTCCTCCAACCTCCCCTCGAACGCGTCGACCTCGCTGGCGCTGAGCAGCCGGCGCAGCGCGGCTCGGAGGGCCGTGCGGGACTCTCCATTCCGGAGCCGCCGCACCAGCTCGGCGTCGTCCGCTTCGAGGTCGCTCCCGCCCAGGTCGAGGAGGACCGTCCGCTGGCGTGGATAGGGGAGGAAGGTGAGCGCGTTGTCGATCCCCCAGACGTGTCCCGTCCCGTCCACGAGGAGGTGGGCACGCTTGCGGTCGGCGTTGTTGGCGAGGACGTCGAAGACGGCGAGCCTGTGGAGCTGTGCCTCCAGGTCGGGGGCTGCGCTCTGCGGTAGCGGTTCCTCTCCCGGGTGGATGTAGAGCTGCACGCTCCCCGGTCCGTGCGGTCCGTCGCGCAGCGCCGTCGGAGGCACCACGCCCATGGCGCCCGCCGCGCTCAGGAGGTAGGCGGCGCGCTCGCGGAGGTGGAGGGTGTTGCGGGCGAAGTCGTGGAGGGGTCGCTCGCCGCGGGTCGGCTTGTAGATCGCGCGCATCGGCTGTCCCGCGCTGTGAGGGTCGGGAGCGTCCAGCTCGAGCAGGAAGACGGCGTTGCTGGAGTTGACGATCCGGCCCGTGGCCCGGATCGGGGCGGTCGCGAGCTGCTCGACGGCCGCCGCTTCTTCACCGGACGCCAGGGCCGCGGTGTCCTCAGCCGCCCTGGTGAACCTGCGCTGCGCCGACACCGCGTCGGCGTCGGCCGCAAGGCGTCCGAGCCGCATCCCCGGCCCCGGGTCCAGGTGCCGCCGCCCACGCCGCCGACCCTGCGGCTCCACGTCCATGGGGAGATGCTAGTGCCCGGCGCCCGATCACCCCCGGCGGTGCGTGCGGCGGGCCACCTGGACGCCCACCAGCGCCAGCAGTGCCAGGATCCCCAACAGAAGCAGGATCGCGCCAGTCCCCGTCGAAGGGGTGGTGTCGAGGCCCACCGCCAGCAGGAGCGCCGCGACGGCGATGAGCGCGACGTTGGTCACCCATGAGCGCCACCTCAGCGCAGAGCGCGGGGCGCTTCCACCCTGGAGACCGTGGATCATGTCCTCCTCCCGGCTCCTCCGGCGGCGAGGGCCGCGGGCGGGTTCGCCGTCGCCCTTGGGGAGATCGTTGCGATCGAGAAGGTCCCACCACTCTGGAGGCACGTTGGTCGGCCGCGAATCCGGGGGGAGCTCGTGGGTCGGACGGTAGTCGTCGTCAGGCATCACGTCCCACTGCGCACGCCATACGGTCCGCCGGCTGGGGTGTGGGCGATGACGGGCGGCCGCCTCTCGATGATACCCCCGCGGGAGCGTGGGGTCGACCGCCCAATCGGCTCCGCCCACCGCCCGCTGGGGCCGGCCGGTCACCGCAT
>PLXL01000238.1:1653-3092 GCA_003153215.1 Candidatus Dormiibacterota bacterium
CGGTCCTCAGCCTCCTCACACCGCAGCTGGTGATGCCGATCGGCAGCCTCGCCCTGGCTCGCTTCCTTCCGGGCCACCGCCTGGACGACGCGGTGGGCCAGCTCTTCGACGCCTCGGGAGCTGCGGTCGAGGCGCCGGGAGAGGTCCCGGCGGTCCTCCCCCTGCTCCTCCCCCTGCCCCACCCGTCGGGGCAGAGCCGCTGGCTCAACGACTCCGCTCGCGCCCGTCAATTGGACCGTGCCCTGTCGCGACTGCCCCATCTGATCGGCTGGTCGGAATCCGGATGAGCGGGCGATGCTATCATCGGTCGCTGTTTTTGTTTCCGCATAGTGAGGGCCAGGGCGCACCCGTGCCCGATACCGAATCCACTCCGACGCCGACCGTCAGCGGGGTGGTCAAGGACGCCGAGGACATCCTCGAGCGGATCTTCACGCCGCGACCCAAGGCCTCTCCCGCGGAGCAGGCCGAGCGCGTGCTGCGCCGGCCGCGGCGGGTCGTCTATTGCGCCATCAGCAATCGCAACTTCTACTGGCGCCAGCACATCAGTAAGTTCGTGCTCGACGAGGGGGCCGTTCCCCTCGTCCCCTTCATGCTCTTCGACTACTACCTGCTCCACACCGTTCCCAAGGAGACGGTCCGCGAAGCCTTCAACAACCTGATCGTCAAGTCGGATGAGATGTGGGTCTTCGGCAGCATCTCGCTCGGCGTGAAGGTCCAGATCGGGATCGCCAAGCGCCTCCACAAGCAGGTCCGCTACTACGACATCACCGACCTCCCCTATCGGGTGGTCTCCGTCCCTGAGGCGATGGTTCGCGAGGAATGACGGCCGGCGCGGGGGAGTTCGCGCGCCCGCCTCTGCTGGTCGTCATCGAGCATGCCGAGGACGAGGGGCCGGGTCTGATCGGGGAGATGGCAGCCGGCATCGGTCTGGAGGTGCTCCGGGTCGGGACCGGCGATCCGCTTCCCAACCTCGACCGGATGCCGCTTCTGGTCGCGATGGGCGGTCCCCAGGCCGTGTACGCCCCAGACCAGCGGCTCCGCGACGAGGTTGCGCTGCTCCACGACGCGGTGACCCTCGGACTGCCCATCCTCGGTGTTTGCCTGGGTGCACAGTTGCTGGCCTTCGCCTGCGGAGCCGTGGTGAAGCCGGGGGAGCGTGGGCAGGAGCTCGGCCTCGGGGCGGTCACGCTCACAGGGTCGGGGCGCGACGATCCGGTCTTCGCCGGCAGCGGTACGGTGCTCCCCGTGCTTCACTGGCACGGCGACACCTTTGATCTGCCACGCGGCTCGTGCCACCTCGCGAGCAGCGACGCATACGTCAACCAAGCCTTCCGGCTGGGACGCGCCTATGGCTTTCAATTCCACATCGAGATGGACGCCCAGCTCCTCGAGGCCTGGTCGCGCCAGAGCCCCCTGCCCGAGGATGCGCAGGGGTGGTT
>PLXL01000046.1 GCA_003153215.1 Candidatus Dormiibacterota bacterium
GGCGGAACACGCTCTGGCTGGCCCGTGCAGGATGGTCGGTGATGGCCGTCGACTTCGCCGCCGTGGCCCTGGAACGCGGGCGCGCCAAGGCGACCGAGGATCCGACGCTCGCTCGACGGATCGAGTGGGTGACCGCAGACCTGCGCACCTTCTCGCCAGAGCCCGAGGTCTTCGATCTGGTGCTGCTCTCCTACATCCATCTGCCGGCTGATGAGCGCGCCGGCCTGCTGCGCAGGGCGGCCACGGGGCTGGCGGTGGGTGGCACCCTGCTCGTCGTAGGCCACGCCAGGCGCAACGCGACCGATGGGGTCGGCGGCCCGGGTGATGTCGACAGGCTCTTCGAACCGGCCGGCGTCATCGCCGACCTGCAGGGCAGCGGTCTTCGCGTCGAGGTGGCGGAGGAGCGATTGCGCCCTGTCGATGGCAGCGAGCGTCCCGCCATCGATGTCCTTGTCAGAGCCCGCCGCCCGGGACGCCCCACCGAATCGCTCCACGCGGTAGGAGGTCATCATGCAGCTTGACGAGGCCGCCATCGTCGATGTGCTCAAGCGGCTTCGGCGAGCCGAAGGCCAGATCCGCGGGGTCATCGGCATGCTCGAGAATGGCCGCGATTGCGCCGATGTCGTCACCCAATTGGCAGCGGTGTCTCGCGCTCTCGACCGAGCGGGATTCAAGCTGATCGCCAGCGGGCTCCAGCAGTGCGTGACGGAGCGCGAAGGCGGGGCAGTTCCCACAGTGGACGAGGCGCAGCTGGAGAAGCTGTTCCTCTCTCTCGCCTGAGTCCGAGGGAGTACGGTGTCGCGATGAGCCACGGTGCCTCGGCAACCGGCATCGGACCGCGGGCTGACCGTTCAACGCCTCCCAGGGGGACCGCTGCGCGGGTGTCCTGGACACGCCTGACCCACCCCAATCTCGCATGTGACAGGGTAGAACAGGGAACCGCATCATGGTGATCTGCTTGGCTGTGGCCGATGACGGCTGCATTGACCCTCGCTGGGGGCGAGCCCAACGGGTGGTGATCGCTACGGTTGAGGCCGGCACGATCACTGGCTGGGAGGAGTTCGACGTGTCGTGGGACGCCCTGCACGACACCGGCTCCGAGGGCGCCCACCACGCCAGGGTGGCCCGTTTCCTGCGTGAGCATCAGGCTGACACCGTGCTGGCCCACCACATGGGTGAGGGCATGGCCCGCATGCTTCAGAAGATGGGCGTCACCGTCCGTCTCGGGATCGTCGGCGACGCGCGCCGGGCCGTCACCACTGCCGCCGTCTGACGGGGTCCGAGTCACGTCGACCATCGCAGAAAGGGGTGTACTGGTGAGCGGCCCCGCTGTCAACCGGGCCAGGGTGGCGCTGTTCGCGACCAGCCACGCCATCGATGACATGTACCAGGGAGCGGTGCCGGCTCTGCTGCCGTTCTTCGTCGCCGACCGCCACTACAGTTATGCGGCGGCCGCCGGGCTGATGTTCGCGCTGACAGCCATGTCGTCGGTGATCCAACCGGTCTTCGGGGCCCTCACCGACCGGCTCCATCTCTTCTGGCTGGTGCCGGCAGGCCTCACCGTCGCGGGGATTGGCGTCGGGCTATCGGGACTGACCCAGAGCTACCTGATGACCTTCCTGGCGATCGCGGTCGCAGGGGTGGGGGTGGCCGCGTTCCACCCAGAAGCGGCGCGCGCCGCTCGCGCGGCGAGTGTCGACAGTCAGCAGGCGATGAGCGTCTTCTCGGTTGGCGGCAACGTGGGCTATGCGATCGNNGGGGCTTCATCGGGCTCACCTCGGTGGTCATGCTGCGGTCCATCGTCTATTTCGGGCTGACGTCACTGGTGGCGCTCTACGTCGGGACCAGCTTGCGCGGGGGCAAAGGACTCGGTGAGGCGGCGCTCACGACCATGGTCGGCTTCGGCGCGGTCGGCACCATCACCGGCGGGCGGCTTGCCGACCGGTTCGGCCGGCTCCCGGTGACACGGGTTTCGTTCGCAGCGAGCCTTGTCAGCCTGCTGGCCATCGCACTCACGCCCTTGCCGTGGGTCTTCCTGCCGATCGCGGTCACCGGCTTCGTGCTCTTCCAGTCGTTCAGCCTGACGGTGACTCTCGGCCAGGATTACCTGCCCACGCGCATCGGCACGTCCTCGGGCGTGACGCTCGGGCTGGCGATCAGCGTTGGCGGGCTGGTCGCGCCCGGCCTGGGTGCCTTGGCGGATGCGACCAGCCTGCGTGTCAGTCTCCTCGTGCTGCTGGCATTCTTGCCCGCCGGGCTGGCGATCGCTTGGCGCTTGCGCGACCCTCGCCCCACCCGTATGCAGAGCTCCGAGCGACCCGGCGTCGCCGCACCCAGCGCCCCCTCGGCGCCCGTACTCCACGTCCCGTGATTCCTCCTGGCCTGATGTTGATTCCGCCTGCGACTGAGGTCTGAGGCATGGATGAATCGCCACCCACTCCCGCCATGGCCGACCCCTCCGAGGTCGTCTGGGCGCATGCCGAGGACGTCGCGCGCCTGGCGCGGCAGCTCTGCCAGCATCGAGAGGATGCCGAGGACGTCGCCCAGACCTCGCTGCTCAAGGCGGCCCAGCACCTCGACGGCTTCCGCGGCGAGTCCAGCGTCCGCACCTGGCTTCACCGGATCACCACCAACGAATGCCGGATGATCCGCCGGCGGCTAACGGCGCGGTCGCTGGACGCGATCCTGGAAAGTCCCAACCCCCCAGAGCGTGCGGTGCTGACCGTCAGCGCAGATCCAGAGTCACTCGCCGAGGAGCGCGAGCTCGGGCGGCTGGTGGTCTCCGCCATCAGCGCGCTCCCGAGCCGGCAGCGAGCGGCGATCATCTTGTCGGACGGCGCCGAGCTCAGCGCCGAGGCGGTGGCCCGCACGCTCGGTACCTCGGTCTCGGCCGTCCGGTCACTTCTCGTTCGAGCCCGGCGGAACGTCCGAGCTCAGGTCGCGCAGGGGCTGGGCCCACCTCCGGGCGTGGGAGCCGCCCGCATCTGACGGTGGACGCTGGTTCAGCGCACGCGAAGCGGTGCACACGTGGCCCGCACCATCTCACGGGGCCATGCATCCATGACAGTGAGGTGTCCATGAGCTTCACCGGATCGCCGCTCCTCATGCAGCCGTGAACGGGGTCGTGCTGCCACACCGGACGGGGCGCACCCGTCGCCAGGAGGGCCGTCGGGGCCCGGACGAGGTGGTGGTCGGCCATCGTCGAGTGCTGGCCGTCGTGGCCCACCCCGACGATGAGTCCTTCGGGCTCGGCGCCGTGCTCTCCACATTCTCCGGCTCCGGCGCCCAGACTTCCGTGCTCTGCTTCACCCACGGCGAGGCGTCGACCCTGCACGGCGTGCCCGGCGACCTCGGCGCCCTTCGCGAGCGGGAACTGCAGGAAGCCGCCGACGTCCTCGAAGTGGCCACCGTGCGGCTCCTTGACCACCCCGACGGGCAGCTCGAGAGCGTCTCCCTCGATACGCGCGTCACTGAGGTTCTGGCCATGGCGGATGCGGTGGCGGCTGACCTGCTGCTGGTCTTTGACGAAGGCGGCGTCAGCGGGCACGCGGACCATCGGCGCGCCACCGAGGCAGCTCGCCGCGCCGGCGGCCTGCGGAACCTTCCCATCGCAGCCTGGGCCATCCCTGACCGGGTGGCTCGGGCCCTCAATGCGGAGTTCGGGACGACCTTCCAGGGACGTCCCGCTCGAGCGCTGGACGTCCGTCTCACGGTGAACCGCGAGCGTCAACGAGGTGCCATCGCTCGGCATCGAAGCCAGTCTCAGGCCAACCCCGTCCTCTGGCGTCGACTGGAACTCCTCGGCGACGTGGAATGGGTCCGTCTCCTGGGCGCCGGGGGCGGCTGGCCGGCCACCTCATGACCGGGATACCGGGAGCCTGCGGCCGGAATCGAGGCACCCTCAAGCGGAAGCCGTGAGCTGCTCCGCGACTCGGTGCAGCCGCGCCGAGGCGTCTCGGGCCACCTCCTCGACGGCGGCGCCGCCGACCAGGGAGAGGGCTGCGACCGGCTCCATGAAGCGGATCCGCGTGCGAGCCGGGGTCTCCTTCTCGACGACCACGTTGCAGGGCAGGAGCACCCCGACTCCGGGCTCGCTTTCCAGGGCGCGGTGGGCGAGGCGTGGGTTGCAGGCCCCGAGGATGGTGTACGGTCGAAAGTCGACGCCCAGTTTCGCCTGGAGAGTCGCGCGGACGTCGATCTCGGTGAGCACTCCGAAGCCCTCCCCCGCGAGCAGGGTGCGCGTGAGCTGTTCGGCAGCCGCGAACTCCATCTCGACCTCGACGCTGAACTCATACCCACCGTTCGGCACGGTCACGCCTCCGACTGCGCGCTGGCCCGTTCCCGCGCGGGGGACAAGGCCACATCGCGTCGACGATCGCGCAGCCCCTCGAGGTACTGGGACACCGCCACCGCCGCGGTGGTGCCATCACCGACCGCGGTGGCGACCTGCCTGGTCAGCTGGGCGCGCACGTCTCCCACCGCCCAGAGCCCCTCGATCGACGTCTGCAGGTCACGCCCAGTGAGGACGTATCCCGCAGCATCTCGTTCCACTTGGGCAGGAAGGAGCAGGGAGTTGGGAAGGAAGCCGACAAAGATGAACACGCCGCTCACCGGCAGGTCACGCTCCTCGTGGTCCTTCTCCAGGCGCACGCCCGAGACCACGCCATTCCCGTGGATCTCCCGGACCCGAGCGCCGAGGATGAAATCGATGCTGGGGTTGGCCCGCGCCCTCGCCTGGAGGATGGGCTGAGCTCGGAGCTGACCGCGGCGGTGGATGACTGTGACCCTGCTTGCGTAGCGGGTGAGGAAGTCAGCCTCCTCGAGCGCCGCATCGCCGCCCCCGACCACCGCCAGCCCCTGAGCCTGGAAGAAGGCGCCGTCGCAGACCGCGCAGTAGCTGACTCCCCGGCCCGCGAATTCCGCCTCACCGGGCACGTCGAGCTTCCGCGGCC
>PLXL01000290.1 GCA_003153215.1 Candidatus Dormiibacterota bacterium
GCACTATGACGTCGTAAGGCACCTGACCCCGAGAGGGCGGGCGCACCCGACAAGTTCATACCCCTGCGGCGCGCAGGGACAACGGAGCGAGGATCGACATGAAGCGAATCATCGGAGCCATCGCCGCCGGCGTTGTCGCCTTCAGCGGCATCTACGCATTGGCGGCGAGCCTGAGCGTGACCAGCAACACCCTCGGCGCGGGCACCTCGGCGACCGCCTCCTGCACCGCAGACACCCTCACCGTCGGGTACGGGACCCTGTCCTACTCGGCGACGGTCCCCGGCTACACCGTGACCACGGTCACCATCACCGACAACACCTCCCCGACCCCCGCCTGGACGGCCTGCAAGAACCTGAACTACCGGGTGACGGTGTACACGGGAACCTCGAGCCCGTACACCTCCCTGGTCGAGACCACGGGGACGGTCCCGGCCACCATCGCCAACACCACCGGGTCGACGTTCACCACCACCGCCTTCGCGGCCCAGAACGCCAACTCGATCACCGGGGTCTCCGTCGTCATCGGCGGCTGATAGCCCACCTCATCCAGGCCCTCAGCGGGCCCCGCGGTTCACCGAGCCGCGGGGCCCGCTTTCTGTCCGCCGCCAGACCGACGCCGGAAGGGAGAGGGCGGGCGCCGACCCGGGGTCCCAAGCCGAGAACGGGCGTGCCAGCCAGGCCGCTGTCGAACCCAGGCCAGCTCCGTCCGACGCCGGTGCGATCGGTCCGTCATCCCCGTCACCCCGGTGGTGACGCGGTAACGGCGGGAAAGCGACCTGCTGACGCCTCATCCAGGCCAAATGGTGCAGATGCACTATTACCGTGTGGTCCCGATGGGCCACGCGGTGCAGCAGGCACCGTCCCCGGAACATCCACTCAGATCAGCGGAAAAAGCGGAGCGAAGTCATGAAGCGAATTCTCGGAGCCATCGCCGCGGGGGTGGTCGCCTTCAGTGGCATCTACGCCCTGGCGGCAAGCCTGAACGTCAGCAGCAACACCCTCGGCGCGGGGACGTCGGTCGTGGCATCCTGCCAGAGCGCGACCCTCACCGCCACCTACACACCCGAGGCCTGGTCGACCTCCGGCGGATACACCGTGAGCACGGTGACCGTGACCGGGCTAGCGAGCAGCTGCTACACCCTCCCCTACCGGGTGACCCTGTACAGCGGCAGCTCGAGCCCGTACACCTCCCTGGGTGAGGCCACCGGCACCACCCCGGGCAGCGGCAACAGCTTCGCCGCCAGCTTCTCGGCCCTCAGCGCCAATGCGGTCACCGGTGTGGCCGTGGTCATCGGCGGCTGATAATCTCGCTTCGCTCCGCCCGCGGGTCCTGTGGTCTATCAGCCGCAGGGCCCGCCGGCCATTTCCCGGGATGATGTTGAGATGCCAAGGTTCCACGTGATAGCCCGCTTACTCGCCACCATCGCGCTGGTGGTGGCGGGGATGGCCGTGGTCGGTGGCGCCGCGGGGCTCACCGCCGCCTCCCATCCCATCGGCGCCGGCCAGGTCGCCACCCCGGTCTGCACCTCGGCCGCCGTGACCGTGGTGGAGACGGTGACGACCACCCATGTGACCAAGCTGACCCTGAGCAACATCCCGTCCGCGTGCGGCGGTGCCACCATCGAGGTCACGATGGTCGCGGGCGCCTCCACCTACTCGCCGGCCAACCAGACCGTCCCCGGGGGCGGCGGCACGGTGACGGAGACCATCCCCTCAGGCGACATCCCGGTGAGCTCCACCGCCCAGGTCGGCATCGTGATGGAAGGGCCATGAAGCTCCGCTACGGGCTGGCCTTCCTCGCCGCGGCGCTGATCAGCATCCCCACGGCGTCGGCCGCCAGCCTCAACCTCGCCTCGACGCACCTGACTGCGGTCCAGACCTGCATCCTGAGCGGCTATCCCAACGCGGACACGGGCGAGATCGACGCGATGGTGGAGCAGAACCACGCGGGGACCAACTACGGGACCAACGCTGCCATCGACGTCGAGAGCCACACCACCACCAACATCCGCACCTACATCGAGTTCCTGATCACCGGTTGCACGCCGGCGATCCCTTCGACGGCGACCGTCCTCGGCGCGACCCTTCGCCTCTACGCCACCGCAGTGCCGAACGCCGTCTGCCGCACTGAGGACATCTTCCCGGTGACCGCGACCTGGACCGAGACCGGCATCACCTGGAACAACCAGCCCTTCGGCACCACCCTCAACAACCCGGCGAGCGGCTACACCTCCCAGATGCAGGTGGGGACCACCTGCACCACCAACACGGCGGCGGGCTACGTCACCGGCTGGGCCGTCACCACCGACGTCCAGAAGTTCGTGGCCGGCAGCGCCACCAACTACGGCTGGATGATCCGCGACGACACTGAGGCGTCGGCCACCGCCCGCACGACCACCTACGAGGCCAAGGACGGCAACAGCGCCACGGAGGACCCGGAGCTCACCATCAGCTACATTGGCGCTCGATGAGCCAGGTCGCGACCAACCCGGCCAGCCACGGCGGGTTCGGCCCACTGCGTGAGCTGCTGGCCACAGTCGGCGCGCTGAGCGAGCTGGGCGCCGTCCTGGATCCCCTCCGTCTCGTCGCCGGCGCGCTCCGTGGCCGCGGCGCCGGGGTTGAGGGGGTGGTGGAGGCCGCGCAAGCCTCCCCAACGCGGCCCCCACGGGCCGCGCCGGTGACGCCGGTCAGCACCGAGGTCCGCCCGGCCGAGACCCCGATCCCGAGCGCCGCCTCTTCCCCTGCCCCTGCCACTGTCACTGCCACCGCGGCTGCCGCTGCCGCTGTCCGTGCCGGCGCAGGTGCCGCCGGTGGGCGTGCTGGGGAGCTGCTGCGCTCCCTCCGCAGGCCGGGGAACATCGCCTTCGCGGTGGCGCTCATCGCGGTGCTGACGGCCTGGTGGGTGGAGCTCCGCCCCACCGCCTTCCTGGGCGGCCCGGCGACCTTCGTCACGGTCAAGGGGGTGTCGATGCTGCCCACCCTGAAGACCGGCGATTTCGTGCTCGCCGAGGCTCAGCCGAGCTACAAGGTGGGCGACCTCGTCGTCTACCGCGTGCCCAAGGGCCAGATCGGGGCCGGCGACGACCTCATCCACCGGATCGTGGCGGGCAACGCGACCACAGGATTCACCCTGAAGGGTGATAACAATCCCGCCCCCGACCCCTGGACAGTGCCACGGAGCGACGTGCTGGGGAAGGAGGCCGTGGTCATCCCTGGGTTCGGCAGCACCCTCCTGGTCCTGCGCAGCCCGCTGTTCGCCGGACTGGTGGCCGCCCTCATCGCCATGTGGGTGGTGCTCAGCCCGCCGGAGTGGCTGCGGGGGCGAAAGCCGGCCGCGGCAGCAGCAGTGACCCCGTCCGCCGGCGCGGCGGGGACGGGCCACACCGCTGCCGCGCTCGCGCCAGTCGAGGAGCCCGTGGCGGCGGCCGCGGCGCCGGATCCCGACCCGGCGACGCCTGACCCGGCGTCGTGGGCCGCCTTGGTGGCCCGCGCCCGGCGTCGGCGGATCATACCGACGATCAGGCTGCGGTGCTCCTGCTCCATGTCGAGGAACATGGGAAAGGTCGCGCGCACGCTCATCTGCTCGGGATCGCCGGCGTGGACGCCGG
>PLXL01000186.1 GCA_003153215.1 Candidatus Dormiibacterota bacterium
CCGACGTCACCGCCATCGATCGGCTCCCGGTGCGCATGGAGGGGAGCCCGGCGATGCGCCGGCTCTGGGACGAGCTGCGCAGGATCCCCGCCGGAGAGGTTCGCAGCTACGCCCAGCTCGGAGGCGACCGCCGCCACGCTCGCGCCGCCGGCTCGGCCTGCGCCCGCAACCCCGTCCCGCTCATCGTCCCCTGCCATCGGGTGGTGCGCACCGATGGCTCTCTCGGAGGCTTCGGCTGGGGCCTCCCGCTCAAGCGGTGGCTCCTCGACCACGAGGCGGCCGCGATGGGACGTCGGCCCGAGGTCACCGCGGCCGGCTGATCTCCGTCACCAGACGCCGGGGATCAGCCGGGCCCGCCCCGCGGCCCATGCCCGCCATTCCGGGAAGGACTTGCTGAGGAGACTTTCCTCGTAGTGGATCCGAGTCACCTGGAGGCCGCAGAAGACCACCACCAGGGCGATCGTGGAGAGACGGCCGTTGGAGATCACCATCGCCAGCGCCGAGAGGATCTCGCAGACGTAGAGGGGGTGGCGAACGAGGCGGTAGGGGCCTTCGGTCACGAGCTGTCTCGCCGCCGGGAAGATGCCGAAGGAGAGCCGGAGCGTGAGCAGGCCCCAGACGGCGCCGGCCGTGGCAACCACCAGGACCATCGTGCAGATGGTCCCCATCCAGGCCGGAACGGCAAAGATGAGCATGCCGCCGGCGAGCGAGGTGCCGCACAGAAGCAGGATCGCGGTTCCGAGGAAGGCGACGAGCCGCGGCAGGATCCGGCCGTCCGCGGACTGCGGCTTGGGCCGGACCACGAAGAGGACGCACGGGATCAGGCAGAAGGCGGCGAACAGGGCCTCCCGCACCGGTCCGCCCACCACCGTCAGCCAATCGACCCGGGAGAGGTGGGAGGTGATGGCGTTGATGACCACCTCGTATCCGAGCACGGCGTAGAGCACGGAGGGGACGATCCGACCCATCAGCAGGTAGCGAAGGTCGGAGAAGGCACCGCCTGGCCGTCGCAGGGTGACCCCCGGGAGGGCGAGTGGGGCAGTCGGGGGGCGGCCCGTGCGAGCGGCGTCGAACGCTCTCACGCCGGCAGTATCTGGCAGGCGCTCCCCCGCCAAACTCGGGCAACCAACCCGTGACGCTCTTCGCCCGGCAACGTTGCAGCGGTCAGCGGGGATCGGAACCCAGCTGATCCGCACCGCCACCGGCCCACTCGAGGCTGCGGCGGGTCAGCTTCCTGCCCCGCCGGGCGGCCACCACGATCGCGGCGATCAGCAGGGCGTTGCCGACGACCAGGAACACGATGATCTGCAGGCCGTTCCCCATGTGGATGCCGGAGACCAGGGAGATGAGGTCGATCGGTGGCACGGCCGAGGTGTCGAACTGGTCGGGATTCACGGCCCCCGCGCCGGTGACGCCGCTCGGCCGGTTCGGTGGGGTGGTCGTCGCCGGCGGGACGATCACCGCAGCCGGCGCGGGAGAGGTCGTCGTGCCCTTCGGTGACGGGCTGGCGGTCGGTGTCGCGGATGCGGCCGGGGTGGCGCCGGGCTTGGGCGTGGACGTCGGCTGCGGGGTGGAGGTGGGCTGCGGGGTGGAGGTGGGCTTCGGCGTGGAGGTCGGCTGCGGGGTGGGGGTCGGGGACCTGGGCGCGGTGACGGTCTCCGTGGTGGAGCCCGACGCCGCCGCGAAGTTCTCATCGCCGACGTAGCTGGCGGCGATGGTCTGGGTGCCGGCCGCCAGGGTCGAGAGCGTCACCGAGGCCTGCCCCAGGCTGTTGACGGCGACCGCCTCAGGCTTGGTCCCGTTCACGGTGAAGGTGATCGCCCCGGTGGGGGTGAGACTGGAGGAGGGGTGATTGACCGTGGCCGTGACGATGAGCGCCTGGCCTTTCGGGGAGGGGTTGAGCGAAGTGGCGACGCCAAGCGTCGTCGGGGCGGCCACCCGCGTGACCGTGACCGCGACCGACGACGAGGAGGTCGCCGACGCGTACCAGACGGAGGCTTTGGTGTCGGGCACGTACTCGGCCCTGATCGACGGGTAGCTGCCCGCGCTGAGAAGGACGGGAAGGCTGGCGAATCCGTAGTTGGTGCCGACCGGGGTGGTCGCCACGCTCCCGAGCAGCGCGCCTCTCTGGAGGAAGTCCACCGTCCCGCTCGGGAAGGGTGCCCCGCTCAGCCCGTACAGGGTCGAGTTCAAGGTCACCTTTTGCCCCTGATTCACCGACTGGGGAAGGGCCCCTACGGTGATCAGCTGGGGCGGCTGCGGTGCGCTGGACTGGAAGCTGTCCAGGGAGATACCCGCCGCGCTCGGAGAGAGGACGGCCGTCATCACGCAGCCGGAGGTGCATTTCGAACCCCCCTTGACCGGGAGCGCGACCGTGGCCGAGGTGGAGGGGCTGAAGTCGGCAATGCCGGCGTACGCGGCGGAGAGCTCCTCCCTGCCCGAGTGGGCGAAGAGGGCGACGAGCGTGGCCGCCCCGCCACTCACGCTCGCCGTGCCGATGCTGGTACCGCCGGCCGAGAAGGTCACCGCTCCGGTCGGCAGCGCCCAGGCCGAGGTCACCGCGGCGGTGAGGGTGACCTGCTGGCCGGTGGCCGCCGTGGTGGGGGAGACCGTCAGCGTCGTCGCCGTCGAGGCGGCGTCGATCGTCTCCGTGACCGCACCGCTCACCGAGGGCGAGAAGTTGGCGTCCCCGGCGTAGTCGGCGGTGAGCGCATCGCTTCCCGCGCCGAGCGAGGAGACGACGATCGCCGTCGTGCCACCGGCCAGGGTCGCGGTCCCGACGGCGGAGCCGCCGTTCATCAGGGTGACGGCGCCGGTGGGCACCCCCGTCCCGTTGGCGGCCACGACCGACACCACGAAGAGGAGGGTCTCGCCGTAGGGAGCGGGGTCGACGGTGGGAATCAGCAGGGTCGTCGAACCCTGGACGGTGACCTGCTGCTCGAGCGCCAACGACACGGAGGAGGCGAACTCCGTCGACCCCGCGTACTTGGCCGAGATCGCCTGCGTCCCGGCTCCGAGCCCGGACTCGACCAGCGCTGCCTGGCCACTCGCGTTGAGGGTGACCGTGCCAAGGCTCGTCCCTGAATCCTCGAAGGTCACCGATCCACTCGGGATCGCCGTCCCGCTCGCCGGGATCACGGTCGCGGTGAGGATGACCTGATCGCCGTAGGCGGCGGGGTTCTCCGAGGAGGTGAGCGTCACAGTGGTGGCGGTCTCGCCGCTGGATGCGAGCGCCACCAACGGCACCGCGAGGACCGCGGCGG
>PLXL01000183.1 GCA_003153215.1 Candidatus Dormiibacterota bacterium
TGGAAGGTGCACGAGGGCGGCTGGCGGCTGATCCGCACCGACGAGGGCGTCGTGGCCCTGCCACCCGTCGCCGATGACTACGGTCCGGACCGAGGCTCCTCCCGCCCTCGCGCCCCCGACACCCCCTCGGCGGCCTGACCGCTCCACTGTCGAGCGACGGCGAGGGAGTGTCCCCCGGCCACCCGTGAATGACCTCTCGCCGTAGCGGGCCACGCCCTGTTCGATTGTCTCAGGTTAGGTGAGCCTGGGCCAGCCCAGCGTACTCACCGACAACCGATTCCAACCACGTTCTTCGTGGGGTTATCCCCACAACATGGTGGTCCGTCTTACCGGGTCAGGCCCATCTTCCTGGATGACGCACCAAGGATCGCGATCACACCCATCGTGCATGGGTACAACACCGAGCGACAGCTACCTCGGCGACATCCCGCTCGACGAATGAACGTCACGCCCGCCGAGGCTTCCCCTCGATCATCGGCCCTTGAGGTACGAGGTGCGGGGATGTACGATCCGAGCAGAGGTCTAACGCTACCGATTGGCTCGCGACACCTAGGAGACCACATGCCCACTGTGATCGGCCACCACGATGTCAAGGACCAGAAGCATTGGCTTGCCTCGCCGAAGCGCGAAGAGGTCTTCGGACCCCTCGGCGTCACCAACATCCGGACGTTCGTCGACCCGCAGAACCCGACCCGCGCGGCGGTACTGATGGATGTTGCCGACATGGATGCTCTCATGGCCGCGATGCAGACTGAGGCGATGGTCGAGGCGATGGCATACGACGGCGTGGTCGGCGACACGTTGGTGATCCTCGTAGAGGCGTAGTTTGCCGGGAAGCGTCAGCGCCACGGGAAGCCCGAGCCTCCACGTTTGGGGCTAGCGCGAACCTGACCTCGGTGGTGATCGGCCAGGCTCAGTCCTCGGCTCGCCCTGCACCGGATGGGAGGTAGGTGGCCCGCAAGGAATCTTCCCGGCGGATCTCCAATGTCATTCCCCAACACTCGGCCACGCGAGAGTGCTGTCGCTGCCACTGGAGCAAAGTACGACGGCGGGTGCGGGCAGCGGCTCTGGGAACGTGATATCCGCCGCCAGGGTGACGCCGTCACGCAGGGGGATCCTGACGTTGTACCGGCGCCGTGTAGCCGCATCCCGGGGACAGGAGGTCTCGAAGCACCCGGAGCGGTGAGCAGCGTGGAGCCGGGGAGTGGTCCGAGGGGGCCTTCAGGAGATCACGGTCACGAGATCGGTCGTGATGTCCGCGTTGTACTTCTGCATCGCAGTCCAGAGCGCGGCCAGTGAGATGGTCTCCACCTGAGGGCCGTTGTATCCGGCGACGGAGCCTGCGCTCTCCGTGTAGGTGACGGTATCGCCAGCGGGCGTGCCGGCCGCGAAATCGTAGCCGAAGACCGCGATCATGTGCCGCGCTTGATACCCGTCCCATCCTGGAAGGGTGGCGGTCATAACATGCACGAGGACCGGGCTCCCGTGACCCGCGGCGGTGAAGCGTCCCTTCCCCGAGAGATCCGTCTCAAGCTGGGATTCGAATGCCGGCAGTGACGTGACGTGGGTTCCGGTGTACGCGTACTCCGCTGTCCCCGTGATCTGCTCCAGGTATGCGTTGATCGCCTGTACCGCGTTGGCTCCGATGGTCCCATAGGACTCGACGACGTGCGCCGCGACGCCGATAGCATCGATCGAGGGAAGAGCGGTGGTCCAGGTCGAGAGGAGGACCGCGATCGCACCTTCGGCGCAGTAGTTCCGATGTGCATAGTCGTTCGGTTCGAGCTCGATCCGGACGGAGAGCTGGACGGTCGTGCTCGCCGTCGGCGTCGGTGCCGGCGTGGGACTCGGGGTTGTCATCGCCCTGACTTGGCGAGTCGCCGCGTTCGACGTCGCCGCTGGCGCATCCGCGGACGTGCGGAGGAGTGAGCCCTGGCCGCAGGACACCAGGAGCAGGAGGAGAAACGGGAGCAGGAGGTGGATTCGGATGCGGGGCTGCCGGCTCGCTGACTGCACCCTTGTGCGGTCGCATAGGGGCTCGCGCCGCCGCGGCCTCGGGTGGCTTCGGCACTGGTCCAACCCTCGTATGGTCCCCTCATCGACACCCCGGGGGCCGTCCCGAATACGAAGACCCGTGCTCGAATAGGCTGCCGGATGGCGGAGCAAGAGGTGAGGGACCAGAATCCTCTCCAGGAACCTGGCTTGGCCCGTCTAAGTATCGGGGCCGGCCAGGTCCCTGTCGGAACGGCGCCTTCCGGCTCTTGGGTCGAGTGTCATTCCCCAACACTGTGCCAGGCAAGGGTCGTAGGACTCTGGTCGGTTCAGGCGATCACCCGAAGGGCTGGAGGCGTCGCGTCGGGAGGCCCGAGATGAGGCGGCCTACCGATCGTGGGGGCCGGCTCACTCAGCGCCGGCGGCGATCGTCCTGCGGATGAGCGGCATCGGCTGCGGGTGGGTGGGCATGACGTCCTCGCCGCGGATCGCCGCGAGCAGCACGCTGATCTCGGACCCCTTGGTGACGAAGGCGGAGATGCCGGCCGCGGCGATCGTCCGGGTCACCAGCGCGTCGTCGAAGGAGGAGAAGGCGACCAGACGGATGTCGGGGCAGACCTCGCGCAGACCGCGCGCGGCCGCCCAGCCGCCCCCGTCCGGCATGTGGACGTCCATGACCGCCACGTCGGGCTGCATGCCCCGTGCGAGGCGGATCGCGTCGGGAACCCGGCTTGCGGTGGCGATGACGACCAGGGTGTCGTCGCTCTCGATGAGTGCCCTGAGAGCCTCCAGCATCACTGTATGGTCGTCGAGGAGGAGCACGGTCAGAGTGCCCGGATGCTTCCGGGAATGCTGTCCCGCGTGTGCGGTCTCACTCCGATCGGTCACAGATGCGCTCCTGTCTGGTGGGTGGCCGTCTGGAGTATGAAGCCGCCACAGCCACTCCGCGACAGTCGGGTGCGCCCTGTGACAGTGATCCAGATTCACTACCCGGCGCCGCGCCGCCGCTCGGCTGACCCGGGCTGATGGGAGGGCGGAGTCGCTCGCCCGACGGGAGCTCAAGCCTCCCCTGCGTCGCGAACCGCCGCGTGGCGGGAGTAGCGTGGATGGCGCATGAAGCTGGGATTGCTCCTCGGTTTCTGGGGCGAGGCC
Organism: Candidatus Dormiibacterota bacterium; assembly: GCA_003153215.1. Classification (GTDB taxonomy): domain Bacteria; phylum Chloroflexota; class Dormibacteria; order Aeolococcales; family Aeolococcaceae; genus Changshengia. The sequence goes on from PLXL01000183.1 coordinate 3,145, forward strand.
GGCCCGCCGCCCCGGCTGCTGGAGACGGTGCGCGAGGCGGAGACGCTCGGCTACGAGTCGGTGTGGACCTCCGAGGCATTCGGCTCCGACGCCCTGACCCCGCTCGCCTGGGTCGGTGCCCACACCGAGAGGATGCGGCTCGGGACCTCGATCATGCAGATGGCTGCGCGGGCTCCCGCGGCGACGGCGATGGCGGCTCTCAGCCTCGACCACCTCTCCGGCGGGCGCTTTGTCCTCGGGCTCGGCGTGTCCGGCCCCGAGCTCGTGGAGGGCTGGTACGGGCAGCCCTTCGACCCGCCTCTGGGGCGGACCCGCGACTACGTGGAGATCGTCCGCCGCGTGCTCCGTCGACGCGAGCCGGTCGAATACCAGGGCCGCCACCTGTCACTCCCCTTGCCGGGGGGCTCCGGACTGGGCCGTCCCTTCCTCTCGATGGTGAGACCGCTTCGTCCCGACCTCCCCATCCTGCTGGCCGCCGAGGGCCCGAGGAACGTCGCCCTCGCCCGCGAGATCGCGGACGGCTGGATCGCCACCTACTACTCCCCGTACCGTGACGCGCACTACCGCGCGGCCCTGGCGGAGGGGGCGGCTCGCGCGGGTGCGCGGGCCACCGCGGAGGGCTTCGAGATCGTCGCCACCGTGCCGCTCATCGTCGATGACGACGTCGAGGCCGCCGCCGACCGGCTGCGCGGTCTCTTCGCACGCTTCATCGGCGGTATGGGGCCGCGCGGGCGCAACTTCCACTACAACGCCTTTGTGCGGATGGGGTACGAGGAGATCGCCACCCGGGTGCGCGACCTCTGGCTGGAGGGGCGCGCGGAGGAGTCGGCGGCGGCGATCCCCACCGCGATGATCGAGCAGGTCGCCCTCATCGGGCCGGCGCCCAAGATCCGGGACGAGCTCGTCGAATGGAGGCGGTCCCTGCCGACGACCCTGCTCGTCCACGTGACCCCGGAACCCGCCGTGCTCCGCCAGGTCGCGGAGCTGGTGCTCGACGGATGACGGTGGTTGACCTCGACGTCCGCCGCTACCAGGACGGCGACCACGACGCGGTGTGGGAACTGCACAACCTCGCCCTGCACGCAGTCGCAGCCCATGCTGGCAACGGTCCGTGGGACGACGATCTGCACCACATCCAGGAGGTGTACCTCGACGCCAGAGGAGAGTTCCTGGTCGGCATGCTCGCGGGCAGGATCGTGGCCATCGGCGCCCTGCGCCGGCAGGACGAGACCACCGCCGAGCTGAAGCGGATGCGGGTCAACCCCGACGTTCAAGGGCGCGGTTTCGGGCGCATCGTCCTGTGCCGCCTCGAGGAGCGGGCGCGCGAGCTCGGCTACCGCCGCCTGGTTCTGGACACCACCGAGCGCCAGGTCGCGGCGATCGCCCTCTACCGGTCCGAGGGCTTCGCCGAGACGGGTCGCGGCCAGGTGCTGGGGTTCCCGTGCATCTTCTTCGCCAAGGAGCTCGCGGCGAAAGCGTGAGCCCGCCCGGCCCCCAGGAGGGCGGAAGGAGGGCGCCGGGCAGCGCCGGTGGCGACAATGCCCTCCATGACCACGTTGGATGGTGCATTCCTTCTCGCCGGCCGGGTGCTCTTCACTGCCCTCTTCGCCTTCTCGGCACGTGGACACATCCAGAGGCACCCGCAGTACGTCTCCGTCGCTCAGGGCAAGCTGCCGATCGCCTTCCTGGCCGGCGTGCCCACCGGCCTCTACCTGATCCTGGCGTCCGTATCCCTCATCGCGGGCATCTGGCCGGACATCGGCTCGTTGATGATTGCGGCGTTCCTGCTCCCCACCACCCTCTTGTTCCATCCCTTCTGGACGGTCTCGGAGCCGGCCGCTCGGCGCACCCAGGAGAGCGGCTTCTACCGGAACCTGACTCTGATCGGCGCGGCACTCGCGCTCTTTGCGCTGTTCGCGGCGGCGGGCCACGTCCGCTTCGCGGTCACCGGCCCTGCCTTCAACCTGCGCTAGCGGCGGTCACTTCCCGCCCATCCCCCGGGGAGATTTCACCTGCCCGGGGGATGGGCGCGCGCGCTTCGCGCGCGTAACCTTTGCCCTGAGCCCGGCGATCTCTCTCGACAGCGGTCCGCTGGGCCGTTCGCCGCCGCCGTCTGCCCACCGAACAGGGAAGCCATGAAGCGCCTACACATCGTCGGGATGAGTGCGATCGCCGCCGCGGTCGCCGCCTTCTTCCTCCAGCCGCGCAAGGGGGCCGAGCGCCGNNCGCCGGCGACGACGACACCCTGACGGTTCGGGGCGAGGTGGAGTCCCTCGACCTGATCCGCCGTGCCAGCGAGGTGATCGAGAGGGCGCGCGGCGGGGCGGACGTGGTCAACCTGATCCGGCTGCGAGCCCCGTCCGCCGGAGGGGCCCTCGCCACCTGAGCCCGGATGGCACTCCNNCATCCCCGGCGCCGAGCGTGCCGGCCGTCACCTCGACGGCACCGGACTACACCCCCTCCGCCGCGGGCGAGCAGTTCGCCGCCCAGGTGCTCGCGTCGGCCCCGATTCCCCCGGGGGCCCAACCCTGGACCGCCGCCCCACCCGCGGTCCTCGCCGACCCGATGCAGAGCGTGGGTGTCATCGGGCTCGTCGACGTGCACGCGCTGTACGTCATCGGCGAACCCGCCGGCCTCTCCGACACCGATCCCCTCGACAGCTGGGTACTTGCCCACCGGCCGGCCGGCGCCGTGATCCAGTCAACCGGCAGCTCCGGCGGGCCGGACGGGGACGCCACCGGGTTCGCGCTGTCCCTCCCCACCTCCGGACCCAACGAGTCGCTGACGATGCTCCTCTACGCGACCACTGCGACCAGCGGTGGAGAGTACGTGCTCCGTGTCGACGCGCAGGTGGTCTGGGTGCCGGATCGGCCGGCGACCGAGGCCATACCACCCCCCGCCGGAGCGGACCTGACCGGGTATGTCACCACCTCGTTCCTGAATGCCTCGGACGGGCCCGTCTCCGTTCAGCTTGGCGAGGCGCAGAGCGCCCGGCTCGCCGACGCAATCAACGCACTTCCCCTGGCGCCGGGCTCCATCTGCATGGAGGACGCTCTCCTCTACACGATCACCTTCTACCCGCTGAGCGGCTCCGGCCTTGCCTACGACGTCTCGGGATGGCTGTGTCCCAAGAACGTTGACGTGGGTGTGGGCGCGACCCGGCTGCCCCCTCTGAACGACCATGGCTGCTCGCTCCTCCGCCTCGTCGCCGGTCTCCTTCCCGCGAAAGCCGCGGGGACGGTCGGGGCGGTCGCGGACTGCTGACCCCAGGCGCCATGCCGGGCGCGGCGGGACCCCTGACGTACGATCGAACCAATGCCCACACTCCACCCGCCCCTCCAGCCCATGCTCTGCCGCTCCGAGACCGAGATCCCCGCCGGCCCCGGTCTCGTCTACGAGCCCAAGTGGGACGGCTTCCGTTGCATCGTCTTCCGCGCGGGCAATTCTCTCCACCTGGAGAGCCGCAACAGCCTGCCCCTGCAGCGCTACTTCCCCGAGCTGCTCGCACCTCTTCGTGCGGCCCTTCCGGAGGAGGCCGTGGTCGACGGGGAGATCGTCATCGCGGGACCGCGCGGCCTCGACTTCGACGCCCTCCAGCTCCGCCTCCATCCTGCCGAATCGCGGGTGCGGATGCTCGCGGCGGAGAGCCCGGCGACCTTCATCGCCTTTGACCTGCTGGCGAGCGGCGACGAGGACCTCCGCAGCCGGCCGCTTGCCGAGCGCGTGACCCTGCTCCGCGCGGCTCTCACGCCCAACCACCAGGT
>PLXL01000033.1 GCA_003153215.1 Candidatus Dormiibacterota bacterium
TGCTCGAGGCCCTCGTGGCGCACAATGGCGGGCAGGAGTTCGGCTACGGGGAGGATCGGTACTCGCGGCTCGCGGCCGCGCGGATCGCCGCCGAGGTCGGGCGGGACTGCGAGGTCCACCTGCTGGTGGGCGGCACCCAGACCAACCTCACCTGCCTTGGCGCCTTCCTGCGCTCCCACGAGGGTGTGGTCGCCGCCGAGACCGCCCACATCAACGTCCACGAGACGGGCGCCATCGAGGCCACCGGCCACCGCATCGTGCAGATCCCCACGCCCACCGGCAAGCTCGACCCCGGCCTCGTCGACGAGGCGCTGGCCCAGCACGAGGATGAGCACAGCGTGCGACCGGCCGGGATCTTCCTCGCTCAGGCCACCGAGGCGGGCGGCGTGTACACCGCCGAGGAACTCGGGGCCCTCTGCGCCCACGCCCATGCCCGCGGGCTCTGGGTGTACCTCGACGGCGCCCGGCTCGCGCCGGCGCTAGCGGCGCTCGGAGCCCGGCTGGACCTGATCGCGGCATGCGGAGTCGACGCCTTCTTTGCCGGGGGGACCAAGAACGGGGCGCTGTGCGGAGAGGCCGTGGTCCTGGTCAGCAACGAGCTGCGGCGCGACTTCCGGTACCACATGAAGCAGCGCGGTGCGCTGCTCGCCAAGGGGCGGCTTCTGGGCATCCAGTTTGCCCGCCTTTTCGACGGCGACGACCTCTGGTACCGACTGGGGGCACAGGCCAACACTGCCGCGGCGCGCCTGGCGCGCGGGCTCAGCGATTGCGGGGTGCCCCTCCGCGCGGCCGAGGCCAACCAGGTCTTCGTCGAGCTCCCCGGCGACGCGGTCGGCCGACTGGCCGCGGCCGTCTGCTTCCATGTCTGGTCACGCGGCGAGCGCAGCACATTGATCCGGCTGGTCTGCTCCTGGGCCACCGACGAAGCGACGGTCGACCGGCTGGTCGACGAGGTGCGCTGGGCGCTGGCACCGCCAACCGCTTCCGAGATTCCGCCCGGTTAGGTGCGGGAATGACCGACACCGCCTGGGAACCCCTGCGCGACCTCCCTCGGGGCACCACCGGCTTGGAGCGCGCCGCTCGAGCCATCCGCCAGGCCTCCTCGCGCCACACCTCCGTCTATCTCTACGGCCTGGAGGGTGACACCCTGGTGATTCGTGCCTTCAGCGGACGGCCGACCGAGCACACCCGGATCCGGGTCGGCGAGGGCGTCTGCGGACGCGCCGTGGCCAGCGGTGTGAGCCAGGTGGTCTCCGACGTCGCCGGTGATCCCGACTACATCTCCTGCAGCCTGGAGACACGCTCCGAGTGCGTCGTCCTGGTCCACCGCGACGGCCGAGTCGTGGGGCAGATCGATATCGACAGCGATGTTCCCGACGCCTTCACCGCGGAGGACGTCAACGGCCTGGAGGAGGCGGCAAAGTTGATCGCCCCGCTCTTCTGATCCGGCAAACCAGCGCGTCCGCACCGCGGCCGGCTTGAAGAAGGCACGCATTATGCAGCGACAATTACCCCTATCCATACCCCCAGGGGGGCTGGCCCAGATAGCCGTGTCAGGGGTGAAACTGACACCCTGGGGTGGCCCAGTGTCGCTCAACATGCCTGGCCGACTGTGATCTTCAGCAGCGCTAGCCTGACACCGGGCAGATTGTCGAAGCAGTGCTCATCAGTCAATCACCTCTTCTTCATGGCCGCTTGGCCCGATCGGCCGTGGTTGTTCGACGCGAAGCAGCCCGAGAATCTGCTTGGCGAAGGACACCGCAAAGTCCGGCTGAGCCGCCGCAATCTCGGCAGGGGTTCCGTACCCATAGAGAGCTCCGCAGGTGAAAGTTCCGGCTCGTTTGCCCGCAACGATGTCGGCACCGGTGTCCCCCACCATCAGTGCGTGACCAGGAGCGATCCCCAGCCTGTCCAAGATCAGCTGTATCGCCTCCGGGTCTGGTTTGCGGCGCGTCACCGACTCGGGACCCACGATCGTCACGAAGTACGAGTGGATCATCAGCTTCCGGGTCAGATCGTCGGTGATCGCCTCGACCTTGTTGGTGGCGATGGCCAGCAGCATCCCCGCGGCACGTAGGCCCCTCAGGGTCTCGGACACGCCGGGATACAGCCGCGTCTGTCGGTCATAGCAGGCCCGATAGCTCTGCTTGAACAGCGCCGCCGCGTCGCCCAGTACCTGGTCGTCGGCGTCGGTTAGAAGGCGGCGGATGAGCGCTTCAGCTCCGCCCCCGATCAATCGGCGGACATCGCGCTTCGGGACCGCGGGCATCCTATAGTGCCTCAGGACCGCGTTGGCGGCGTCGGCGATATCGTCGGCCGTGTCGGCTAGGACACCGTCGAAGTCGAAGATGAGCGCCTTGATCCGATCGCGGGCGGCACCCTCGGGGTGTCCGTTGCCCTCCGCCGCAGCGCCGGACGGCCGATCACGAGGATCGGCCACCGGCGGCGGTGTCTGCGACGTCACGTTGACATGGTGGTAAGAGCGCGCCTGGGGACGAGGCCCAGGTCGCGCAGCTGGTCGAGGGCATCGACAATCTCGGGAGCGGCCCGGGTTCCAATGCGATCCGCACCGGCCTGAATGAAGGCATAGGCGTTCTGGGGTCGTGGGAACTTGACACCCGCCACCTTGAGCTTCACCAGGGTTCCTTCCAGAGTCCCCTTCATCACCAGGAACTGCTCCAGGCTGGGGCCCTCGAACTGACCGCTAGACGTCTTTGCGAACTGGATTCCTACCTCCGCGATCAGCTTGCAGGCGGTGGCGATCTCCTCGTCGGTGAGGAAGCACACCTCAAGGATCACCTTGGTCTCCATCCCACCCGAGGCGGCCACGAAGTCCCGGAACTCGCCGAGGACGTCATCGTAGCGCCCCGACTTTAGGGCGCCGACGTTCATGGCCATATCCAGGGTGGTGGCTCCTTTCCGCACCGCATCCTCGGTCTCGAAGGCCTTGACGGCGGCCGGGACCGCCCCCCACGGGAAGCTGATGGCAGCCCCGACCTTGATGTCGGGGCAGTCGGAGAGCTCGCCCGCGACCAGTGGCACCCAGTACCCGGAGGAGAGGCAGTAGGCGCCGAAGCCGTACTGGCGGGTCAGCGCGCAGCCCTTGCGGATCTCCGCCTCACTGCTCTCCTTGGGCAGCACCGAGAAGTCGAAGAGCCGTGCCACCTGGCTCTTGTCCATCAGGGACAGATCAACAGACATGGGTTCTCTCCCAGCGCATCCTCTAGAACACCTGGCCCTCGTGCAGCGCGGTGTAGACGCTGACCCAGCGCTCGTACGCCTCGTCGTAGCCGGCGAAGCTCTTGGGGGCGGGCTCGTAGGTCTCCTCGACGTGCACGGCGGTCGCGACTGCCTGGCGGTGGCTGGAGTAGACGCCGGCGCCCACTCCCGCGTACATGGCCGCGCCCAGGGCTCCGGTCTCCGAGGTCTGCAGCACGTGCACCGGCACCTTGTACATGTCGGCCTGCATCTGGTTCCACAGCCGCGACTTGGTGCCGCCGCCGGTGAGGTGGATGGAGGTGATCTTCACCCCGGCCCTCCGCTGCGCCTCGAGGATGTCACGCATCTCCAGGGTGACGCCCTCCATGACCGATCGCGCCACCTCGGCATGGGTGGTGCCCAGGGTGATGCCATAGAGCACGCCGCGGGCATAGGGGTTGGCGCGCGGGCCGTTGGAGGCTCCTTGCAGGAGGGGCAGGAAGGTGAGACCGCTGGCGCCCGGGGCCACGCCGGCCACTTGGTCGTTGATCAGGTCGTAGGGGTCACGGTCGAGCAACTTGCCGGCCGCCACCTCCACGCCGGCGAAGGTGTCCCGGAACCAGCGGTACGAGCTGGCGGCGGCGCTCGCCGCGCCCTCGATGGTCCAGTTGCCCAGCCCGTGGTTGCCCTTCACGATAAGGACGCCGTTGGGATCGCGGACCGGCCGGTCCAGGCCCACGTAGAGCGAGCCGTAGGTGCCCAGCACCAGCGACGCGGTGCCCGCGTCCACCAGCCCGCAGCCGAAGGTCGAGCAGTTCTGGTCGTGGGCGGCGACCACGATCTTGGTCCCCTCCTTGAGCCCGGTCTGCTCGGCGACGGAGCGCGACACCGTCCCCACCACCGGGTTGTCCGGCACCACGGTGGGGAACTTGTCGACGTCCAGCTCGAATTCCTGGAACAGCCGCTCGCTCCAGCGGTGGTTGTCGACGTCCAGGAGGCCGGTGCGGCTGGCGCTGGAGAGGTCCGTGTAGTAGCCGGAGTCGACCCCGAAGGCGCGCAGGAAGTAGTCCTGGTGGTTGCTCACCACCGCGGTCCGTTCGTAGAGCTCAGGCTCGTTGTCCCGGAACCACACGATCTTGGTGATCCCGAAGATGGGATTCATAGGAGCCCCGGCGATCGCGTAGTAGTCGGGACCGCTCAGGTGCTTCCCGATCAGCTTCTCGATGTAGGGCACACCGCGGAGGTCCTGCCAGCCGATGAAGGACCGGAGCAGCTTCCCGTCCTTGTCCACCGGGCCAGCCACGCATGCCTGGGTCGAGATCCCCAGCGCCTCGATCTCCCCGGGGTCCACCTGGCCCTTGGCGATCGCGACCTTCACGGAAGCGTAGAGCGCCGGGGTGATGTCCTCGGCCTTCTGCTCCACCCATCCCGGTTTCGGGTAGTAGCAGGGATACTCCCGGTAGTCGCTGCTCACCAGGCGACCTTCGAAGTCGAAGATGCAGGCCCGGCAACCAGTGGTCCCCTCATCGATGCCCAGTAGATAGTGACCCATGTTCCTATCCTCCGCTCTGACGATCAACCCAATCTGCGATGCCGGCCCGCCTCAGGCGGCGGCGCCCACGGGGCTGGGATAGAGCTCGCGCTGCACCGCGGGCAGGGCGTCGACGATCTCGGGTGCCGATCGGGTGCCGATCCGGTCCGCGCCCATCCGGATGAAGGCGTAGGCGTTGAGCACATGCGGGGCTACGATTCCCGACACCTTCAGTCCAGTCCTGGTCTTGGCTTCGTGGAGCGTGACGAGGATGAGCTGGACTTGGTGGTGGTTGGGAAACCCAGAGGGGCCGGTGCCAGTTGCCGTCTTGACGAAGTCCGCCCCCGCCTCGACCACCATCTTGGTGGCGGCAACCAGCTCCTCATCAGTGAGGTAGCCGACCTCGATGATCACCTTGCCGTTGATCCCAGCCTCGTGGCACAGCTTGATGTGCGCGCTGCACTCCTCCTGGTAGAGCTGGTACCTCCGGTCCTTCAGCCATCCGATGTTGGCCACCATGTCGAGTGCGGTGGCACCGATGCCGATCAGATGCTCGGCCTCCGCCAACTTCACTTTCGTCGGCGTGGAGCCGTAAGGGAAGGCAATAGGGGCGCCGAGCTCGATCTTGTTCTCGCGGGCGAAGCTACCCAGCTCGCGGACGGTGAGCGGTAGCCAGCTGGGAAGAACGTGGTAGGCGACGAACCTGTACTTCCTGGTGTTCTCGCAGCCCTTGAGGTACTCAGCCTCCGGCCAAGTCTGGTTGAGGATCGCATAGTCCATCTTCCGGGCCACGTCATCCTTGGTCATCCCACCGATGTCGACAGGCATCCCGTCACCTCCTGCACGCGCATTGCTGCTGCGCCAACATCAGCCCGCCGCCGGGCACCGAGCCCGCCCCTCGGTCACGCATCAGGAAGGCCGCCGCGAACTCGCAGTTGCCCTGAAGGACCTCAACCGGCACGGCCGCATCACCCTCAGCAGAATCCTGAGCAATTGCTCAGAAGCGCACATATTCTCGCTCTTGTGGACCCTCCTCGCAAGAGCGAGGTGTCACCCGCGGTCACGGCCGAAGGGCATGTGTGCTCGCAAGTGATCCGGGCCCGACCGAATCCTTCTCGAGGACCGACCAGGGACCGCCGCCGGAGTCGGGGACGTCCTCGGCCGCGCCGGCATCAACTCGAGGGAGCCTGCTGCGGCCTTTCCCGGGGAGTCCCGACCGGTCAGGGAGATCGAGGCCGGTGGCCTTCTAGGGTGCCACGGAGAGCACCTCCTTCTGGCCTGTTCTGGTGCCCGTCGGCCCAGCGCATATGCGGGAAATCGCCGCCGCCCTGGATGCCGAGCCGCCCAAGGTACCGCGAACGCGTGTTCGGATAACTGACGGTCCGTTCAGGCGCTTCAGGGGTGAAACTGACATGCTGGGGTGCCCCAGGCTGGCTTCCCGCCGGTGTGGTCCAGCCCGGCGCCCCCACCGGCGAGACCGACCCATCGACGAGGTGATGCCCGTCAATTTGTAAAGGTGGGCAGCGCAGGGCCAGCCCTATCCGCCTGCCGCTGACTGCCGATTCGCCCGTCGGCGGTTGCCACCTCGGAATCCGCCCCCGATTCGCATCGTCTGAGGCATCCCACGGGGCCGGTGGGCCTGATTGCGATGATGGCGCCCGCCGGCTCGGCGACCTGTGAGTGATCATCTCGACGCTTGTGCAACGTTCGAACGGCGGGCGGGCCAGGAGGAGTGGGAGCGATGATAGGGCCACGGCGTCACGGTCGCCAGAGCGCTCCCTGAGCGGGGACCTTCAGACTCCTCACACACCGCGTCCCTGGACACCAGGGACGCTTCACACGGAGGTCTCAGATGCGCAACGTCGGTCTGCTCGCCGCCCGAACCGTTCTCGGCGGGTATCTCGCCGTCCACGGGGCCCAGAAGCTGTTCGGTTCCTTTGGAGGCCCTGGCCTTGACGCCACTGCGGCAGGGTTCGAGGCGATGGGCATGCGACCCGCGAAAGCCATGGCGACACTCGCCAGCGCCAGCGAGCTCGGTGGTGGAGTGCTGACCGCGACGGGGCTGGCGTACCCACTGGGCCCGCTGGCCATCGCGGGCGCCATGACCGTGGCCACCGCCGTGCACCGCAAGCAGGGACTGATGTCGCAGAAAAGGGGCTTCGAGTTGCCCCTCACCAATCTTGCGCTGGCGATCGGGTTGATGAGCTCGGGGCCGGGCCGCCTGGTGCTGGGTCCGCGCCTACCGAAGTCGTTGACCCGGATCGCGGTTCTCGCTGCGGTAGGCATGGCCGCTGTCTCGCTATCACAGCTGCTAGGCGCGAAGCCGCCCGCGTCTGCCGAAGCGGCCGAGGACACTTGAGTACTCGTGACAGCGATGGCGATGACATCCCGGGCGATCTGCTCCGGCGTGTGCTTCCTGCCCTCCATGGTTCCTGTTGGCCAGGTCGGCCGTGGTACGAGTTATTCGCTCGTGGGCGCGGTGATCCCCCTCTGTCCAGATGGCGACGGTGAGACGTGAATCTTCCTGATGGCCTCGTAGCTCTATTGCGCAAACCCAGCCTGTGTTTCCTCACCACCCTGATGTCCGACGGCTCACCGCAGATAACCCAGACACGGTGAGGGCTACCTCCGGTGACGTCCTCCAGCCGGCGTGGACTGCGATGGAGCGCGCCCCGACAGCGCTCCTGAGCTGGTGGCCGACGAGGGCGCTTCAGGGGTGAAATTGACACCCTGGGGTGCGCTAGTCCGGCCTCCCCTGGTTCAGCAGGGCCAGCTCCACCGGACGAGCCGGGCCCTACCATGCCAGCATGCTTCAGCCACCACAACCCATCCAGCCCCCACCGCTCCTCCGCTACACCATGCTTTCTGCCGGCTTTCTCTTCGGCGTCGGCTTCTGGATCTCAGGAGCAGTCGTAACCCTTCTCGTCCTGGCCCTGCTCGCTGCGCTCTCGGGAAGCCACTTGTCGTTTCCCTAGAGTGATTTCCCGGCAAGCAGGTGGCCCAGCTTCTTCTCCGGCTGGGTAGATTGGAACATCCTCGCGTGCGCGACGCTGATCTCACTGGAGCAGACCTGCGGGTGCCCAGCTCGTCAACGGCGTGCGCATGTCGACTGATCTGTCGCTGTTCGGCCACCTGAGCCGCCCTCAGACAATGGCACGGCCGGCGAGCTTTGGAGGATGGCGTCACGTGAATCGGTTCCCCAGTTTGGGCTCGCCGCGTACCCCCACCTATACCCCCACCCCGACGACACGAGGAGGTACCAGGCGACACGAAGCTCCACAGCCGTGTCGTGATTGGTATTCAGGACGGCACCCGCCGACACAGGACAACACGTCAAACGGCGCACTTGAAAACCGCAAGGGCCGCCAAGCCCTCGGGGGTTCGAATCCCTCTCCCTCCGCCAAAGTCCCTTGTTAAGAAAGGGTTTTACCTCTGACAGGTCCACCGCCTCCAGCCGTCACGGACCCGTGATCCCATAATCTGTCCCATATCCACCCCCTCCCGGGGCCGTCCCCGGTCAAGCCGGGGCGCCCTCTCTTCTCCCTGAATCGACTGCGCAGCCTCAACCACCCTTCCTTATGGAAGGGGAAGACAGCAGTCGGGACTGGAGGGGTCCGAAATCTTAGGGATTCTTCGTCGAGAGGTGAAAAGGAAAGAGCTCTGCTCGATCTCCCGGTTGACCCTTTCCACCTTGCCCTTGGTCTTGGGCCGGTACGGCCGGCAGAGCCGAGGAACGGTGCCCAGCAGCCCCCAGAGATCCACCCACTCGGGGCTGAGGGTGCCGCTCGCCGAGATCCAGAAGACGGTGTCCCGGTCGGTGAGGATCTCCCGGGTCACCCCGCCGAGATCGTCGAAGCAGCGGACCAGCCGCTCGAAGCTCACCTCGCGGGTGCAGCAGGTCGCCATCCGGATCGCCGGGCGGCGGCTGTGTCCGAGCACCGCCGCCATGGCGTGCAGCTCGACCATCTCGTCGCCCAACGGCCAGCTGCCGGGGTGCTTCCAGTCGGCCTGGGTCTGCACCCCGGGCGCCGTCTCGAAGCGGACCTCCGGCTCGACGGGGATCGCCGGGCGCAGGGGCGCCAGCCGGCGCCGGAAGGTCGAGTAGCTGCCCGCGTAGCCGTACTCCCTGCGCAGCTCGTGGCGCAGGTCGGTGGCCCGCAGCGCCGGGCAGACCGCCAGCCGGCGCTCGATGTGGGCCAGCTGAGCGGGGGTGAAGGGGTGCCGCGGCGCCCTCGGCGGATAGCGCCGGGGAACCTCCGCGGCGAGTTCGCGGTTCACCGTCCGGCGGTTGAGGTGGAACTCGCGGGCAAGAGCGCTGACGCTCCACCCGTGCCGACGCAGGGCGCGCAGGTCCATCCAGATCTCCTCAGACTCCACGGAGGTCCCTCCTGGCTCTCGGGGCTTCGAACACCACCGAGCATCCCAGGGGGGACTGCCTTTTCGATCACGTCTCCAGGTCCTCCATCGCCGTGAGGACCTGTGCACTATTCGTGATCAGGTCTGCGCACTATTCGTGATCACCTACAGCGGGTTGGTTGAGATCTCCCAATCATCGGAAAGTCCATGTCCTGCATGTACTTTCACCGCCCGCACAGGGACCAGGACGACTCAACGGAGTCATCCGACTCAATCACCTATTGGCGCAAGCTCTAAGGGCTGCTCGTCCAGGAACCGGCGCTGGGCTCAGCCACGGCCTGCCCTCGTCTCCTCGTTCCGAAGCGCACGGGCAATCCGCCGGGCCTCTCGCAGGGTTCCGGGGTGCGGTGCTGAACGAGCGCCAGACGCGCCACGGTGAGGGCTACCTCCGGTGACGTCCTCCAGCCGGCGTGGACTGCGATGGAGCGCGCCCCGACAGCGCTCCTGAGCTGGTGGCCGACGAGGGCGCTTCAGGGGTGAAATTGACACCCTGGGGTGGCCGAGCCTCCCGCACCCTCTGTCCCGCTCGCCGAGGCGGTCACCGAGTTCTTCCAGTGGCTGGAGCTGGACCGCCACGCCAGCCTGACGATGGTCGCCGCTTACACCGGGGAGCTGAGCCGCTTCCAAGCCTTCTGTGCCCGCTGCGGCGGCGGCTCCCCGGAGGTGACCGCTCTCTGGCGTAATACCCGGGCGACGCCCCGCTGGAAGGCGCGCAGGAGGTCGCGGTAGAGCGCTCGGCCCCTCCGCTACTCCCATATCTCCCCGCTCCCCAGCGAAATGTCCCTGCTCTCTTGGGACAAATCGTCGCCTCGAAGGTCGTTGGTCTGACGTCGCCAGGGCCGACCAGCACACCGCGGTGGCAGCCTTGCGACCTGCCTCTGACGGTCCCTCCCATGAGGTCGGGGCCGTCAGGACGCCCGTTTCTCACTCGTCGAGGTCGACCGCACGCGATCGGCTCCTTGCTAGACTCGCCGGTCAGCGGTAGAGGCTCGCCGCACCTAAGGGGCTGCGCGATGACTGAGGGCGACGCTGATGAACTGAGGAAGCTCGTTGCACTTCGTGACGAGGGCATCATCATCCGAGATTCGCTACCAATCTACCCGTCGCCAAAGCAAGCCGCGGTGGCGCATTTCTTGGGTCGAGCAGCAACTCGTGCTCGATGTCGAACTGAAGGCGTCTATACTGAC
>PLXL01000105.1 GCA_003153215.1 Candidatus Dormiibacterota bacterium
ACCTGGGCGTCAGGCTTGAAACCACGGAGCTGCAGGTAGTGGGCGGCGGACTCCGCCAGTGCCGCCTGGGGGATGAGGCCGACGATCTCGGTGTCGAGCACCTGCATGCCGAAACGGGCGGCCTCCAGCCGGACCAGTTCGAGGGCCCGGTACGGGGGTGTGGCCAGCGGGTCGAGCAGGTTCATCGAAACCTGGACGCAGCCGCGCTCCGGAACCGCGAAGCCGATGGCGCGGACGTGAACCAGGCCACCGGACCGCTCCCGCACCCGCTTGGCCACCTCCTTGGCGGCGCGCTCGTCGCTGCCGCTCAGGTACACGTTGAAGGCGACGAGCGGTGGCCGCGCTCCCACCGCGGTGGCTCCGGCCTTTCCGAGCTGGTGGGGGCCCATGTCCGGCAGCCGCCTTCCCTCGGCCACGTCCGCCCGGAGGCCCTCGTACTCGCCGCGGCGGACGTCGGCCAGNNACGGGCGAGCTCCACGCAGTCGTCCATCGTCACCCCCCGGATGGGGATGAAGGGGATGACGTCGACCGCCCCCATCCGGGGATGGCTGCCGTGGTGCTGCTCCATGTCGATCAGCTCGACGGCCTTGGCGGCTCCCGCCATCGCTGCGGCGCGGGCGGCCTCCGGCGAGCCGATCAGGGTGGTGTCGAGCCGGTTGTGGTCGGGGTCGGACTGGCGGTTGAGCAGCGTGATGCCGGGGACGGACGTCATCGCTGCCACGATGGCGTCCATCACCTCGGCACGGCGACCCTCACTGAAGTTGGGTACCACCAACACCAGCGGTTCCGGTGCCGCGGCTGCGGCTCCGCTCATCGGCGTGACCAGGAGCTGCTAAGCGGCCGAGGCGTCGGCGGGATGGAGGATGCCGGCCACCTCGTCGAGGGGCATGTCGTCACTCGGCAGGATGATGTCGCTCTTGGTGACGTCCGCGCCCCCGAGGACGACGCCCTTCTCCTTGACGAACGCGGTGACATCCCGGAGGACCGAATGGTACGCGGGGTCGTCGTTGGCCTCGACCGCGGCGACCAACCGGTGGTCGTACATGTCCAGGTCGGACTGGAGCAATGCCTCCAGGCGGTACTGGTCATCGCCGTGGATGCGGACCACGATCCCCTGCGCGCTGATCGCCGCGGGGGCCGCCGCGGCCGGAGCGGGCAGCGCCGCCTGCTGCTTCATCGCGGCCAGCTTCGCCTGCACGCTGCTGTCCACGACGGTGGCGCTGATCTGGTCCTCGAGGGTCGAGGTGCCGCCGGTGAGCAGCGGGGTGTCCAGGGTGCCGCTCTCCAGCAGGGCGTCGACGGCGTCGGCGTGTGCCTGGGTACGGGCGATCTTGTCCTGGGCGCGCTGCATCATCATCGCCGCGTCGCTCGTGTGCTCGCCGATGCCGGCCAGGGTGTCCCCGGCCGTGCTGGTCGCCTTGGCCGCCTCGTACGAGGCCTTGAGCGACTCCCGTTGGGTGGCGAACGACTGCACCTTGGCCTGGTACTTCTGAAGCGCCACCTGCAGCTTCTGGACCTGGGCGCTGAGCGTCTCGATCTGGGGGTCCAGGGCCTGGCGCTGCTGCTGGAGCACCTCGGCCTGGGTCAACGCCTGGGTCGCCAGGTCGTCCTTGCCCGCTGTGACCGCCTTCTGGGCGGCGTCGTTCAGCGAGGCGATCCGGGCGTCCATCGTCTTGGCCTGGTTCTCGACCCGCTTCTGGCCGGTGGTCGCCTCGACCAGCGCGGTCCGGAGCTTCTGCTGCTGCTCGAGGAGCTGCTGGTACGAGAGGTCGATCGCCTGGGATGGGTCCTCCATCTTGTCCAGGGCGGCGTTGGACTTCTGCTGGACGATGTTGCTGAAGCGCCGGAACACGCTCATTCGGGGTCTCCTTCGGGGTGGCAGCCGGGCTATGGGGACGCTGCGAATTCTATTCACTGGCTGACCGCCCCGCTCTGCCACTCGGCGCGGCTGCCCGGACTGCACCTCTCGGCCCGCCCGGGGNNGGTCAGCACCCCGGTCGCGACCAGGCGGTCCAGGACGTAGGACTGCCGCTGCCGGGCGAGCGCCAGGTGCTGGAGCGGGTCCAGCCGGCTCGGTGCCTGGGGGAGCCCGGCGAGGAGCGACGCCTGCGCCCAGCTCAGCCGATCCGGGGAGAGGCCAAAGTACCCCTCGCTGGCCGCCAGCACCCCGTAGTAGCCATTGCCGAAGTAGATGGCGCTCAAGTACATGCTGAGGACGGCCGGCTTGGTGAAGTGGCCGTCCAGCTTGAGGGCGAGCGCAACCTGCGCGACCCGGTCGGTGACGCCAGTCCGGCCGCCGGTGTAGAGCACCTTGGCGAGCTGTTCGGTGATCGTGCTGCCGCCCTCATCCACCCCGGTGAACCATCCCCAGAGCGCCCGGCCGACCCCGGGCGCGTCGATCCCCTTGTTGCTGTAGAAGGTGCCGTCCTCGGCCGCCACGATGGCCTCGGAAACGCGCCAGGAGGGCTCTGCCGGGATCGGTGCGGAGCCGTGCTCACGATCGATGGCCGCGACCAGCGCTGGAGCCCCGGCGACCGGCGGGGTCGCGATCTCGGCTCCCGCCAGGACCGTCCCGGGGATGAGGAGGAGCGCCAGGACGGCCCGGAACAGGTATGGCCACCGGCGCGACCGCGGCCGGCCCGTCGCCGGCGATGGGCGCGGCGGGATCTCGGGCGCAACGGCAGCGCCCTCGGGCCTGGCGGCTTCCGCCACGGCCGGATCGGGCTGGGGCCGGTCGACCGGCTCCACCGGCGGGGTATCGAGCACTCTGTTCATGGGAACGGGCGAGGTGAGGGGACAGATACGGTGCGGTGCTGCCGGTCGGAACCAGCCGGCTCCCCCACGCCGCCCCGAGACCTCGTTCCCATTGTCGCCGCCCATCCTTGCGATCCCCTGCCGGAGCCCGCGCCCCTCGCGGCGCTAGAGTGCCGCCAGACCGTCTCAGTCGCGCGGTCCCCGCCGGGCCGTCCGCCGCGATGTCAGGAGTCGCCCATGGAGATCACCTCGGTCGCCATCCACAAGCCGGAGGATGTCAACCTCATCCTCGGCCAGAGCCACTTCATCAAGACCGTGGAGGATCTCCACGAGGCGCTGGTGGGATCCGTGCCCGGGATCAAGTTCGGGCTCGCCTTCTGTGAGGCCTCCGGGCCGGCGCTGGTCCGTTGGAGCGGCACCGACGACGATCTCACCGACCTGGCCCGCGCCACCATGATGAAGCTGGGCACGGGCCACGCCTTCCTGATCCTGCTCGGCAACGCCTTCCCGATCAATGTGCTCCCGGCGGTGCGGGCGGTCCAGGAGGTCTGCGGCATCTACTGCGCCACCGCCAACCCGGTGGAGGTGATCGTCGCCGAGACCGACCATGGCCGGGCCATCCTCGGGGTGGCCGACGGCGTGCGCAGCCGGGGCATCGAGGGCGAGGCTGAGATCGCCGAGCGCAAGGAGATGCTCCGCCGCTTCGGGTACAAGGCGGGCTGACACCCTCGTCGCGTCCGGTGTGGGCAGCCCGGCTCAGCGGACGGCGGGAGACAGACGCTCCGCGAGGTAGCGCAGCGCGATCGGGTACCGGTACTCGATCGACATGTGGCCGCCCTCGAAGAGCTCAAACCGGACGTCGGTGACCCCGATCTGCTCCAGCGCCCGCCGGAAGGCCTCGCCTCCGAGGTCGAGGTACCATTCGTCGCTGCGGCCGCCGTCGATGAAGATGGCGCGCAGCGAGCGCAGCGCGTCGGCGTACCGGGGGGCCATGCGCACCGGGTCCCACTGCAGCCACTGCTCCCACACCTCGGGGATCAGCATGCCGGTGGCGGTGTCGAAGGGCAGCCGGACGGTGCCGTCGGAATCGGCCGAGTAGGCGGCGGCCATCGCCCAGGCGTTGGCCAGCTCACCGTCGCCGTCCCGGCTCATCGCCGGCCGGGAGCGGAAGTCCGCCCAGAAGCGGTCGTAGCTGCCCTCGTAGCGATCGCGCAGCACTCGGGCGCACTTGCGGAAGTCGGGCAGGTAGCAGTTCTCGAAGACGGCGTCGCCGGCGTGGTCGGCCATCCCTCCGAAGAGGTCGGGCCGGAGCATGCAGGTGACCATGGCGCCGTACCCGCCGCTCGACTTGCCGGCGATCCCGCGGTGGGCGGCGGCAGCGAGGGTCCGGTACTGCGCATCCACCCAGGGCACCACCTCCTGGCAGAGGTGGGTGTGGTACATGCCGGTCGCCGGCGAGTCCAGGAACTGGCTGCCTCCGACCGAGGTCCAGCAGTCGACGAACACCACCACCACCGGGGGCGGGGCGTCCTCGCCGCTGAAGAGGGCGTCACAGAGCTCGGGGAAGTTGGGACGGAAGGCGCTCCGCCCGTGCCACATGTCGACCTGGCCGGTGTACCCCTGGATCATGTAGACGGACGGGTAGCGCTTCTCGGGGTGGTCGTCGTATCCGGGTGGCAGATAGACCTCGATCGGCCGTACGAAGGGGTCGCCCAGCGGATTGTTCCGCAGG
>PLXL01000156.1 GCA_003153215.1 Candidatus Dormiibacterota bacterium
TCCTGGACCATCAAGCGATCGGCGACCGCCGACGCCGACAAGGTCATCGAGATCCTCCCCGGCGCCGGGACCGCCGCGGGCTACCTCCAGACGATCGGCTTCGCAGGCCTGGTGCTGCTGATCGCCGGAGTCATCGTCTACTACGGGATCCGCAAGGTCCGCCAGATCCTCCGTGAGGACGACCTCGATGAGGACGGGCTGGGTGCCGCGGAGCGCCTGACATGAGCTACGACACCCTCGGGATGATCCGGCGCGGCTGGCAGGACGGTGTCGCCACAGTGGCTCCTCACGTCCCCGGCCTCGCCGACCTTGTCGAGCAGCGGCTCGCCGAAGCCATACGTCTTGGCCGGCTCGACGAGGCCGGACTGCTCTCCATCGTCGACGCCGCCACTCAGCTGGCCGCCGACATGGGCGCGGTCGACATCGCCCCAGCGCTCAGCAAGCGGCTGCGCCGCCACGTGTACGAGTACCTTCTCTCCCTCGACGCGGTGAGCAGCTCCGAACGGAACAGGGCCGCCGGACAGGCTCCCACCCCGGGCGACCCGGAGGCGACGAATGGAGCCGGCCGGGCCGCCGGGCTTACCGAGATGCGGTTGGCCGAGGTGGGCACCTCGATTCTCGAATCCAACGGCGGCGGACCTCACCGGTTCCCGCCCGCCTACCCCTTTGCGGAACCGAGCCATCCCCTCACCGAACCCACCTATCCAGATTCCGAGTCGACGTACGCCGACCCCGAGTCCACGTACCCCGAGCCGGAGTTCAGCTACCCCCAACCCGAGGCCCCGTACCCCCTTCCCGAGTCGCCGTACCCCCTCGCGGAGTCCCCCTATCCCCTTCCCGACGTCACGTACCCCCTGCCGGAGGAGGACGGGGCCAGCGGGGCGGGGGAGGACGGCTCCGGATCGTCACCTCCTCAGTTCAGCTTCCACCTCGGCGACCCGGACGACGTGATGGCGACCCGGGCACCGCAACCGGAGCAGGGCGCTCTGGTGGAGCCGGCGGGGCCCCGCGGAGCGTTCAACGCCGATGAGGAGGTCCAAGCACCGGCGGAGGTTCGGGTCCCGCCGAGCCGCCGAGCCTCCTTCTCCGACCCCTCGACCTGGCCAAAGCCGGTGACGCCCACGCTGAGGGGGGCCCGCGATCCGCTCGCAGATGGTCTCCGGGACGAGCTGCTCTCGCCCGACGACCTACCGGTGTCGTCCGCCCCTGACGGGACTCGCTTCCAAGATGTGGGACCCCGGCCCGCGGCTCCCGCCGCTGATCCACCGCACCGGAGCGGGCCGCCCGACGTCGCCAGATGGTCGTCCCCGTGGCCGTCTTCCGAGACGCCGCCGGTCGGACGGCGCGAGGCGCCGGTCACCGGCGCGTCGCCCGCACCGGGGAGCGCGGACTCCGAGCCGGCGACCGGGCCCGCTCACCACGAGGTGCGCGAGGACTGGCGCGACGCGACCCAGGCATGGCTCCCCGCCAGCCCGTCCAACGGCGGCGGCGCCGCCCCCCCCGAGATCGCAGCGGGGTGGGCGATGCGGCAGCCGGAGGCGGTGGAGCTGCACATGACGCCGGCGGGGGGCGGTGCAGCACCCGCAGCCTCGGCCGATGACGTCCCCGAGCGCGACCTCGTCGCCCTCCGCTCCAGCGTGGACCAAAGGCTGCGGAAGAAGCGGTGCGACGATGTCGCCGCGGTGCTCCAGCAGGCCGCCCAGGAGCTGGGGGGCCAGGCCGTCGCCGAGCTCGCCCTCGACGCGGGCGATCGGTGCCGCAGCCTGGGCAAGCGCAACGCGGCGCTCAACTGCTACCTGGCCGCATCCCGCGCCGACCCGGTCTACGAGCCCCCCCTCGCGCGCCTTGCGGACATCTGCATCGACGACCAGGACATCGATCTGGCGGTGTCTTACCTGGAGCGCATCGCACGTCTCACCCGGCTGCGCGGGGACAACCACGGCGCATTGCGGATCTACCGAAAGATCGCCACCATCGCACCGTATCGGGACGATGTCCTCGAGATGCTGATGCGAGCCCAAACCACCGGTAGGATCGACCCATGAGCGCCCTCGGGGGAAGTGGAGAAGGCGCACTCATCTGTTACCGGACAGTGACATCCAGTTCGCCGGTCTCGGTCACACTCGGGCGACCGACTTCAGCCGCACCCACCTTGTCTCGCACCGCACCCAGCCCGGGGTAATTGCGGCGCGGGTACCAGCAGAGGAAAGCAAGTGGCGATCCCCTCCAACAAGCCTCAGAACCGGATACTCCTCGTTGGCGGCATCATCTTCGCCCTGCTCGCGGGCGTGGTGGTCTTCATCGCCGTCTCCAAGTCGTCGAGCACCCCTCCGGCCCAGCCCGAGACCCCGGTGGTCGTGGCGGAGACGGCCATCACCGCCGGCTCCCAACTCTCGGCGGCCAATCTCACGACTCGCGAGTACCTGAACATCGACCTTCCGACCAACTACTACACGACCACCACTCAGGTGGTCGGAAAGACGCTCCCGGTCCCCGTCTCGGCGGGGACCCCGATCACCGAGCAGTTGCTGCAAGCCACCACCGGCTCGGGCGGCACCTCGACGCTGACCGCTCCGACCAGCCAACTCCCGATCGCCAACAACGACGTGGCCCTGGCCATCCCGGCTCACGGCGCAACGTCGGACACCACCGTCGATCAGATGACCGTCGGCTACTACATCCTGGCCGGCGACCAGATCGACATCATCGGTGACCTGGGTGGCAGCACGTCGACCAGTCACCAGCTCCAGTACGTCTTCCAGGACATCCCGGTGGTGGCGGTGGGCTACCCGGCAGCCACCACCACCCCGTCGGGTGGAACGGCGACGACAACCGCGGCACCGGCTCTGTCGGCGCCCAACTACTTCGTGGTCGAGATGACCAGGGCGCAGGCCGAGGAGATGACCGCGCTGCTGACCGGTGACTACACCGCGGTCGCAGGTGGCAACCCCGCGCTCGTCCTCAAGTACGTGCTCCGCCCGACCAGTGAATACGGCACCACCAACTCGACCGGCGACTTCGTCCCGAAGATCGAGAACATCTCTGGCCCCGACACGACCATTCCGCCCGCAACCGACCAGCCCGTGACCCCCCAGTCGCTGTCCGGGGCGTTCACGAACTCGTGATCCGAGGAGTGCCGAAGGGTACACGGACGTAGGGCACGGCAATGACCGACTTTCTTCCCCTGCTCGCGGCGGTTCTGGTGGCCTGCTTTCTGCTCTGCTGGGTCGCCCTGATCGCGACCCGGAGCCGGACTGAGGCCGACGAGGTTGCCCGGCGGCTGAGCGCCTACATGGGCGGTCAGCGGCCCCCGCAACCCGAGCGGGTCAGGTCCGGGAACCCCCTCCGCGACGCGCTCGACAGCTTCACCGACGCCCTCAGCCCGGTGGTCAACCGAGGCTCCTACGCGGGCAAGCTCGCCGAGGACCTCCAGAAGGCCGGGCTGCGGCTCAAGGCCTCCGAATGGATGCTGATCGTCGCCGGCGTGGGGGTGGTGGTCGGCGCCATCTTCTGGCTGCGCTTCGGCACGATCTTCGCCTTCATCCCGTGCCCCATCGTCATCTGGATCGCGAGCGGCATCTTCCTCCGCTTCCGTCAGACCCGGCGCACCCGCGCCTTCGAGGGTCAGCTCGGAGACACGATCATCCTGCTCAGCAACGCGCTCAAGGCCGGTCTCTCCTTTGCCCAGGCCATGAACACGGTGGCGAAGAACGCGTCGCCACCTATCTCCGAGGAGTTTGGCCGCGCCACCCGCGAGATCGCGCTCGGCATCCCCGTCGACGACGCTCTCCAGCACATGGTGCAGCGCAACAAGTCCGAGGACTTCGACCTGATGGTCACCGCGGTGCAGATCCAGCGCGTGGTCGGAGGCAACCTGGCGGAGATCCTCGACACCATCGCCTACACGATTCGCGAGCGGGTGCGCATTCACGGTGAGATCCGGACCATCACGGCGCAGGCGCGGATGTCCGGCACGATCATCACGCTCCTCCCGGTCGGTCTCTCCCTCTTCCTCTTCTTCGTGGAGCCGTCTTACTTCGCCCCGATGGTCAAGGAGACCCTCGGCTGGGTGATGCTGGCCTTGGGTTCCCTGAGCATCTTGGTCGGGATGGCGATCATCCAGAAGATCGTGAGGATCCAGGTGTGATCGCCTACGTCGCCAGCGCACTGGCAGCCTGCTCGGTCGCCCTGCTGGCGCTCTGGCTCCGTCAGGCCCAGTCGCCCCAGGCGGACCTCCTGGAAGCCCGCCTCGCCCAGTTCAC
>PLXL01000199.1 GCA_003153215.1 Candidatus Dormiibacterota bacterium
ACCCGGTCGGGGTCGGCCGGGGTCACCACCGCCCCGCACTGAGGGAGGGCGGTGAGCGCGGCGAGCCCACCTCCCCCGCAATCGATGGCGTAGAGGTGGAGGTCCGCCGCCGGGGTGGCGGTCGAGGCCGCGGCGAGGGTGCGCAGCAGCGTGGTCCGGCCCGACCTCGGAGCGCCCGCGATGAGGAGGTGGCCCTGGCGCTCGATGTCGTAGGCGGCCACGACCTGGCGCTGCTCTCGGGGGAGGTCGGCGCGACCGAAGGCGAGAAGCAGCGGCGGTGACGCGCCGAGGGCCGCGAGCGGTAGCACCTCCGGGAGGGCGGGTTGCCACGGCGGTGCCGGCGCGACGGCTCCGAGCTGGGATGCGGCGCCACGGATGGCGCCGACCAGTGCGAAGAGATCGGTGGCGTCGTCGGCCGAGGCGGGTGGCGCGGCGGCCACCGGGAGGGGCCTCCCCAGCTCGGACCATCTGACCTCGCGCACCTCGAGGGGCACCGCGCCGAGGTGCGCTCCCGGACGCGGCCCGCCAACCCGCGCCACCTGGAAGAGCTCGGGCCGGGCGGTGCCCACCCGGAGGTAGGCGCGGCCGGGGTTCTCCACGGAGAGGTCGGCGGCATCGGGCGCCCCGATCACGTCCAGGGAGTCCTGGGTGGTGGCCACCCGAAGGCAGATGCTGAGGTTGACATTGGCCCGCATGTCGCCGGTGACGGCACCGGCCGGACGCTGGGTCGCGAGGATCAGATGGACGCCGAGCGACCGACCCTGAGCGGCGATGTCGACCAGCGCCTTCAGCTGCTCGGGCATGGCGTCGGCCATGGTCTTGAACTCATCGACGACCAGCACCAGCCGGGGGAGCGGGTCGGCACCGCGGCCGCCCCCGATCGCCGCCCAGTAGCGGAGGATGTCCGACTGGTCGGCAGCGTCCAGGACCGCCTTCCGCCGCTGCAGCTCGGCGCGCAGCGATACCAGCGCGCGCTCCACCGAGGCGGCGTCGAGGTCGGTGACCATCCCGACGGTGTGGGGGAGGTCGACGCAGCCCCGAAACGCTGCACCCCCCTTGTAGTCGATGAGGACGAAGACCATCTGATCAGGGCGGTTGTGGGCGGCGAGGGAGGCGACGATGGTCTGGAGCAGCTCGCTCTTGCCCGCCCCAGTGGTCCCGCCCACCAGCATGTGGGGCCCCTGGGCGAGGTCGAGGAGGAAGGGCCCGTCCGCATCCTTCCCGATCGGGACCACCGTGGTCCGACCGGTGCGCCAGAGCGCCTGGATCGCGGCCGGCGACGGGGGATCGAGGCCCAGCAGCTCGAGCAGGCGAATCGACGCCGGGAGGCGACCACCGGCCCTGACCGCCCCGGTATCGCGCAGCGGGGCCAGGGCGCGGGCCAGCGTCTCGCACGCCTGCGGGCTGAGCCGGTCTGGCTGGATGCCGGGAAAGTTTCCCTCGCCGGCGCGGCGCAGGGTGGCCGCCGCGTCTCCGCCCGTGCCCAGGTCGCAGACGGCGCGGCAGCCCTCGGGGAGCTGCGGAGCGGCGTCGTCGATGCAGATGAAATGGATGCCGTGGGAGGGGCCCTCGTCGATCAGGGGACCGAGGTCGTGGCGCTGGCGCAGGCCGTAGGAACCGTCCAGCACCACGAGGTGGAGAAGGCGGGGTACCGAGGGCCGCCGATCCCTCCCCTCGGCACGCAGGCCTCCGAGCAGGTCGCTCAGCTCGCTGACCCGCGCGGCGATCGTCGCCGGGTCGTTGCCCACCCGGACGTGGGGGCCCTCCGCAGCCTCCGGGCGGCAGTGGGGCAGCCAGCGGATCCACTCCCAGTCGGGGCCGGCCGCCTCCCCGGTGAGGACGGTGATGGCCAGGTCGCGGGGGCTGTGCGAGGTCGCCGTCGTCGCCACGATCGCCCGGGCCAGCTCCCGGGCCAGCGGCCGCGGACCGGCGATGCCGAGAGCGCGCCAGGAGCGGAGAGAGAGCGTGACCGGCGCGTCGTGGAGGAGGGGCGCGGCATCGTCCGGCCCCGGGGGGGCGCCGCTCACCTCGAGCGACGCGGGCACCGCCCCGGTCCCGACCCGGAGGGTGAGGAAGTCGTCGTCCTCGCGGCGGCGCTCCCAGACCCGGCTCGACGGCATGACCGCGCGGAGCAGGGCGCTGCCGGGATCCGGGTGGATGTCGCGCAGGCTCCGCAGCTCGTCGCGGAGCAGTCCGCCCAGCTGAGAGCGGGCGGCGTCGAAGCGCTGCCGGTATTCCTCCTGCTGGCGTCGATGGCTGCTTCTGCCCCGGCGCCGGTCGGTGACCAGGGTCCCCACACCCATCAGCGGGGTGAGCCCGGCGATGGCGAGGAAGGCGACCTGATGGGCGATGAGGGCCATCGCCCCGGCCGCGAGGACCGGCGCCAGCATGGCGAAGAACTGCACCGGTGCCCGGTTGGGCGGGCGGGGGTCGCTGGGGAAGCCGACCCGCCCGAACCCCACGGGCACGCGCAGCCGGGGAGGCCGGTAGAAGTCGAGGGTGCCATCGCCGGCGGGGGTGAGCGCAGCGTCGGCGGGAGGCGCGACCACAACGGTGAGCCGCGTCTGCCCGGCGGTGATCACCGACCCGGGCTCGAGCGGGCGGCGTCCATTGATCGCCGCACCGGCCACGGTCGTGCCGCCCCGCGACCCGCAGTCCTCGAGCCCCAGCGGGACGCCCTCCCCAACGGTCAGGCGGAAGTGCGGCTGCGAGAGGCTCTGATCGGTCAGCCGGATCGGGGCCTGGCGGCCGACCTCCGTGGTTCCGGGGAGGAGGGGTGCCCACGCGCCGGTGTCGGGACCTCCAACCACCAGCAGGCAGAGCTGGCCGGGGGCGGGTTTGGCGGAGGCACGGGGCAGCCCCGAGGAGACGCCGGGGTCGACCCGAAAGGTGGTCACGGTCCCGCGCTCCCTCAGCTCATCCGGCGTCCCGGCAGTCCGGGCGCCCCTACTGCTGCATCGATTGGGTGATCGCCTGCTCGGCCTCGGCGTACGTGGTGGCGGCGCTCGTCAGGAGCTTCGAGATCCCCTCCAGGGCGGTGTTGAGCTGGGCGGCTCCCTGGTTCCACTCCTGGAAGAGCCCGCCGAACTGGGCGGACGCCGCCCCCTGCCAGCCGCTCTCGATCAGGCTCTGCACCTGGCCCTGCATGCTCTTCAACCGGCTGTCGATCTCGCCAGCCCCCGACTGCAGGGATCCGGACACGGTCATGAGATCGTCGGAAGTGACCTTGATGATCATCGCTCAGCCCCACGCCCTCTACATTCCCGTCGCGCCGGGCGCATCGTGCCCAACGGGAGAGCCGAGAACGTAGCAAAAGATCGGGGGGTGGTGCAACCACTCCCTTGTGGTAGTCGAGGCCTGCCGCGTCAGCCCCCGGCGCCGGCCGTGAGCTCGTGGACGGCGCTCACCGCGAGCCGGTCGACCCGCTCGTTGCCCGGGTTGCCGGCGTGGCCGCGCACGTGCTCAAAGGCGACGCGAGCGTCGACCAGCGGGTCGATGCCGGGGAAGAGGTCCAGGTTGGCGTTGCGCTTCCAGCGCCGGGTCAGCCAGTTGACCGCGCCCAGGCTGTCGGTGCGGACCACGATCCGCCAGCCCGGGTCGTTCCCGATCCGGCGGCGGACGGCTCGGAGCGCCTCCCGGACCGCCTTGAGCTCCTCGCGGTTGTTGGTGGTGCCCGGCTCCGCCCCCGCCGCCTCCTCCACGCGGCCGTCGGGCCACTCCAGACGGTAGGCCCAGGCTCCCGGTCCGGGATTGCCTGAGCAGGCGCCGTCGGTGTAGGCGACGACCGTCCCGGGAGAGGGCGGCGTCGAGGGGCCCGGGTCCGGACGGCTCACCGCACGACCACGCGGTCGCAGTTGCTGCACTGGACGAGGCCGTCACCGGAGCGCGCCTGGATTGCCTCCCGGATGCCGAGCGGGAGGTGGCAGCCGCCGCAGCTGTCCCTCTCCAGGTGCACCACCGCAGGCCGGCGGTGAGCCGCGACCCGCTCGTAGATGCGGACGTCACCGACCTCGGAGGCGGCAGCGACTGCCGCCCGGACCGCGCGCTGGTCGCCGAGCTCGCTCCGGGCGACTGCGAGGCGCTCCCGGCGCGGCGCCTCCTGGGACCCCCGCTCCGCCTCGCGCTCCGCAACCGCGACCTGCGTGCCGGCCACGACGGTCTCGGCGCTCTCGCTCGCCTCCATGCACTCCAGGAGGCTCGCCTCGAGGTCATCGAGTCGGGGCTTGAGCGCCCCCAGGTCGCGCTGCATGCCGAGCAGATCCTGTGGATTGCGCACCGAGCCGTCGTAGAGGCGCCGCTCCAGGCTGCGGGCCCGCTGGCGGACCCCGCTCAGCTCACGCTCGACTCCCCGGCACCGCTCCTCCGCCCCCTGGCGCTCCGCCTCGGCCGCTCTCTCGGCATCGCGGCGGCGCTCCAGCTCGGGATCCCCGCTCAGAGCCGCCTCCAAGGCGGCGATCTCGGTCTCCAGCTGGGCGATCTGCTCGTCCGTCTCCTGCAGGCTGAGCAGGTGCTGCCCGCGGGAGATGGCCCGCTCGCGGGCCTCTCCCCCAGCGGTCATACCGCCGCCTCGGTGGAGACCCGGACGAGCGTTTCGAGGCGGAGCTGGGCGGCGCCCGAATCGAGCGCCCGCTCGCCCTCCTCCATCCCCGCCTCGATGCTGGGCACCCGCTCCGCCGCGAAGAGGGCGGCCCCGGCGTTGAGGATCACGCAGTCACGGACGGGACCGCGCTCGCCACCGAGCACCGAGCGCATCCGCGCCGCGTTGGCCTCGGCGTCCCCGCCGGCGAGCGCCTCCGGAGGGGCGGCGGCGATCCCCAGGCGGGCGGGGTCGATGTCGATCTCCTCGATCGCGTCCCCGTTGACGACGTAGGCGTGGGAGGGGGCGTGGAGCATCAGCTCGTCGGTCCCGCCCGGCCCCGAGAAGACGATGGCGCGCCGGAGGCCGAGGCGGCTCATCACTCCCGCCATCTTGCTGGCCAGCCCGTCGGACGGCGTGCCGATCAGCTGATGGCGCACTCCGGCGGGGTTGGCCATCGGGCCCATGATGTTGAAGGCGGTGCGGATGCCCAGCTCGCGGCGCACCGGTCCGACGTGGCGCATGCCCGGGTGGTAGACGGAGGCCAGCATGAAGCCGATCCCGGCCGCCTCGATGCAGCGGAGGACGCCCTCGGGAGGCAGTGAGATGGCCACCCCGAGGGCCTCGAGCACGTCGGCGCTGCCGCAGCGCGATGACTGGGCGCGGTTGCCGTGCTTGGCAACGGGGCAACCGGCTCCGGCCACCACCAGGGCCGCCGCGGTCGAGATGTTGAAGGTGCCGGCGCGGTCACCGCCGGTGCCGCACGTGTCGACCGCCGGATTGCGCAGGACCACCCGGAGCGCATGGTGGCGCATCGACTCCACCATCCCGGTCAGCTCCTCGACCGTCTCGCCCTTGACCCGCAGCGCGGCCAGGAAACCCCCCATCTGGGCGGGGGTCGCCACTCCTTCCATGATCTCGTCCATCACCGTCCGTGCGGTCGCGGCGTCGAGATCCTTCCCGTCGGCGACGCGGTTGAGGGCGCTCACCAGAGACAAGGTCATGGCAGGCGCACGGTACCATCCCAACTGGAGTCGGCACCATGACGGCACGCAGCGACGCGCTCTTTGACCCTGAAGTGGTCAGCCCGTGGCGACTCGGCGAAGGCCGCCGGGGCGTGCTCCTCCTGCACGGCTTCGCGGGGACGCCGCCGGAGCTCCGTCGCCTCGGAGAGGCACTCGCCCGCAGCGGATGGCGGTGCCACGGGCCGCTCCTCGCCGGTCATGGGACGACGCCGGAAGAGCTGGACCGGACCCGCTGGCAGGACTGGGCCAGGTCCGCGGAGGTGGCGCTCGCCGAGCTGCGCACCGAGTGCGACGAGGTGATGGTCGCCGGCCAGTCCGGCGGCGCCAGCCTGGCCCTCCACCTCGCCGCCAATGACCCCGGGATCACGGCGGTCGCCTGCCTGGCGACCCCCATCTGGCTCGCCGGCTGGAAGCCCAGGGCCCTGCCCGTCGCCAAGCACGTGCTCCGCTGGGATCGGCCCGAGGACGACGTCGACCTCTACCGCCTCGAGGGGGCACGAGAGCTCTGGTCCTATCATCGCCGGTCGCTCCGCTCGATCCACGAGTTCACCCGCCTGCTCGCCCAGGTTCGCGATGAGCTGGCTTCGGTCCGCGCCCCGGTGCTCCTCATCCACGGCGAGCGCGACCGAGTCATCGACCCGGCCAACTCCGCAGAGATCGAGCGCCGGCTCCTGTGCAGCGCGGTGGTGGAGCGGCGGACGTTCCCGCGCAGCGGTCACGGCATCTCAGTCGACATCGACCGCGACCAGGTCAACCGGCTCGTTGCGGCCTGGTTTGACAGATTCTCGCGGGTCGGGACGGCCGCGGCCGCACCGCCTCAGGCCTCGGGGCCGGCGGTCCCGCCCTCCAGCATCTGACGCAGCCGCTCCGCGGTGGCGTCGTCAATGACGAAGTTGTCCGGCTGCCCGCCCTCCGGGAGGGGCCGGCGGCGTGGCGGCGGCTGAGCCCTCGGCCGCGCATCGTCATCCTGCGGCTCGCCGCGAACCTGACTGCCGCAGCCCACGCAGCGGAGGACGCGCACCGACCGCCGGCCGCCCAGGTACTCNNCATCGACACCTCGTCTCGCCCCGTCACACCGCGTGGCACCGCCTTGGCGGCGCTTCACCAACCTTCACCAAGCCTCGCATCGCGCGTGACCCCGCGCCAGCCTCGCTCCGCGTACCTTGCTCACGTGGCCGGTCGCCACACCTCCGGAAGCATACGAGGAGACCACGAGGATGGACGCGAGGAGGCCCGAGCAGATGGCGGCGGACGCCGCCGAGACCGAGGCCACCGTGCGCTACCTCCGGCAGCGGCAGTTTGTCGGCCTGCTCGACGAGGCCATCGCCCACGCCGAGGCAATCTGGCGGCTCGAGACCGCACTTCAGCAGAAGGGTCGCGACCGCTGACGTCAGCGCCGGCCGCGGCCAGTGCGGCCCTCGAAGCATAGTGGGGCGGTGAACGGGCAGTTGAGCGATCGCCTGCGTCACGGCTTCGCGGTGCCCGCGCCGGAGGCACCGCCGCCACCCGGCAAGCGCGAGGCGGCGGTCCTGATGCTCTTTGACCCGGCTCGCGACGGCCTCCCGCTCCTCTTCGTCCGGCGGGCCGAGCACCTCCGGCTCCACGCAGGGCAGATCGGCCTCCCCGGCGGCTCGTGGGAACCGGAGGACCGCGATCTCGTGGCCACGGCCCTCCGCGAGGCGAGCGAGGAGATCGGCCTCGATCCCACCTGCGTCGAGGTCCTGGGGGCACTCCCGCCCCGTCTCACCCACCGCTCCGATCTCTGGCTGACCCCGATCGCCGGCCTGCAGACGCGGCCCTTCACCGTGCATGGCGATGGCGACGAGGTGGCCGAGTGGTTCTGGCTCTCGCTCGGCGGTCTGCTCTCCGCCCCGCATCGGGCCGAGGAGCTGACGTCGGAGGCAGGTGAGCACCGCCTCGTCCACTACTACGAAGCGGAGGGGCGGACGATCTGGGGGGTGACCGGAGGGATCGTTCACGACCTGCTGGAGCTGCTGGGGACCGGCTGACCAGAGACGAACGCGGCCTGCCGCGTGGGGCGCCTCAGCGGAAGGTCGGGTGGAGGGCGAAGGGGTTGCCCCGCATCTCCTCGCCGATGGTGGTCGACGGGCCGTGTCCCGGATGGACCACGGTCTCGGGAGGGAGGGCGTAGAGGCGATCCTGGATTGAGAAGAGCAGGCTCTCCCAGGAGC
>PLXL01000034.1:0-32462 GCA_003153215.1 Candidatus Dormiibacterota bacterium
CCTAGAGCGACGTCACCAACCTGGGGGGGGTTCGGAGCGGTTGAGCAGCCGAATGAAGTCCTCCGCCCGGGCGACCGCCTCCCAGCGGCGGCTGAAGAAGTCCTGGCAGATCATCCGACCGTCGGCCACGCCGGTCACCGTCACCGCCCACTGGTTGAGCGCCTTGGCGACCTCGACCTCGTAGGTCGCGGCGTCATTCCGCACCACCAGCCCGCTGGGGGCCGGCCGGCGCTGAGTTCGTTCGTTGGGGTGGGGGGACGCCATGGCCATCACAATTACCTCCACGGTCGATCGGGAGACCCGCAACCCGGGCAGCGAGACCTCGGTGCTCTTGGGAATCAGGGGAGCGACACCGAGCAGCGCAGCCTGCTGGGTACCGGAGATCCCGCACAGGTTATTCTCGCGCATTCTCGCGGTAGAGAGAAGCCCGGCAACAACGGCAATGCGAGCCGGCCCGGGACGTGACCGCGGAATCAGACGTCGAGATGAAGCTGCTCTGATTGTGCCACAACCGGGCCGGGCGCCTGCTGCCTCGACCCTTCCGCGGCCGGCGGAGCCGGCGGCTCCGCGGCACCCCTCACCCAGCCCGGGAGGTCCCCGTCCCGCTCCGCCATCCGCCGCAGGATCGGCTCGGGAGGGCGGGGCGTGCGGACGCCGAGAAGGTTGGCCATGTCGAAGCCGTTGACCACCGCGTAGTTGCTCCGGTTGTTGTTCATCAGCACATGCACGGGGATGCCGCGGTCCGCGGCGGCCTGGATCGCCGGCACCCACTGCTCCAGCTCAGACGGCTGATAGAGGTAGTCGAAGCGCTCGCCGGTCGTCGCCACCTTGCCGTACCAGGTCTGGTAGTTACGGCCGTGGAAGCGCACCAGGACCAGCCGGTCGGAGGTGACGGCCAGATGGGGCGGCGCGGTCCCGCTCCCCAGCTGGGGGGCGTCGACGCCCACCAGGGTGCAATCCAGCTCTCGCAGCAGGTCCTCGGTCTCGGCGAGCCGCTCCCCCTCGAACCAGGAGCGGTGGCGGAACTCGACGGCGATGACGTCGCCGGGGTGCCGGTCGCGGGCGCGCAGGAGGGCCTCGCGCCCCGCCGGGCCGCTCACCACCCAGGGTGGGTACTGGTAGTGGATCGCACCCAGTTTCCCGGACTGGCGCAGCGGTGCCAGCGCTTCGAGGAAGGCGCGCTCCTCATCGTCGGTGGGAGGCCGGGGCCGGCCCTGCTCGCGCTCGTGGCCGGTCAGGCTCCGGTAGGCCTTGATGTTGAAGAGGAAGTCATCCGGGGTACGGGCCACCCAGTCGGCCACGCGGTCCGGGGTCGGGATCCCGTAGAAGCTGGAGTCGATCTCGACCAGCGGGAAGTACCGCGCGTAGAAGGCGAGACGCTCGCGCTGCCGCCGGCCACGGAGCTCGTCGGGGTAGAACTCCTCGTGGTCGACCCAATTGCAGGTGCCGACCAGGATCGGGGGCTGCCCCCGAAGTTCCTCCATCCCCTCGAACACTAGTGACCCCGCGCCTCTCGGGCGAGGCGACGATCGGATTCTGGCCGCTGCGTCCCAATCCGAGCCGCCCGACTGGCCATGGCGACGACCCGGCGCGTCCATCGGCGATCATGAGCTGGATGAGCGCCGCCGCTCCCCCGCTGGCCCGACGTCCCACCGACCTCCTCCACCTCGCCACCGCCGCGGCCGAGGCGGGAGGGCGGGTGATCACCGCCGCGCGCGCCGCCGGCCTTCGCGCCGTCCCCGAATCCAAGGGCCGGGGCGACTGGGTGACGAGCGTCGACCGCGACGCCGAGGCCGCGGCGACGGCCATCCTGCGCACCGCCACTCCCGAGATCCCCATCCTCGCCGAGGAGGCCGGAGGCTCCTGGGCCGATCGCTTCTGGGTGGTGGACCCCCTCGACGGGACCACCAACTTCGTGCTCGGGTTCCCCATGGTGGGGGTGAGCATCGCCCTCGTCGAGGCGGGCCAGCCGACCGTCGGGGTGGTCAGCGCTCCGGAGCTGGGCAGCCGGTGGGTTGCGATGCGGGGGGCCGGTGCCTTTGATCGTGCCGGTCGCCGCCTGAACCTGACCGAGAGCCCGGCGGCCGGGGTGACCGCCACCGGATTCCCCTTCCGTCATCCGGAGTGGCATGTGCGCTACCTGGCGGTCATGAACGCTGCCCTCGGCGAGTTCGAGGACCTCCGCCGGGTGGGAGCCGCCTCCCTCGACCTGGCCTACTGCGCGGCCGGGGTGTGGAGTGGTTTCTTTGAGCTCGGGCTCGGGCTCTGGGACATCGCTGCCGGCGCACTTCTCGTCCGCGAGGCGGGGGGCGTGGTCACCGACTGGGCCGGCGACGAGACCGCCGTCTTCCGGAGCGGCGACATCCTGGCCGGCGGCCCTATCTGGCATCAGCGCATGCTGCAGCTGGTCCGCCAGGTGGAGGGAAGGTGAGAGTCCGTAACCTGCGCCGCCTCCTCCGATTCCACCTTCACGTGCCATGAGGGAGATCTGCCTCCGTGACCGCTGAGCGCCTCGCGAGCGCCACTTCCCGCAGCACCGCTGCGCCCGGCGGCCTGCTCGCAGGCCGGCGCATCCTGGTGACCGGCGTGCTCACCCCCAAGAGCATCGCCTACGCGATCGCCGATGCCTGTCTCGACCACGGGGCGGAGGTGATCCTCACGTCGTTCGGACGGGCTATGAGCCTCACCGAGCGCAGCGCCCGCCGCCTTGGCCTCGAGGGACCGGTGCTGGAGATGGACGCCTCCCAGCCCGACCAGGTGGCGGCCGTCGCCTCGGCCCTGCGCGAGACCTGGGGCGGGCTGGACGGTGCCGTCCACGCCATCGGCTACGCGCCCGAGGATGCTCTCGGCGGCAAGTTCATGACCACGCCCTGGGAGTCCGTCGCCATCGCGATGCAGGTCTCCGCCTTCAGCCTCAAGACGATGGCCGCCGAGCTCGCCCCCCTCATGCCCGACCGGGGAGGCTCCCTGGTCACCCTCACCTTCGACGCCACCGTGGCCTGGCCGCTCTACGACTGGATGGGCCCCACCAAGGCGGCCCTCGAGTCGATCGTCCGCTACCTCGCCCGCGACCTCGGCACCCGGCGCATCCGGGTCAACTCACTGGCCGCGGGCCCCCTGGAGACGATCGCCGCCAGGGCCGTCTCGTCCTTCCAGGGACTAAAGGACGCGTGGGGTCATGTGGCACCGCTCAAATGGGACAGCACGGACGCCACCCCGGTCGCGGACGCGGCCGTCTTCCTGCTCAGCGACCTCTCCCGGGCAGTGACCGGGGAGATGCTGCACGTGGACGGTGGCTTCCACAGCCAGGGGGGAGCCCCGGCGCAGCTCCGCCTGCAGGAGGGGCCGGGCGAGTGAGCGCGGAGCAGGGCGGCCGGGTGCGGGTCGCCGTCACCGGTCTCGGTGCGGTCACACCCCTCGGTCTCGATGTCGAGTCGAGCTGGGTTGCCTGCCGAGGTGGCCGCTCGGGGGTCGTCCCGATCTCGCTGTGCGAGGCATCGGACCTCTCCACCCGGATCGCCGGTGAGGTCAAGGGCTTCGATCCAGCCGACCACCTCGGGCTCAAGGAGGCTCGCCGAACCTCGCGCTGCGTCGCCCTCGGCGTCGCGGCGGCCCGCGCCGCCGTCACCGACTCCGGGCTGGACGTGGGCTCGATCGGCGACGACGTCGGGGTGCTGGTCGCCTCCGGTATCGGTGGGCTGGAGTGGCTGGAGAACGCGGTCGTACGGCTCAACGCGATGGGGCCGCGGCGGGTCTCGCCGTTCACCATCCCGGCGATGATCCCGGACATGACCGCGGGCCGGGTGGCGATCGAGTTCGGCGCTCGCGGGCCCAACTTCGCCGCGGTGTCGGCCTGCGCCTCCTCGGGCAACGCCATCGGCGAGGCGGCCGAATGGATCCGGCGAGGCGACGCGGTGGCGGTGATCGCCGGCGGCACCGAGGCGGCGATCTGCCGGATCGGGATCGCCACCTTCAACGCCATGCAGGCGATGTCCACCCGCAACGATGAGCCCGAGAGGGCGTCTCGGCCCTTCGACAAGGACCGCGATGGGTTCGTGATGGGCGAGGGCGCCGGGATTCTCATCCTCGAGGAGTACGAGCACGCCCGCCGCCGCGGCACCCGCATCTACGCCGAGGTGGTCGGCTACGGCGCCACCGACGACGCCATCGACGTGGTGCAGCCCGACCCGGCGGGCACCGGCGCCTGCCGCAGCGTCCGGCGCGCCCTGCACCGCGCCGGCGTGGAGCCCGACCAGGTCGACTACGTGAACGCCCACGGGACCTCCACGCAGCTCAACGACGCCGCGGAGACCCGGGCCGTCAAGGCTGCTCTCGGGCCGAGGGCGGCCACCGTTCCGATCAGCTCCACCAAGTCGATGACCGGCCACCTGCTGGGCGCGGCCGGTGGCGTGGAGGCGATCTTCT
This sequence comes from Candidatus Dormiibacterota bacterium, assembly GCA_003153215.1. Taxonomy (GTDB): domain Bacteria; phylum Chloroflexota; class Dormibacteria; order Aeolococcales; family Aeolococcaceae; genus Changshengia. The sequence continues at coordinate 4,426 of PLXL01000034.1, forward strand.
CGATCCTGGCGATCCGCGACAACTTCGTCCCGCCGACGATCAACCTGGACGAGCCCGACCCCGAGTGCGACCTCGACTACGTGCCCAACGTCGGGCGGAGCGCACGCGTGGATCTGGCGATCAGCACCAGCTTCGGCTTCGGCGGGCACAACGCCTGCCTCGCCTTTGCCCGGGTGGACGCCTAGCGGCTCACCGGGGTCACGAGTCCGTCACCGGCGCATGTCGCGGCCCGAGACGGGAGCGCTCCGCCCATATCCTGACCGGCAGCCGTGATCACATCTGATCTGTCGTGACCGGGCGTCCCCGGCTGATCTGCTGGCTGCTCGCCGGTCTGGGAGTGCTGGTGCTCGTCACCTACGTGCACGACTGGGCTCTGGTGGCCCCCCAGACCTCGCTCACCCGGACCAGCGACTTTGCGGGCACCTACGTCGCCGCGACCCTCTGGCGCGAGGGACGGGGGAGCCAGATCTACGACCTTCCGGTCGAGGAGCAGGCGTTGCGGGATACGGGGGCCCCGGCCGACCACTCGGACATCCCCTTCGAGAACCCGCCGTCGGGGCTGCTGCTGGCGCTCCCCACCACACTGGTCGACGGCGGTGCGGCGTGGGCACTCTGGTCCTGGCTCCAGCTCCTCCTGGTGGCGGCGGCGGTCGCGCTCGCCGCGCGCGCGGCGCCCTGGCCAGCCCGCGCCGGTCCACTGCGGGTCGCTGCCTGCCTGGTGGCGGTGGCGGGGACGGGAACCGGCCTCCTCTTCTTGGAGGGGCAGTGGGACGGGTTCGCGGTCCTGGGCCTCGCTGCCGCGTACTGGATGTGGCGGCGGGATCGGAGCTTCGCGGCGGGGCTCCTGGTGGCGCTCGGGATCGGGATCGCCAAACCCCACCTGGCCCTCGGGCTGGCGGCCTTCGTCATCGGGCGGAGGGACTGGCGGGCTCTTGCCGGGGCGCTGACCGGCGCTGCCGCGCTCCTCCTGGCGAGCGTCGCCGCCGTGGGGGTCGGCGGAGTCGAGAGCTACGTCGGGGCCCTGCTCCAGCCCTCCAACAGCCCGGTGCGCGAGATGCTCGGCTTCAGCGGCCTCTTCGGATCCTCCCTGGGGCCGGGGCGGCTCACCGACCTGCTCACCATCGCCGGCGGGGCCGCCGCCATGGTGGCCGCATTCTGGGTGGGAGCAAGGTCACGTCTCCGGCCTGCGCTGCTGGAGCCGGCGCTCTTCGCCGCCACGGCGCTCTCCCTGCTCGCCTCCCCTCACCTGCTCGGCCACGACCTCACTCTGCTCGCCCCGGTCCTGGTGGCGCTGCTCGGATGGCTGGCGGTGCGGGCCCATGACTGGCCGGATCCCGCGAGCGCGGCCCTTCTCGGCGGCTGGATCGTCCTCTCGGCTCTGGCTCTCGTCGACCTGGCCGGGCAGCAGGCCGCCGGAGCGGGCATCCGGCTGGTCCCCCTGGCCCTGATCTGCCTCGGCTTCGGGACCGCCGCCGCCGTCATCCGGGACTCCGGGGGGCTCCCGAGCGGGGCGGGCGCGGTGGCCGGCGGGGGGTGAGGTCTGCCTCCCCCCCGGGTCTCGCGCAGGCCATGGAACCGCTTCTTGACGCGGATATGCGATCCCGGCCGGCGCCTTCCGAACGTGAAGGAGCGCGATGTCAATTTGTCACAGGGGGGACGGGATACCGTCATCGGGGGGGTCGCGAGTAGTGCATATGCTCTATTCGATGCTCAAGCCCACCGCTCTGGTCAAGCCCGTCTCTCGGCCTGCCGGCTCGGCGGCGCTCCGGCTGGCGGTCACGGTGGCGTTGGCGGCTCTGGCCACCGTGGGCCTGGGCGTGGTCGCCATCTTCTCCGGCGCTTCTACGGGCGGACGGGCTGTGCCGGCCAGCCTGGTGGTTGCCGGCACCGCGGTCCTGGCTGCTGTCCAGGTGGTGTTGAGCCTCTACCTCTACCGGGCCCGGACCGACCTGGCCCGGCGCCATGCCGAGATCGAGGGCATGGCGAGCGTCGACGCTCTGACCGGGGCAGCCAACCGGCGAGCCTTCGAGTGTGAGCTGGAGCGCCACGTCCGGCCCGGGGCCGAGCTGGCCCTCCTCCTGATCGATCTCGACAACCTCAAGTCCATCAACGACTCGGTGGGTCACAGCGTCGGCGACGAGGTGCTTCGCGGCACCGTTCAGCGCATCCAGAGCTGCCTGCGCACCACCGACGTCGTCTCCCGGCTGAGCGGCGACGAGTTCGCAGTGTTGCTGCCACGGGCGGGAGATCGCGACGATCTTGAGGTGATCGCCCGGCGCATCGTCGAGGCCGTGCAGCGGCCGTACCCCGCCGAGCTGCTCAGCTGCACGATCAGCGCCAGCGTGGGGGTGGTCATGATGGAGGGCGAGGCCGGCCCTGGGGAGCTGCTGCGCAACGCCGACGTCGCCCTCATGTGCGCAAAGCGGCAGGGCAAGAGCCGGTACGTCCTCTACCGTGCCGAGATCCACTCCAGCGAGGTCGAGCGCATCGCGTTCGAGCGAGATCTGCGCACGGCTCTGGAGCGGGACCAATTCATCCTCCACTACCAGCCGATCGTGGACTCGAAGAACCGGCGCATCCTGGGCGTCGAGGCCCTGGTGCGGTGGCAGCATCCCGAGCGCGGCCTGGTGCCGCCGCTGGACTTCATCCCGCTCGCCGAGGAGACGGGCCTGATCGTCCCGCTGGGCGCGTGGGTGCTGCGCGAAGCATGCATCCAGACCCAGAAGTGGCGGACCAACTACCCCAAACTCTTCAAGGACTTCCTGCTGAGCGTCAACGTGTCGGCGCGCCAGCTCTTCGGCACCCAGCTCCAGAACGACGTGGTCGCGGCCCTCAACGAGTCGGGACTGGACCCCCGCCACCTGGTGCTGGAGATCGTCGAATCCCAGGTCATGACCGACGTCCACGCGGCGCTCCGGCAGTTCGCGGCTCTGAAGGAGATCGGGGTCCGCATCGCCATCGACGACTTCGGCACCGGCTATTCCTCGCTCGGCTACCTCCAGGACCTCCCCGTCGACTTCCTCAAGCTGGACAAGAGCTTCACCGACAACATTGCGGAGTCGGTGAAGAGCCAGGAGCTGATGCGGACCGTGGCCCAGCTCAGCCGGGCCCTCTCCATCGCCACCGTGGCCGAAGGTGTCGAGACGCTGGAGCAGGCCGACGTGCTGAACACCCTCGACGTCAACCTCTGCCAGGGTTTCTACTTCGCCCGCCCGATCGACGCCGCGAGCCTCTCGCGCATGCTGAAGCGCGTGCGCCACTTGCCCGAAGCCGTGCCTGCGGCGCGCGGGTTGGCACGGGCGGCCGGCGGCCGCCGGATCAACGTCCCGGTGCCCAACCTGCTGGCCCGGGTTGCCGCCCCGCACTTGTCCAATTAGAGCCCGGCGGGTCAGTCGCCCGCGCGCCCGGTCGGTGCGTCGCTGACCGGCCGCGCCCCCGCCGGAGTCGGGTACGCACCGGCATGGGAGTGGGTGCGCAGGCTCTTGGCGCTGCCCCGGCTGGCCGAGAGGATGGCGGCCACCGCCATCAGGACCATCGACCCGTAGAAGGCCGAATGCAGCCCGCTGGCGAAGGCCGTGGCGAGCTGGCCGTGCAGGGAGGTGGAGCCCACGAAGATGGCGAAGGCGAGCTGGCGGGGGATGCTCCGCGAGGCGAGGACGATGGCCATCGAGAACGAGAACACCATGCCCACGTTGGCGAAGGTGCGCAGCATCCCCGACGAGATGCCAAAGAGCTGGGGCGGTGACGCCTTCATCACCGCAGATGTGTTGGCGGGGAAGAACGAGCTGGCACCCAGGCCGTTGACCAGGCTGCCGACGACAACCACCCAGAGTCCGGTGTCCGCCGTGAGCTGTGCGTAGATGAAGAGCGCGATCACCTGGACGGCCAGGCCGAAGGTGGCCGGGATCACCGGTCCGACGCGGTCGGCGAGGCGCCCGGCGAAGGGGCCGATGGCGCCGCCCACCAGGTACCCCGGCACGAGCAGGAGCGAGGCGTCGAGAGCGGAGAGGCCCCGCGTCCCCTGCAGGTACATGATCACGAGGAAGAGGACCGCGTAGTTGGCGAGCCCCTGGAAGAAGGAGGCGAGCAGCGACGGCGCCATGGTCGGGATTTTGAGCAGGGACAGCTTGAGCATCGGCTCCGCCTGCTTCCACTCGACCACCGTGAAGATGCCGATGAAGACCAGGCCGCCGACGAGGTAGGCGAGGATCGTGGCGTCGAACGGGGAGGAGGCGAGCGACGTCATCGCCCAGAGCACCCCGAAGAGCCCCAGCCCGAGGGTCAGCATGCCGGCGAAGTCGATGCGGTGAGTCCGCCGCTCGCCGACGTCGTGGAGGACGCGCACGGCGAGGAGCACCGCGGCGATCCCGATGGGCACGTTGATCCAGAAGATCCACCGCCAGGAGAGGTAGGTGACGATCAGGCCGCCGAGGACGATGCCGAGCACCGCCCCCGCGCTCCAGCCGATGCCGTTGAAGCCGTAGGCCTTGCCGCGTTCCTGAGGGGGGAAGAGGTCGGCGATGACGGCTCCGCTGTTGGCCGTTACCAGGGCGCCGCCGATTCCCTGGAGGACGCGGAAGCCGATCATCGACGAGCCGTCCCAAGCGAGGGCACAGAGAGCCGATCCGATGATGAAGACGACGAAGCCGGCCTCGTACATCCGCACCCGGCCGAACATGTCACCGAGCCGGCCCACCTGGGTGGCGAGCAGGGTGATCACCAGCAGATAGCCGATCACGACCCAGATCACCGAGGAGAGGTCGACCCTCAGCCCGCGTTCGATCTCGGGCAGGGCCAGGATCACGATGGTGGTGTCGACCGCGGTGATCAGCACACCGGTCATCACCACCGCCAGCCCGAGGTTTCTCCTCACCGGGCGGGGGGCGTGGACGGCCACCGGGGCCGCTCCCGAAGGTGCTTCGCTCATCGCGGAGAGGATAGCCGCGGGAGGTTAACCGACCGCATCCGCCCGGCGCCCCGGACCTCGGCTGCGCCGCAGCCGGCGAATCCCGGATATGCGATCTGCAACGCCGCCCCCGCCGGCGAACCACCGATATGCGATCTGTATCGGCGATCTGTAACGGGATCATCGGAAATATCTCCGATGTCGGCGCTCTGTTACAGGATCATTGGCCAGCTTGCGACGTTAGAACCGTAGCCTGACCGTGGTGGGGGTCCCTCCGGGGGGGCCAGTGCAGGTGGAACTGGAGGTGTGGGCGAAGTGCTTCCGCTCTCGCTGCTGAGTTGGAATGACAAGAAGCGGAGCCGCGTCATCGTGACCGGCCTGCTCACCGCCGGGGTGGCGATCGCTTCGGCCACGGCGTCGGTGGCCGCCGCGCCCCTCCCCACGGGACCGCCCTCCGCTTCGACCCCCGTCATCGTCCGGGGAGCACCCGGGAGCCTGGCCGCCGTCTATCAGGACATCACCGAGGCCGGCGGACGGGTCACCGAGCAGATCCCCCTCATCAGCGCCAGCGCGGCCGAGGTTCCGGCCTCGGCCCTTGGGTGGCTCGGCGCTCAGCCGGGCATCGTCGAGGTGACCCCCGACGGGCCGGTTCAGCTCATGTCCTCCTCGTACTCACCCACCACCAACCCGGGATCGCTGTACAGCATCGAGCAGTCGCTGGGCGTCGATCAGGCCTGGCAGGACGGCTACACCGGCTCCGGCGTCGGGGTGGCCCTGATCGACACCGGGGTGACGCCCGTTGAGGGGCTGGACGGCGCGGGACAGCTCGTCAACGGCCCCGATCTCTCCTTCGACGGGACGTCGCCGTCGCTCCGCTACCTCGACGAGAATGGCCACGGCACCTTCATGGCCGGGATCATCGCCGGGCGCGATCCCGCCGCGGTGAGCGGGCACTATGCCGGCGACAGCACCGAGTTCCTCGGCATCGCCCCGGACGCCCACATCATCAACGTCAAGGTGGCGGGGGCCAACGGCGCCGTCGACGTCTCCCAAGTGCTGGCGGCCATCGACTGGGTGGTGGAGCACCGCTATGACGAGGGCTTCAACATCCGGGTTCTCAACCTGAGCTTCGGCACCGACAGCAGCCAGTCCTACCTGCTCGACCCGCTGGCCTACGCCGCCGAGGTGGCCTGGCACCAGGGAATCGTGGTGGTGGCCTCCGTCGGCAACCAGGGTGGGGGCGCGTCGCGGGTCGCCGACCCGGCCATCGATCCCTACGTGATCGCGGTCGGAGCCAGCCAGCCGGGCTCCACCGTCGGCTTCCGCGTGGCCTCCTTCTCCAGCCACGGGAACGCCACCCGCAGCCCTGACCTGATCGCCCCCGGAACGTCGGTCGTGAGCCTCGCCGACCCCGGCTCGGTGATCGCCGACCAGTACGCCTCCACGGGTGCCGTCGGAACCCGCTTCTTCCGGGGCAGCGGCACCTCCCAGGCGGCCGCGGTGGTGTCGGGCCTGGCCGCCCTGCTCGTCCAGGAGCACCCCCAGGCGACCCCCGACCAGATCAAGGCGCTTCTCACCTCGACCGCGGCCCCGGTCGCGGGCGGGTCGCCGACAGCTTCGGGCAGCGGTGAGGCGATGGTCTCGACAGCGGTCCAGGCGCCGCTCCCCACCGCTGTCCAATCCTTCGCCGACTCCACCGGCACCGGCTCGCTGGAGGCCGCCCGCGGCTCCCTCCACGTCACCCTCGACGGCGTCGTCCTCGGCGGCGAGCATGACATCTTCGGCGACGCGGTCAACACGGCCGCGCTCGCCACGGTGGAGAGCTACGCCGACAGCTGGTGGGGCGGCACCTGGAACGGGGCCACCTGGTCCGGCAGCTACTGGGTGTGGAGCCCCATCGTCATCGATTGGGCCTACGCACCCTGGACGTCGAATTCATGGGCCGGCGTCCCGTGGTCCGCGGTCACCACCCCCTCGGGGATCTGGACCGGGACCTCCTGGTCGGGAACGTCGTGGTCGGGAACGTCCTGGTCGGGGACCTCCTGGTCGGGAACGTCGTGGTCGGGAACGTCCTGGTCGGGGACCTCCTGGTCGGGAACATCATGGTCGGGGACGTCCTGGTCCGGGACGTCCTGGTCCGACGACGGCTGGTCCTCCTACACGTGGTAGCGCGAATCTCTCCCCGACCCCTGACCTGGGGTCCGTGACGGGTCCTGAAGGTGAGCCGTAAGCCGCGTCCGTCCGGAGGGGCGCTGATGGGCCGCCGGGGTCTTTCCTGGCTCACGGCGCGGGTGGGTCGCGTGCCCCTCCTCGTCGTCGCCCTGGCCGTCGCGGCCGCGCTCGCCACCGCAGCCATCGCTCCGCTCCCGGAGCGCGCCTCCCCCTTCACGGTCCCCTGGTGGCTCCTCGCCGCGCTCTTCTGCGTCGCCGAGATCTGCGTCGTCCACGTCCAGTTCCGGCGCGAGGCCCAATCCTTCTCGCTCAGCGAGGTCCCGCTGGTGATCGGCCTCTTCTTCGACCGTCCGGTGACGGTGGTCCTGGCCTGCCTCCTCGGCTCCGCCGTGGCCCTGACGCTGCATCGGCGGCAGTCCCCGTTGAAGCTCGCCTTCAACCTCGGGAACTTCACCCTCGGCGCTGCGGTGGCGGTGGCGCTCTTCACCCGGCTGGCTCCCCACGGCGACCCCATCGGCAACATGGCCAGCCTGGCGGCCCTGGTCGCGGTCACCCTGGCCGGCTCGCTCCAGGCGGCGATGTTCGTGGTGGCCCTCTTCCTCTCCGAGGGACGCGCCGACCGCAGCGGCGTATTCGGCAACTACGGTCTGGCCATGCTCGGCACGGTGATCAACGTCTGCCTGGGCCTGATCACCGTCAACTTGATGTGGTTCCACCCTCAGGTTGCCTGGCTCCTGGTGATCCCGGCCGGCGGCGTCGCGCTCGCCTACCGCGCCTACGTGGCGGAGCGCGAGAACCGCCAGCAGGTCGACTTCCTCTACACGTCAAGCCGGCACCTGCAGGACGCCGAGGACCTCGACCAGGCCCTCCTCGACGTCCTCAAGGACTCCTGCGAGACCTTCCGCGTCGAGATGGCGGCGATGATCATCTTCCCCACCCGGGAGGGGGAGGAGATGGTCCGCACCGGGGTCGGCGCCGGTGGTGTCGAACCGATGCGCCCGATGGACGTCGACCCGGCGGAGCAGCGGTTCATCAGCGGGATGGTCGCTACCGCCCCCGCCATCCTCGACGCGGAGACGTCCGATGGCGACGCGGTGCGCTTCCTCAGCCGGGAGGCGATGCGCGACGGGATGGTTGCCGTGCTCCGCGGGGAGACCCGACCCATCGGCCTGATGGTGGTCGGCAACCGGCTCGGCGAGGTGAGCACCTTCGAGGCCGAGGACCTGCACCTCTTCGAGACGCTCGCCGCGCTCACCGGCAGCACCCTGGAGAACGGCCGCCTGGAGCACTCCCTCCGCCAGCTCACCGACCTCCAACACAAGCTCCGGCAACAGGCTCTCCACGATCCTCTGACCGGGATGGCCAACCGCACCCTCTTCCAGGCCAAGGTCCGCGACGCACTCGCCGACCGCAGGGATGGGGTCGGCGTGCTCTTCATCGACCTCGACGACTTCAAGACCGTCAACGACAGCCTGGGGCACGTGGTCGGTGACGAGCTCCTCCGCGCGGTGGCCGGCCGGCTGGCCGACTGCCTTCGGCCCGGGGACCTCGCCGCCCGGCTGGGAGGCGACGAGTTCGCGGTGCTCGTGCAGGGGATGGCCGACAGCTTCGCGGCAACCTCGGTGGCCAGCCGCATCGTTGACCAGCTGCGTCAGCCGTTCCAGGTCATGGGCGCCGAGGTCATGGTCCGGGCCAGCATCGGCATCGCCACTGGGGAAGGCGGGGGGTTCGACGCGGACGAGATCCTCCGCAACGCCGACGAGGCCATGTACACCGCCAAGGGCCTGGGCAAGGGCCGCTGGGAGATCTTCGCCCCGAGCATGCACGCCGCGGTGCGCAGCCGGCACGAGTTCAAGGCCGATCTCCACCGCGCCCTGGAGCGTGAGGAGCTGGTCGTCCTCTACCAGCCCATCTTCGAGGTCCCGTCCGGAGAGGTGGTGGCCGCCGAGGCGCTGCTGCGCTGGCGGCACCCCCGCCGTGGGCTGGTGATGCCCGCCGAGTTCATCCCCCTGGCCGAGGAGACCGGGTTGATCGCCCCCATCGGCATCTGGGTGCTCGAGCAGGCCTGCCTCGAGGCGACCCGCTGGCGAGAGTGCGGCCTGGACCATGAGATCGCAGTCGCCGTCAACGTCTCCCCGAGGCAGTTGCAGAGGGGGGCCTTCGTCGAGGAGGTCCAGCGCGTCCTCACCCGGACCGGCCTGTCGCCCTGGAGCCTGGTCCTGGAGGTGACCGAGAGCCTGGCAATCGAGGAGGCGGAGGGCGCCACCGGCCGCCTCCAAGAGCTGCGGGATCTGGGCATCCGCATCGCCCTCGACGACTTCGGCACCGGGCACTCGTCGCTCAGCCGGCTCCGCGACTTCCCAATCGACATCATCAAGATCGACAAGGCGTTCACCACCACGCTCTGCTCGTCGCGCGATGGTGGCGGACTGTCGCACGCCGTCTTCGCGTTCGGCCACAGCCTGGGGGTGACAGTGGTCGCCGAGGGGGTCGAGGAGTTCAGGGACCTCCGTGCGCTCGACGACTTCCCCCGGCAGTGGGCCCAGGGGTTCCACCTCTCGCGCCCGCTGGACGCCGAGGCCATGCTGAAGCTGCTCGATGCACCGAGGGTCGACGCGGCGTGGGCCATCAGCGACCGGGTGGTCCGGCTGCCGCTGACGCCGCGGGCCTCCTGACCCTCAGACGTTGACCCGGGCCATGTGCTCGGCGGGGTAACGGTCGCCGGCCGCCGCTCCAGCGGGGGCGATCGCCTCGATGGCTGCGAGGTCCTCCGGGGTCAGGTCGACCGCGAGCGCGGCCACGTTCTCCTCGAGGTAGCGGCGTCGCTTGGTGCCGGGGATGGGGACGATGTCGTCGCCCTGGGCCAGCACCCAGGCGAGGGCCAATTGCCCGACCGTGCACCCCTTCCTCCCCGCCACCTCGCGGAGGGCCGTCACCAGCTCGAGGTTGCGGGCCAGGTTCTCGTCCTGGAAGCGGGGCGTGTGCGCCCGGAAGTCGTTGGCACCGAACTGCGCCGTGCTGCTGATGGTTCCGGAGAGGACGCCCCGACCGAGCGGGCTGTAGGGGACGAAGCCGATGCCCAGCTCGCGGCAGGTGGCCAGGACCTCCTTCTCGGGGTCCCGGGTGAAGAGCGAGTACTCGCTCTGGACGGCGCTCATCGGATGGGTCGCGTGGGCCCGCCGGATGGTGGCCGGGGCAGCCTCCGAGATGCCCAGGAAGCGGACCTTGCCCGCGGCGACCAGCTCGGCCATCGCCCCCCAGGTCTCCTCGACCGGCACGGTGGTGTCGACCCGGTGCTGGTAGTAGAGGTCGATGTGGTCGACGCCCAGGCGCTCCAGGGAGGCGTCGCAGCAGCGCTTCACGTACTCCGGATGGCCGTTGATCCCGACCCAGGAGCCGTCCTCGCGCCGCTCGTTGCCGAACTTGGTGGCGAGCACCACCTGCTCTCGGCGGCCGGCGATGGCCCGGCCGACCAGGCGCTCGTTGGTGAAGGGCCCGTACATGTCGGCGGTGTCGAGGAAGGAGACCCCCAGCTCGAGGGCACGGTGGATGGTCGCGATCGCCTCGGCCTCGTCGGCGGGGCCGTACGACTGACTCATGCCCATGCAGCCGAGTCCCTCGGCCGAGACCTCCAGCCCCTGGGACCCCAACTTGCGCTGCTGCATCGCCGTGCCCTCCATCACTTCTTTCCTCCCCACCATACCTGGGTGCTCCGCTCCCGCGGAAGCCCGTCGGCGAGCGGCTGCGCCGCGGGCGCTCGCCTGGCTACGCTGCCGGTTGTGGAGGCCCTGCGTGTGGTGGGCGGCAGGTGAGCTGCGACTGGCTCCTGATCGACGGCTCGAGCATGCTCTTCCGCGCGTTCTACGGTGTGCCCGCGAGCGTCAGCGGGCCCGACGGGCAGCCCATCAACGCAGTCCGCGGCTTCCTCGACGCCCTGGCCCGGCTGATCGTCCAGCGGCGCCCCCGCCAGCTCGCGGTGGCGAGCGATGAGGACTGGCGCCCCGCGTGGCGGGTCGCCCTGATTCCCGCCTACAAGGCACACCGCGTGGCCGAGCCGGTGCCGCCCGGGCTCGCCTCCCAGATGGACGTGATCGCCGGGATCCTCTGCGCGGTCGGCGTCGACCAGGTCGGTGTCGCCGACCACGAGGCCGAGGACGTCATCGCCACCTGGAGCGCGCTCACCAGTGGGACCGTCGAGGTGGTGAGCGGCGACCGTGATCTCTTCGCCCTGGTCGAGGACCCCCGGGTGCGGGTGCTCTACCCCGAGAAGGGGGGCCTGGCGGTGGTCGACGAGGCGGAGGTGACCCGCCGCTACGGGGTCCCCGGCCGCCGCTACGCGGACTTCGCCGTGCTCCGCGGCGATCCCTCGGACGGGCTTCCCGGGTTGCGCGGGGTGGGGGCCGCGAAGGCGGCCGCGCTGATCCGCCGCCACGGCGGGGTGGCGGAGATCATCCGGGACGCGCCGCTCGGCGAGGCCGATCGCGACTATCTCGCCCGGGCGATGCGGGTCGTCCAGCCCGTGCTCGACCTGCCCATCACCCTCCCCGCAGGGAGGCGCGACCGCTACCCCGCGGACCCCGTGGCGGTTGCGGCCCTGGCGGCCCAGCACGGGGTGAAGGGAGCTTGCGACCGGCTGGTGCTGGTGCTCGCCGCGATGGGCTGACGCCGCCCGCGCCGCCGGGCCCTCTCGCCCGGCATGGCGTACGCGTCGGTGATCGTGCCCTTCATCCTCGCCGGGACCGGCATGGCCCTGGTGTTCGCGCCCGCCGCCAACGCCGTGCTCTCGGCGGTGCGCCGCCACGAGACGGGTCAGGCCTCGGGGACCAACAACGCCATCCGCGAGCTTGGTGGGGCCTTCGGGATCGCCGTCCTGGCCGCCGTCTTCTCCCACATGGGTGGCTATGCGAACCCGGTGCAGTTTGTCGCCGGGCTGCAGCCGGCCGTCCTGGTGGGCAGCGGCGTGCTTGCCCTGGGGGCCATCGCGGCCCTCTTCGTTCCCGGCATCGCGGCGCAGCGCGCTCAGACCGCCGAGCGGGCGAGGGGCAGCGCGCCGGAGGAGGCGGGCGCGGCGGCCTGACACCGATGGGAGGGGATCGTCCGCAGAGGCTGGGCGGGCGATCCCCTGCTGGGTTCGCGGTCCATGTGACCTTATTGACACGTGACCAAAGCGTAACCTATGCTCACGGTCATGGACGACGACAGGGTCTTCCGGGCGCTTGGCGATCCCACCCGGCGCCACCTTCTCGACCGGCTCTTCGAGCGCGACGGCCGCACGCTCACCGAGCTCCTCGAGGGGGTGGAGATGAGCCGCTTCGGGGTCATGAAGCACCTGAGGATCCTGGAGGAGGCGGGCATGATCGTGACCCGGCGCGCCGGTCGCGAGAAGCTCCACTTCCTCAACCCCGTCCCGGTCCAACTGATCGCCGACCGGTGGGTCGGCAAGTACACCCGCGCGAGGGTGGCGGCGCTCGCCGACCTCAAGGCGGCGCTCGATGAAGGAGGAGCCCACATGGCCCCGACTGCGACCAAGCCCAGGCAGGTCTACCAGGTCTACATCAAGGCCAGCCCCGAGAGTGTCTGGCAGGCGATCACCAACCCGGAGTTCACCACGCGCCACTTCTACGGGAGCTACGTCGAGTCCACGTTTCAGCCGACGGCGAAGCTGACCCACTACACCGGGGACCGGTCCTCGCTGATGGTCGAGGGCGAGATCATCGAGGTGGACTCGCCGCGGCGGCTGGTCCACAGCTGGCGCCTCCGCTCCGACCCGAAGTTCGCCGCCGACGCGGCGAGCCAGGTCACCTGGGAGATCGCCTCCGAGGACGGGAAGGTCAGCAAGCTCACGGTGATCCACGAGTTCGAGTCCGAGGATGCGAGCTTCGCCGAGGTCGTGTCGGGCTGGAGCTGGGTGGTCAGCAACCTCAAGACCCTGCTCGAAACCGGCGAGGCGCTGCCGAGCCACGACTGATCGGCACCGGCCCCCGGTGTGGAGAATTCGTGACATGCAGGGCAAGCTCACCGACGCAGACGGCCAGACGGTCGAGGCCAGCCTCGACGCGGTGCGGGAGCGGCTGAGCGGGGAAGCGTTCTTCTGGCTCGACCTGGAGGGCCTCGACGCCGACTCCAGCGAGCTGCTGCTCCGGGGCTTCGCCTTCCATCCGCTCGCGGTGGAGGATGCCGAGCACTTCGGCCAGCGTCCCAAGGTCGAAGACTTCGACGGCTTCACCTACCTGGTTCTGCACGGAGCCCTGGCGTCCCTGGATCTGGCGGCTGCCGTCGGGCTCCTCTACCTCTTCCGCCGGCGCGGGTGGCTGGGCGGCCCGACCGAATGAGGCCTCCGGCTCACCCCGTATAACCCTCAACCGTGCCGGCGGAGCGCTCCGCGGCCTCGTCGGGGTCCTGGCCGTACTCGCGCCGAGCCTGGCGCTGACGGAGGAGGTCCCAGCACTGGTCGAGGTGGACTTGAACCTCCCCGAGTCGGCGCTGCTGCTCCCTGTCCATCCCGTGGCCATCCGCCGTGTGCGCGTAGAGCGCGTCCTCCTCGCCCACCAGCCGTTCGATGTGCTGCAGAACGTCGGCGTCTTCCATGGCAAACCTCCTCGCCTCCCGGCGGAGGGGCGCTCTGCCGGGAGGGCTTTCCCTGCCATCCTCTCACGGTGTCGGCGGGTTCTCGGTGGCCAGGTCGCTGGTCGCCATCGGCGCCTTCATCCTCGGCGCGCTGGGGGGTGGCTTCTTCCGCTCGCGCCTCAGTTCCCGACTCCGGCGGCAGCTCGCCGTCGCGACCGGCACTCAGCTCCTTCTCCTGGTCGCCGGCGTGATCCTCTCCGCCATCGCGGGCAGCGCGATCCAGGGCGGCCTTCGCTACGGCCTCGTCGCCGTCCTAGCCGTCGCCATGGGCATCCAGAACGCGACCGCCCGCGGCCTCGCCATCCCCGACCTGACCACTACTGTCCTGACTATGACGATCACCGGGATCGCCGCCGATACCCACGCGGCGGGCGGTAGCGGATCCCGGGCTGGCCGCCGTCTGATCTCGATCGGCGCGATGCTGTGCTGCGCGGTGGTGGGCGCGGTCCTGATCCTTCGCGGCCAGGTCACCGCCTCTCTCTCTTGGTCGCGGTGATCCTGCTGGCGGTCGTCGCCGGAGGGACGCGACTCGCCCCCGCGGTGCTCAAGAGCTGAGGGCCTGGGCGGGCTGACCGTACGACCGGTTAGCGCGCGACTCGAACCTGTGATGAAGCCATGGATCCTCGGCCTCGCCGTGGCTGACAGAGTCTGCACCAGGTGCTGGGCGTGGTTCCCTCGGGTTGGGCTACGACGACGGCCTTCCGAGCGGCGAGTCCCGCAGCCTGCAGACCGTGGCGGCTGCCACCGTCCTCGGCGACCCCGCGCACTGGGGACTCAGCGCGTAGCGGGGAAGCGCGCCGTTGGTAGCATGCGCCCGCTCGCGCGGGGCGCCCGCGTGAGGATCATCCGCGGACAATGGGGCCATGGCGACTCGATACCTCCGGCCCGGCTGGTTCACGACCAACGTCTTCAACCGGCTGGTGGCGAGCCTGACGCGCGTGGGGATCAGCGTCCTCGGCTCGCGCATCCTGGCGGTGCGTGGACGTAAAACCGGACAATGGCGGACAACCCCGGTGAACCTCCTCACCCATCAGGGCTCCCGCTACCTGGTGGCACCCCGGGGCGTCACCCAATGGGTGCGCAATGTCCGCGCCGGCTGCGACGTGGAGCTGCGCATCGGTCGCCGGAGTGAGCCGGTAGCCCTATCCGAGCTCGCAGACGATGAGAAGCTAACCGTCCTGCGCGCCTACCTTCGCCGCTGGAAGGTGGAGATCGGCGCCTTCTTCCAGGGGGTGGGACCGGACGCCCCGGATGCCGACCTGGCGCGGATCGCCCCCGGCTACCCGGCCTTCCGGGTCGCGAGCCGCAAGGACGAAGGCTGATCTCGGGGCAGAGCGCAGAAACCGGTCGCAGATCGGTCAGTCGTTTGGTGGGACGCGGCAGGCGGGTGTGGCCCCGGGAAGCCGATGCCGGAAGCGGGCAACCAGGCCGTACCCCGCCCAGGCAGCCCAGGAGAAGGGCGGGTGCAGACACAGCCAGCTCACCGCTCGCCACCATCCGCCACACGCCTGCAGTGCTTTTCCGATGGCTCGGTGGCCGCGATAGACGCGCCTCCGATCGTCGACCCACCACGCGGCCGCTGACACATCCCTCGCCGTCAGGCCATACGCAGCGACGTCGACCCGCTGTCCCGGCACGACGTCAGCGTCCCGGAGCCTCCGTCCGGCCCACGTCGCGCACGTGGTGCAGAAGCCACAGTCGCCGTCGAAGATGAGCAGCGGTCTGTTCATCGACGCAGATCCGGTGTGCAGCTCGGTGAGCGCCGGTTCAGCACGTCACCTGCGTGGAGTCGCACTTCCCGTCTGTCTGCGCCTGACCAGCGAGCGACCCAGCAGGAGCGCATTGCGAGGGTGCTCGCCGACCCGGCGCACGGCATACGGCCACCACGCGACGCCGAACGGCACGTAGAGCCGCACCGCGTAGCCCTCGGCCCGCAACCGCCGCTCGCCCTCCCGATGGGCGCCGTAGAGGAACTCGAACTCAAACCCGTCTTTTCGCACGCCCATCCCGCGGGCGAGCTCGGCGAGCCGTCCGATGAGCCCGTCGTCGTGGGTGGCGAAGACCGGGTGCAGGTCCGCCTCGCGCGCCGGCGGGCTGAGTATCGTCCGCGCCAGCGAGAGGTAGCTGCGCTCGATGGCGGGCTTCCCCTGGTGGTCGTCCTCAGGGCCCCGGGGAAAGGCCCCCTTCACCAGGCGCACCGCCGGCGACCGGGTCAGCACGCTCTCGAGGTCGCCCTCGGTCCGCCGCAGCCGGGCCTGCAGCGTCACTGCGGCGGGTAGCCCATGGTCGAGGAGATGGCTCTGCAGGCGGAGTGTCGGCTCCACCAGGGAGAGGTCCTCCATGTCCAGCATCAGGAAGTTGCGCCCGGCCGCCGGCTGAGACGCCACGGAGCGGGCGATCCGCTCCGCGCTGGCGCGGCAGAGGTCCGGGCTCGCCAGCTGGCCGATCGCGGTCGGGTCGACCGAGACCTGGACGTCGAGACCGGCCGCGCCGAGGAGCTGGGAGACGGCAAGGGACGCCTCGACGGTGCGGTCGATCAGCACCGGGTCGCTGACGTACTCGCCCAGGTAGGAGAGCGAGGCCGAGATGCCGCGCCGGTCGCGCAGCCGGCGCGCCGCGGCCGCCGCGGCCTCCGGTCCTCCGACCACCACGAAGCGGCGGGCGAGCGCCGTGGCTCCGCCATGACGCTGCATGAGGCCCGTGACCCGCTCGCTCCGCGCCAGCCGGATCATGGTTCGCTGCCAGAGATCCACCGAGCCTCCAATGCGCCGGGCGGCGGGGTCGCGCCTTCAGAAGAACGTGGTACCCGCTACAGGACTCGAACCTGTGACCAAGGGATTAAGAGTCCCCTGCTCTACCAACTGAGCTAAGCGGGCCAGTCCGGGGCCGGCGATGGAGCCGCCGGCCACCCCTCGGCGACCGATTCTACCGCCGCACGGCGCCGGCGCTCGGGGAACCGGGGCGGCCTCCGACCACCCCTCGCCATCGCTTGAGGTTCAATTCGATGAGCGACCGGCGCTGCTGACCCAGCCGCAGGGAGAGCGGCGGCCCCGCCGGGTCGAGCGCCCGGAGCGGCGAGGTGGTGCGCTCCTCGATGGCCCGGCGGAGGTCGCCCGCCCCGCTGCCGGGGTAAACGGAGACCAGCCGGCCCAGGTCGTGGACGCCGAAGTGGCTGTCCCCGGCCGCCACCAGCGCCCCCACCCGCTCCCGGTGCGCCGCGCAGAACTCGTCCAGCCGCCTCCAGGTGCCGGGCAGTACCGGGGCGGTGTGGCGGACCTCGATCCCGTCGATGGCCCGCGTCTCCAGGAGGCGGCGCAGCCGGCCCTCGGTGATCGAGGCGAACCAGGTGGGCATGAACGGATGCGCCACCACCGCCAGGCCGCCGGCGTCGTGGATGGCGTCGACGGTGTCCTCCAGCGGCATGTGCATCCGGATCGCACGGTCGATGAAGAGGGCCACCACGTGGATGCCGGGCGGGAAGGCGCAGGTCACCTCCTCGCCCGCCACCACCTCGACGCCCAGCTCGGCTCCGACCTCGGTGGCCTCCTCCAGCGGCGAGAGGGTGTCGTGGTCGGTGATGCAGATGACCGACAGCCCGATCGCGGCGGCGGCTCGCACCAGCTCCACCGCGGTGACCATGCCGTCGCTCGCGAGGGTGTGGCTGTGGGCCTCGGCCGCGCTCAACCCCGCACCCAGCCGGATGCGCTCAGGCACCCAGGGGCCCGACCGGTGCGGCCGTAGCCTCGAGGACGGGGCGCGCGGTGCGCAGGACGGTGACGTGGGGCACCACGGCATGCATCATCACCCACCACGCGGCCGAGGCGAGGAGCACCCCTCCGATCACGTCGACGACGTAGTGCTCGCCGAGGAAGACGACGCTCACGAAGACCAGGCAGGACCAGCCGAAGAGGATCCAGGAGCCGCGCGGGTAGACGCGCCGGAGGGCCAGCCAGCCGAGGGTGGGGAAGGCCGCGTGCAGCGAGGGGAAGGCGGCGGTCGAGTTGGGGTTGAGCAGGCTGTAGAAGGGGCTGATGTTGCTGGGCAGGGTGTGCTGCGAGTTGATCAGGTCGGTGACCCCGCTCAGCAGGTGGTCCTGTGCCGCGTACCAGGGCGGCGCCGTCGGCACCAGCATGAAGAAGACGAAACCGACCATGCACATCCCGAGCAGCGCCGTGACGAAGCGCAGGTACTGGGCGCGGTCCTTGAGCCAGAGCACCAGCCCCACCAGCAGCGGCACCGCGAAATGGCAGAAGTAGACGACGGTCGCGGCCACCGCCAGCACGTGAAGGGTGGTGCCGCTCACCGCGTGCTGCAGGAGCTCGCTGGGATTGTGGCCGAAGAAGAGCCACTTCTCGACGTTGGCGAGGCTCGCCACCTGGGGCGCAATGCCGTCGTTGTGGACGATCCCTCGCATCGCCTCCCACCCCAGGAAGATGACGACGAACGGCACCCAGTCGCCCAGGAAGCGGAAGAATCTGCCGCTGAGGAGCGCCACCGGGATGAAGATGAGGAGGAGGTAGTCGGGCGAGACCGAGATCCCGCGCCAGATCATGATTCCCGCCACCACCACGACGTAGGCGAGGCCCACGGCGACCATGGGGCCGGAGCGGCGGGCCCAGGCGGGGCGGCGGCTGAGCCAGGCGATCACCGCGCCGGCCTTGGAGGACATTCCGGGCAGTCTAGCGACCGGGCTCTTCATTCCCCCGTGAGGGGCTTCCGGCCGCCCCCGGGGCGGGTCGGGCCGCGCTGAGAGGTCGATGAGAAGCGGCGCCCGGCCCTTGGAGCGGGCCAATTGGCCCATATACTCGAAACCGAGATGAGCGAACGCGGCCGCATCCTGGTGGTCGACGACGAGCCGGCGATCACCGATTTCATCGCGCTCGGCCTCCACCACGAGGGCTACGAGGTGGCCACCGCGGGCGACGGGCACCAGGGGCTGCGCGCCGTCGACGAGTTCAAGCCGGACCTGGTCATCCTCGACGTGATGATGCCCCGGCTGGACGGGTTCGAGCTGTGCCGGGCGATCGCCGGGGAGCCTCGGCGGGGGATCATCATCCTGAGCGCCCGTGACGAGACCACCGACCGCATCCACGGGCTGGAGCTGGGCGCCGACGACTACCTGGTCAAGCCCTTCGAGTTCGGGGAGCTGCTGGCCCGGGTCAAGGCGGTGCTCCGGCGGCGCACCCCGGACCTCAACCGGGTGGTGCAGGTGGGCGATCTGACCATCGACACCGCGACCCGCGAGGTCCGCGTGGGCGAGCGCCAGCCCGATCTGTCCGTGCGCGAGTACGACCTCCTCCACTTCCTCGCCGTCCACGCCCACGAGGTGATGCATCGCCAGCGCATCCTCGACGAGGTCTGGGGCCACAACTTCTTCGGCGACGAGAACAACCTCGAGGTCTACGTCCGCTACCTCCGCCAGAAGCTGGGGGACGCGGATCACCAGCGCATTCAGACCGTGCGCGGCGTCGGCTACCGCCTCCACGCGGTCGGCGGGGTGGCGCAGGAGTGAGGTGACCCCGTGAGCCGCATCGGCCGGGCGCTGCGCAGCCTTCGCTGGCGGCTCACCCTCACCTACCTGGTGCTCATCGCCATGCTCCTGGCGGGCCTCGGCGTCTTCCAGTACGCGTCGCTCCGGGGCAGCCTGATCAACGGTCGCGTCGAGGAGCTGCGGGGGGACCTGGTGGCGGCCCAAAAGCTCTATGCGAGCGGCGATCTCTCGTCGTCCACCACCGCCGCCAAGGTCCGCACCCTCGCCACCCTGATCCGCTCGGCGTCGGGACGGTCCGTTACCGTCGCCCTCTTCGGACCGCGGGGCGTGCGGCTCGATGCCATCCCGGCCGGCGACAATCCTCCCCAACTCGACCCCGGCCCCTTCGAGACGGTCGTGTCCGCGGGGACGGCGCAGCACGAGATCATCGGCTCCGATCTGGTCGCCGGCTTCCCGGTGGGCGTGAGCGACCTCACGGTGCGGCGCGCCACCGCGGTGGTCGAGGTCTCCGAGCCGATGACCCCGATCGACAGCGTGCTCTCCGGCGACGTGGAGGAGCTGACGATCGGGGGCGGTGCGCTGCTGCTCCTGGTGCTGATCCTCGGGCTGCTTCTGACCAGCACCGCCCTCCGCCCCCTCCGCCGCCTGACCGCCACCGCCGGCCAGCTGGCGGGCGGCGACCTGCGGGCCCGGAGCCGGCTGGTCCCCCGCGGGGACGAGGTCGGACAGCTGGCGAGCGCCTTTGACCATATGGCGGACCGGATCGAGGATGCGTTCGCGGCCCAGCGCGAGTCGGAGAACCGGGTGCGGCGGTTCATCGCCGACGCCTCGCACGAGCTGCGGACGCCGGTCACCGCACTGAGCGGCTACATCGACGTGCTGCGCCGCGGCGCAGCCCAGAGCCCGGAGGCGATGAACGCCGCCCTCGGCATGATGGCCCGGGAGTCCGACCGGCTCCGCGTCCTGGTGCTCGACCTGCTCACCCTCGCCCGGGTGGACGCGCGCACCCAGCAGAAGCCGGAGGACTTTGACCTGGTGGCGGCTTTGGGCCGGCTGCTCGACGAGGGCGTCCCCGGGATGCCACCGCGGGTGGACCGGGACCTCTCGGGATCCCCGGTGCTCGTGTATTGCGACCGAGGAGCCGTCGCCACCGTGGTCCGCAACCTCCTCACCAACGCCTGCAAGTACGCGCCCGGGGCACGCCAGGTGTGGTCGGTGCGGGCGGACGGCGCCCGGGCCCGGGTCGACGCGCACGACGAGGGACCGGGCATCCCGGCGGCCGACCTCCCCCATCTCTTCGAGCGCTTCTACCGTGGGGAGAAGACCCGCACCCGCGAGGAGGGGGGGAGCGGGCTGGGGCTCTCCATCGTGCAGGGGCTGGTGCGCGCCCAGGGCGGCGACGTCGCCATCACCAGCACCGAGGGCGCAGGGACCACGGTCACCTTCTGGCTGCCGCTGGCGCGGGGTGAGCGCTAGCAGGGTGCCGCCGGGAAGGCCTCCATCAGACCGGCGATGCTGGCCAGCCACGCGTCGGTGATCTCCGTCACCGTCGCGCCTGCCGGGAACGTCAGCGGCTCGCCCAGCACGATCCGCACCANNCTCGCCGGGGGTGAAACCGGCCGTCGCGATCCACACCACCCCGCCCGCGCGGATCACCTCGCAGGCGCGGGTGAGCGTGTCGGACCGGGTCGGGATGCCGCCCACCGCTCGGAAGAACCAGCCGAAGCTGCGCGATTCCCCGAAGCGCCGGTTGTAGATCGGCTGCACACGGCGGTCGACGATGCCCAGCAGTGGACCGTCGAAGTACGAGCTGTGATGGGCGGCGATGACGCACGCGTCGCGCGGGACGCTGCCCTCGATGCGCACCTTGAACACGATTCGGAGAAGCGTCAGGACAAACGGCCGGACGATCCGGTTGGCGACCTGCCGCTGAAACCACCGGCGCACCCCGGCATCCTCGGCATCGACCCGATCCGCCCGAGCGGCCGCGTCTCCAGGGGGAGGGGCGCGTCTCGAAGCCACGTTGACGGCAGTCTACAGCGCGGCCCGAGGCTGCTCCGGCTCGCGGGACAAGGCCTCGGCTACGGCGGGCCGTCCACGTNNCGCTGGCCGGCCGGCGTCGGCGTGCTCGCCCCCGAGGCTGGAAGGGTGGCGATGCCGGCCGAGGCGGTGGTCAGCACCGGGGGGGACGGTGCGGTCGCGTCCACCTCGCGGTAGATGGACGCGTCACCCTGGTACGGGTCGAGCGCGGCGATCACCGTCGCGTACGGATGCCCGGGAGACACCGCGATGCTCTCCACCTCCTGGCGTGCCGGCTCGCCGGCGCTGTGGTCGGTCGGGAGCCCCTGGTTGGCGGCGGTGAAGCTCTGGCCCGCATCGGTGGAACGGAAGAGGCCGCCCCCGCTGCTCCCGCCGGCGTCGGCTCCGGCATAGACGAGGTTGGGGTCCAGCGGGCTGAAGGTGGCGTCCGTGAGGTAGGTGTTCTGGGGGATGCCGGTGCTCGAGGTCCAGGACGTGCCCCCGTTCCCGGAGCGGTACGTCCCCTTGACCGTGGTGACCAGGAGGGGATTGGTCGTGACCGTCTTGGAGGTCGGGCCCATGCCGATCGAGTTCACGACATCCCCGGACGGCAGCCCCGAGTTGATCGGCTGCCACTGCCCGTCGGTCGGATTGCGCCGGTAGAGGAAGTTGGACCCGGAGTTCGGATAGTCGACCCCGGCGAGGAACACCGGCCCCGAGGGGCCGGAGACGCCCGCCAGGGCGCTGATGCTGACGCCCGTCAGCCCGCCCGAGTACCAGGTGACGCCGGCGGCGGAGAGGGCCACCCCGTCGTCGGTGCCGGCGGCCAGCCCGTCGGTGGTCACCGCGATGTCCCTCACGTCCAGGTTCGGGAGGCCGACGGAGTCGTTGGACCAGGAGGTGCCGTTGTCGAGCGACACTCGAATGCCGGAGTCCGCGAGACCGGCGTAGATGGCCACCCCCTCACCCGGCTGGTCGCTGAAGGCGACGGCCCAAGCTCGTGAGCCGCGGAGCCCGGAGGCGTTCCAGGTGTTACCCCCGTCGGCGCTGACGTAGACGCCGTTGTCGGTCGCGGCGGCGGCGAGCAGCGGGTTCTGCGGGGCGAAGGCGACCTGCCAGATCTTCCCGCTCCCCAGCCCGGAGAGGCTCCCCGCGGGCGCCCAGCCGGCCGCGCCGACGGGCCCGGAGAGCGCAGCGGTGAGTAGGAGCGCGGCGGCGGCTCCGGCCACCAGCGGTGCCGCGAGCCGTTGCGGCCGCAGCCGGTGGCGTGGGGAGTTCAAGTTCCTGATGGCGGTGGCGATCCGAATTGGTTCCAAAGGGCGGCCGAAACAGATGTGGCGCAGGGAGCATCCCCGCCCGGGCCGGCGGCGGCCGCCGACGAGCCGGGCCAGGATAACTCAGACCATGGAGCGGCGTACCAGGGTGTGCTCCCGGTCCGGGCCGACGGAAACCACGTCCACCGGGGCGCCGGCCAGCTCGCCGAGGCGCTCGATGTAAGCCTGGCAGGCGGCGGGTAGGTCCTCGAACCGCCGGCAGTCCTTGGTGGAGGTCAGCCAGCCGGGCATCTCCTCGTACACGGGTTCGGCGTGCTTGAGATGGGAGATGTTGGACATGGGGTGATCCCAGTGCTCTCCCTTGCTCATGTAGCCGGTCGCGATCCGGAGCGTCTCGATCTGGTCCAGGACGTCCACCTTGGTGATCGCCATCGAGTCGATGCCGCTCGTGTTGACCGAGTAGCGCGCGACCGCCGCGTCGAACCAGCCCACCCGGCGCGCCCTCCCGGTCACCGTGCCGAACTCGCTCCCGACCTCGCGGATCAGCTCGCCCAGGGTCCCCTCCAGCTCGGTGGGGAAGGGGCCGTAGCCGACCCGGGTGGTGTAGGCCTTGAAGACGCCGATGGTCCGGGTGACCTTGGACGGTGGGATGCCGCTCCCCGTGAGCGCCCCTCCGGCGGTCGGCGCCGAGGAGGTCACGTAGGGGTAGGTGCCCAGGTCCAGGTCGAGCATCGCCCCCTGCGCGCCCTCGCAGAGGATCCGCCGATCCTCGCGCAGCGCCCCCTGAATGATCGGGTAGATGTCGCGGATGCGCGGCCCCAGGCGCTCGGCGTACTCGAGGTACTCGTCGAGGATCGTAAGCTCGTCGAACGGCTCGTGGCCGTAGAGGCGGGTCAGCGATTCGTTCTTGAGCCGGAGGACGAAGCGCAGCTTCTTCTCGAGGAACACCGGCTTGGTGAGGTCGCCGACCCGGAATCCCACCCGGCGCACCTTGTCCTCGTAGGCGGGGCCGATGCCCCGGTGGGTGGTGCCGAGGCGGTCGTCGCCGCGCTGCTGCTCGCCCAGCCGGTCGAAGACGGGGTGATACGGCATCACCATGTGGGCCCGGTCGCTGATCACCAGCTTGTCGGTGTTGACCCCGTGCGCGTGCAGCTCGTCGAGCTCGGCGAGGAACGACCTGGGGTTGACCACCATCCCGTGGCCGATGACGCAGGTGGTGGTCGGCGAGAGGATGCCGCTCGGGATCAGCCGGAACTTGAAGGTCTGGCCCTCCACGACCACGGTGTGGCCGGCATTGTCGCCGCCCTGCGAGCGCACGACCATGTCGACGGAACCGGCGAGAAGGTCGATGACCTTTCCCTTGCCCTCGTCCCCCCACTGCCCGCCGATGAGGATGGTGACGCTGATGACCGGGCCTCCAGGAATTGGGATCGAGCACGCGCAGCGTATCCCGTCGCGCCCGCCGCGGGCGTCACCGCGGTCGCGGGCGGTCGCAGGGCGGGCCCGTCCGGCGGTTTTCAGATGGAGGGCCGCGTCTCGGTCCCCGGGAGGGCCAGGGTGCGGCCCCCGCCCACTACTGCAGCAGGCTGCGGAGCATCCAGGCCGTCTTCTCGTGGATCTGCATCCGCCGGGTGAGCAGGTCCAGGGTGGACTGGTCGTGGGCCGCCTCGGCCACCGGGAAGACCTCGCGGGCGACGCGAACCACCGCCTCCTGGTCCTTCTCCAGCCGCCGGATCATCTCCGTGGCGTCCGGGGCATCGGTGTCCTCGGCGATCACGGCGAGAGCCGAGAATTCGCGGTACGACGCCGGGGCGCGAACGCCCAGCGCGCGAATCCTCTCCGCGATCTCATCCACCGCCAGGGCCAGCTCCATGTACTCGGTCTCGAACATCAGGTGCAGGGACGAGAACATCGGCCCGGTCACGTTCCAGTGGTAGTTGTGGGTCTTGAGGTAGAGGGTGTACGTGTCGGCGAGCAGCCGGGAAAGACCCCGGGCCACCGCCGACCGCTCGCCAGCGGTGATTCCCATCTCGATATCGATGTCGTTGGCGGCAGTGACCATGACCAAGTCCTCCTGAGGGCGAGCGCGCTGACCCCATGATGTCCCTTTGCCCTCGCTCCGACAGAGCTGGACGCCATCGGTCCGACCCCGGCGTTCGGACCGTGGACGCCCGGGGAGAGCTCAGTCGCGGAGCCAGAGCGCGATGGGGTCGTCTCCGGGGCGGAAGCCGGCGGCCTCGGCGATCGCGGCCGCGTCGGACAGCCCGGCGCCCAGGTCCTCGGGTCGGTGGGCGTCGCTGCCGAAGCTGATCGCCTCGCCACCCGCCTCGTGCCACCAGCGGAGCGGCAGCGGACCGGGNNCGGGCCAGCGCGACCATGACGGCCCGGTACTCCTCCTCGAAGTCCCGCTCGTCGAACCTGAGCGTGGCGTGCGGCCAGTACCGCTTCGGATAGTCGAGGTGGGTGAGGATGGCGAAGGGAGCGGAGCTCTCCGCCAGCTCGCGGGTGGCGATCAGGTAGCGGCGGAATCGCCCTGCTGCGTGCTCCGGCGCGAGCAGCTCGGGAACGCTCATGTCGACCAGCTCGCCATCGACGTCGATGCAGTGCATCGACCCCAGGATGCGTTCGAGCGGGCGGTGACTGAGCAGCCGCGCGACCTGGTCGGGGAAGAGGTGGGGCTCGCCCAGCTCGGCACCGGACTCGATGCGGAGGCCCGGGTAGGCGGCCCGGCACCGGTCGATCGCCTCCCAGTAACCGGCGATGTCCAGGTACCCGCTCCGGGTGGGGCTGACGGGCGTCCGCACCGGCCAGCGATGCCCGGGGATGTGCCCCGGCGACCAGTCCCAGCGACTGGGAGCGGCCAGCCTCCCCCTCGAACCGGGGTCCTTCCGGGACCCTGCCCCTGCGGACGCGTCCTCGCCGGCGGCGCACGGCACCCAGGCGTTGAAGTCGGCGTGCTCCGTGAAGGCGACCGCGGGGAGGCCCAGCTCGACCGCGCGGGCGCAGGTGGCCAGCATCTCGCCGTGCGCCGCATCCCACGACCACTCGGTGTGGACGTGGCGGTCGGGCAGCGATGTGAGATCGGGCACGGCTCGCAATCCTGTCATTTCCGTCGCCGGCCGGCGCGCCGGGCTGCGCTACCGTCCCCCCTGTGAGTGCCGAGCAGCTCGACGCCGTCGCCGAGCCCTCGCCCGTCGGGCCACGTGCCGGGGCGGTCCGGGTTGCCGAGGTCACCGCCGAGGGCGGCATCGAAGACCTCCCCGAGCTGCCCCTCCACCTCGCCGGCGAGCCGGGAACGGTCGCGGTGCAGCTCCGCACCACGGTGCGCAGGGTGGCCGTCGGCGCGGGACTGGCCCGCAAGGTCGACCTCCTGGCGGCGGTGGCCGCTCTTCCCGGGCTGCCCGGCCTGGCCACCAGCCCGGCCGGGGGCACCTTCGTCATCGGTGGCCCGGGATGGATGGGCCTCTGCGCGGTCGGGGTGCCCCCTCCTGGGCGCGGGATGCCCCTCGACTGGATGAATGATTCGCTCAGCGCCTGGTTCCGCACCGCTCTCGCCGGCTTCGGGGTGCACGCTGCCAGCGGCCGCGTCGAGGGCGGCTGGTGCCCCGGGTTCAGTGACGTGGCCGTGGGCGGGCGCAAGCTGATCGGCCTGGGGTACAAGGTCACCCGCGACTGGGTGGTGATGCGCGGGATGATGGCGGTCGCGCCCATAGCCGAGGACGACATGGACCTCCTGATCGCCTGCCACCGCCTCATCGGCGTCGAGGTGGTCCCCGCTGCCAACACCTCGCTGGCCGAGGCCGCGGGGAGCCCCGCCCTCAGGGTCGCCGAGGTCATCGAGCACTGGCGAGATGTCCACACCTCCGCCGGCTGACCCCGGCCCCGCGCCTGCTGCGCCGGCGTCGCCCCCGACCTTCTGGGGGCCGCTCGTCCCCCTCCTGATCGCCGCCGTGGCGCTCGGAGTCGTGGTGCTCGCTCCCAACCTCTACAGCGACCCCAACGGCCTCGACCCCTACACCCTCCGGACCAGCGGCGTCGCCCTCGGCCTCCTCGCCGTCTCCCTGGTCGTGCCCAGCCTGGCCCGCGCCCGCCTGGTCCTGGTCAGCCTGGTCGCGATCACCCTCGGCTGGTCGGCGTTCCTCGGGGCGCCCGCCCTGCTCGGCGACGCAGGGGTCCAGCAGTCCGGCGACCAGGCCAACCTCAACGCCTCGGTGGCCTGGTTCGCGGTGACCGCGGTCATCCTCGGCCTGGTCTGGCTGGTGCTGCGCCGGGACCACCCCCGTCTCCGGCTGCTCCACCTCGGCTGGGGGGCCGTGGCCTTCGGGGTGGCGGGCACCGCGCTCTTCTTCCTGGTCTTCCTGCTCATCCCCGCCTCCCTGCTCGGGCGCGAGGGGCTGCCGGTCGTCGCCGTGCTGCGGGATGCCCCCTGGCTGGTCCCCGCCAACATGCTCCAGGGCGCTGCCCAGGAGCTCCAGTTCCGCGGGCTGCTGCTCGGCAGCCTGGAGCGGCTCACCTCACCGCTCGTGGCCAACGCCTGCCAGGCGGTGATCTTCGGGNNATGCTGCTCGGCTTCGTGCTGGGGTGGGTCACCCAGAAGACCGGCTCGATCTGGCCGGCGATCGTCGTCCACGGGGTGGCCGACGTCGTGGTGACCCTGGCCATCCTTCCCGGTCTGTACGGCTTCTGAGCCCGCCCGCGATCAGTCTCCGGTCTCGGGGCGGACCACCGTTCCGGTTGCCGCGCTCTTCCGCGCCGCCTCGACCACCGCCAGCACGTCCAGACCGGCCTGGGCCGGAACCGGGACCGGTCCCTCGCCGCGGATCGCCGCCGCCACGCCGGAGTAGAAGTCGCCGTACCGCCCGGCCGGGAGCTCCACCTCGTGTCCCGGGCCGGCCTCACCCGCGGACGTGACCACCGCGCGCTGGCTCCCGTCGGGCTGGCCGTAGCCGGGGTCGCCGGGGCGTCCCCCGGCCCGGATGTACGCCTCCTGGGGATCGAGGCCCCACACCTCGAGTGCCGCCCGCCTGCCCCAGGCGCGCCAGCGGGGCCCGATCGAGGGTGCCAGGACGCTCATCCAGAGGTGGGCCCGGGCGCCGCCCGGAAACTCCAGGGCGAGGAAGCAGTCGTCGTCGGCGACCGCCCCCGGCCGTGCCAGCGCGATCTCGGCGTACACCCCGCGCGGCGGGCCGAGAAGCACCAGGGCCTGGTCGATGAGGTGGCTGCCGAGGTCGAGGAGAAGCCCGCCGCCCGCTTCGGGCGAGATCTCCTCGCGCCAGGACTTGGTGTTGACCTCCGGACGGAAACGCTCGAAGCGGCTCTCGATGCGGAACAGGCCCCCCAGCCGATCGCTCTCGACCATCTCGCGCAGCAGCAGGAAGTCGCTGTCCCACCTTCGGTTGTGAAAGGCCGCGAGAACGCCCCCGGTTCGCTCGGCCGCCGCCACCATCGCGCCCGCCTCCCCCGTGCCCAGGGCCATCGGCTTATCGACGACGGCGGCGAGCCCGAGGTCGAGGGCGGTGATCGCCTGGGGCGCGTGGAGGTGGTTGGG